>NZ_WQGJ01000010.1:0-124343 GCF_013034605.1 Ruegeria sp. HKCCA4633
CACCGTCAGCCTCGTAACCCGAAGCTCAGAGGTGCAAACCCTAATCACGTAAACAGCGTCAGAAACACAAAAAAACAACCCAAAATACTACTGGGCCAACACTTCAAGCCATG
The DNA here is from genome assembly GCF_013034605.1 of Ruegeria sp. HKCCA4633. Lineage (NCBI taxonomy): Bacteria > Pseudomonadati > Pseudomonadota > Alphaproteobacteria > Rhodobacterales > Roseobacteraceae > Ruegeria > Ruegeria sp. HKCCA4633. The sequence continues at coordinate 114 of NZ_WQGJ01000010.1, forward strand.
AACCGAGCCGCCGAAGCTCAGGACAACAGACGCAAATACGACTAGTCACATTCCCGAGACCAACACGAAGCTAGGTTGCTCAAACGGTCTGACGTTTCTTTTCCGGCCAGAACTCATCTACTACGACATAGGCTGCGATTACAAAGAACGCAGCGCTGGCGACCTGCAGAACGCGCGTAATGCTTTTGACATCTGCCTCGTCGGAGAATGGTGCAATTGATCCACCATACACAATCAACGCTGTTGTAATTGCAGACCCGGCTGCTGCGGCCAGAGGGAATTGGGACTTTCCAAGAGCACCAAGTGCCAAGCAAAAGAAAAAGCAAAGCAGAATTGATGTCAGAATGACTGGGGCTATGACGTTAATCTCATAACAAATGATTGATATTGCGGCTCCGAGCAGGTTTGACGTGAGCATCGCCTTTGCCACGGTTTTTCCTGCTGCAGGCATTGCTGCGAGTTGTTGGCTGAGAAGGGCCACAAAAAACAAAACCAGCAAAGCTGAGGCACCAGATACGAAGAATGCCAAAGCAAAGGGCACTGTTACAAGCGACATTCTGACAATTCGTCGATGAGGGTCAAAATCTGTCGATGCTGCGGCTTTGCTGCCCGATGCCGTTTGCGGGGTCGATGGTATCAGAACAAACATCAACGTTGAAACAAACCCTGCAAATAGCAGGTTCAACGGTATCCAGAACACAAGCACCAACGCCAAATCCTGGGATTGTAAAACAAGGTTTGGAATCATCAATGCGCCCATAAGAGCGATGACACCGGGCAGAACGCCTGCTCCGGAAACCGACCACATGAAGGACAGGATTATTCCGATGGCCACCAGTATGAGGAACACGAGAGGATAGGGTGCAAGCACAGACGACAGAAAGAAGGAAATGAACATCAATCCAATCGAAAAAATGAACAGTTTTCCGAAGGCTGCCAACGGTAGTGCTGCAGGTGCCTGAAGGAACAGGGCTGTGAAAACCGACCCGACCACGGCAAGTGGCCACCCCAGAAACAGGCCCAAGGCGAAGACGCCAGTCACACCCAGCGCCAGTCGCATAACCGAGTTTCGGTCCTCAATACGCATAGGACAGGATTGAAACCAGACGGATATAGGTCCGGCCGACCATGTTCAGCAGGGAATTGTCGCTGAGATACATGATCACATCGGCCTGTCCGTTGAGCTGGAAGCGAAGATCATCTTCAGCGTCTCCAGCCTCATATCCCGGCAGAACTATCCGTACGGGAAACCGTTCTGGTTCACGCAGAAAGCCCTTGGTGCTTGGTGGGCTGGCCAACTGACCCGGTTCATCCCCACCGCTGAGTGAGACGGCTGCGCTGAAGCTCTCAATCACGCCGGGAACAATCTTGCCGGGGTGCATGTCCAACACGACGTCAACCGGCGATCCCACCGAAGCGCGGCCGATGTTGTTCTCGGTAAAGTACGCCTCGATCCAGACGTCGGTTGCATCTAAAAACGTCAACAGGTCCTGACCGGATCGTGCATATGTACCAGGGGCGATCAGCAGATTGGATATGACACCTGTTGCTGGTGCGCGCAGTTCCGTCCATTCAAGGTTCAGTTCTGCGTCTGCCAAAGCGGCCAATGCGCGCTGAATTTTCGGGTTTTCGATACCGTCATCGCCCAGCCTTTGCTTGGCTTTTTCCAGATCAGCTTTGGCATTCTCAAAGTTTGCTTCAGACTCGGCCAGTTGCCCGCGTGCGTCATCAGCCTTTGAGACGGCGATCAACCCTTTCTTTTCAAGGGCAAACACACGTTCGGTTTGAATGCGCATCGTGTCGAGATCACTTTGCGCCCGCGCCAGTTTGGCCTGCGCGGCACTCACCTCTGCCGAAGATGCACCAACTTCCTGCGTGGCTGCTTCCAGATCAGCTTCTGCCTTGTTGCGATCGATTTCATACGGCCTGGGATCAATCCGAACCAGTATTTCCCCTGCCGAGACGACCTGACCGTTTGCAACAAGGACTTCGGTGACTGTTCCGGTGACCTGAGGAACGATCTGGGTCGCGACGGCCTTTACTCTGGCGTTTCCAGTAAATGGCGTCTTTCGGTCGGCGACGAGGTACCAGACGAGGAAGATCAGGATGATGCCCAGCGTGGTCCATATCGTCTTTCTCATTCTGCTTCTCCTGCCGCAGCACTCTCGGCTTCGGGCGAAGCATCAATCCAGACTTTGAACAGCTCGTAAAAGACAGCGAACAGAACCGGCCCCATGAAAATACCGATCAAGCCATAAGCCATCATGCCCCCAAGAACACCGATGAGGATCACCAGCATGGGTGTCTCGAGCCCTTTCGAGATGAACACGGGTCTTAGGAAGCTATCCATTATTGTGACGGGAACGGCCAGTATCGTGAAGATCAAGGCGGTGCCGCCGGACATCGAGCTCCATGCGTATATGATCACCGGCAGAAGAACCAAGCCGGGGCCAATCTGGATGATCGAAAGTATCAGGCAGACAAATGCCAGCGTCGCGGCCGAGTTGATCCCGAACAGCACAAGCAATATCCAGACGACGACCGCCTGAATGGCCGCCACGCCGATCACGCCTTTTGTTACGTTTCGAATCGTTGCTCCAGCCAGAGTGACGAATTCCCCGCCACGTGGTGCGAAAACACGGTTCGCAAAACGTTGCAAACCTTGAACCATAGTTGGTCCAGGGCTGAACAACGCCCCCATGATCAAAACGGACAGAGCAAGTCCCAACAGCCCAATTCCGATTCCCAGAACCTTACCGAAAAGGGACTTTGTGATCTCAAGGATCTGCGCGCCGTATTTCGCCAACGCTCCGTCCAAATTCCGCTCGAACATCCCCCAAACGTCGGCAATCTTGCCTCCAACCAGAGGTAGCTCTTTGATACCCTCTGGCGCAGGTGGAATTTTCAACTCACCTTTGTCAGCCTGTTCTGCAAACTCGGACCCAAGCTCTGCAGCGCCCGATACCGCCGTTGCCACCGGACCAAGGGTTAGTACAAGACCCAGCAACACCAGGATTGTTGCTGCAAGTTTCTTCCGCCCGCCCAGCTTGGACTGCAACCAATCGAAAACAGGATAAAGTGCGACGCACAGGATCGTGGCCCAGATGACCACGCTGGCAAGCGGCGCAACCATGACCAGCGCGCTATAGAGGAATAATCCGAGAAAGAGTAATCGTATTGCGAGGTCGACAATTTTGGCGTCCTGAGTCTTTTCCATTCCATCCCTCCGCTATCCGTTTTTTTGAATATTACATTCAAAAAAACACTATATGTGTATTTTTTTGACCTTTGGGGGTCACCTATCATTTTGAAGACACGTATGAATCCCGGTCAGAGCCTGTGTCGTCATGTTGACGCCTCGTCAGCACGAGGATTTGCTTAGCCGGGGACGATACGGCTATTTCTCTTTTTTCTCGTCGCTTTGAGACAAGATCGTGTCCGCGACCGTGGTTGCCGCAGTCACGAAGACGCCGAGGCCCACAATGATGTATACCATCGTGAATATCTTTCCCGCCGCAGTTTCAGGTGAAAAGTCACCAAAGCCTACGGTCGAAATCGTCACGACAGAAAAGTAGATGGAGTCAAGCCAACTCCATCCTTCGACAAAGCGGTAGAAGACCGAAGCCCACAAAATCATTCCGATTGTGAAGGCAAGTAAGCCTTTCACTCGACCGTCCTTGAAGGCGACACTTATCCCTCGTGTTATTCTGGTTAGTGAATTCAACGAGCCCTCACTGGTAAACAAATTCATATATACTATTAACAAAGAACTCGAAAATTTGAAGCATTTTGGCGGACGGTCGTGCACAGGGTTACAAGGTGTGTTCAAAGGACGGATGGGAAAACCCCTCAAGCGAAAGCATATTGGATATCTGAACCGGCAATTTAGCAGGGCTTAAACACTGACCCGCGACGTGTACCAAAGGCGGCTTTAAGTCGAATCCATGCAAACGGTTTGATGGTTGCTGACGTGCCAAGAATATTGCGTTCAAATTTGCGTCCCGCCGATGTTTGAAGACACAAATCCAACGGAGCAAACTTGGATAAATATAGACATATACGCAAATTAATTTGGTTTTTGCAGACTCAACCCTGAAACCCATGTTAGGAATAAAGTTGAAGTAAGGGGACTTCAGAGGGGCAACATGTCTCGGGACCTGAGCAAGTGGCTAAGCGCAATTGGATTATCTGACTACGCGCAGGCCTTCCTAGATAACAAGATCGATTTTTCCATACTGCCAGATTTGACGGCTGAAGATCTTATAGAAATTGGGGTAACTGCGGTCGGGGATCGTCGGCGGTTGCTGCGTGCTATAGAAAAACTCGACGTTACGGAAACGTCCGAGGCATCTGAATCCTCCGATCCAATTGAACCTGCACGGCGCCAAGTGACTGTGATGTTTGTTGACCTCACGGGGTTTACAGAAATGTCCAGTGGTTTGGATGCCGAGGATCTGCACGCGCTGCTCAACCAGTTCTTTGGCAAAGTTGACAGCGTGGTTGAGAAATTCGGCGGGCGCATAGACAAGCATATCGGCGATGCTGTCATGGCGGTTTTCGGTGCACCTATCTCACATACCAACGATACAGAACGGGCGGCCAGAGCAGCGGCCGAGATACATGCGGTATTGCCAACACTGACGCCACCATTGTCTTGTCATATCGGTATCGCTTCGGGTCAGGTCATTGCCAGTACAACAGGCAGCTTGGCGCATACGGAATATACCGTCACCGGAGACGGGGTGAATCTGGCCTCGCGCTTGACCGATATTTCAAAGGGCGGTGAAACATTGGTTTCACATGACATTCAACGCGCTCTGGGTCCGCTTTTCGTGGGCGAGTCTATTGGTGTGCAGGCGATAAAAGGCCTGAATGACCCTGTCGAAGTCTGGCGCTTGGACCGTTTGGCCCGGAACATTCGGACAAGACGACATAAGTTCATCGGGCGCGACCGCGAGATGTCGTTGTTTTCGGCGACATTTGACCGATGCAAGCGACACGGAGAAGGCGAGGTTCATGTGGTGCTGGGTGAGCCTGGGATCGGCAAGACGCATTTGTCCGAACAGGTGGCCGAGTTGGCCAAGAGCCTGTCCTATTCAACCCACAATGGCGTGGTTATGGATTTCGGAGCGCGCGAGGGGCACTCGGCTATTCAGACCGTGGCCCGCAGTGTTTTGGGCCTTGATCCGTCGGATGGCGCGGAAACAGGTACGGCCCTGGCCAAAGACGCGATCGCCAAAGGCTGGGTCAGCCCTTCGAACGCCGCGCATCTCAACGCACTGCTTGAACTTGAGCAGGATCCCGGTTTGGCTGAGGTCTATGCCGTAATGGATAACAAGACCCGGTTGCGTGGGCGCAGGCAGGTCATTGATGAGTTGCTGCTTGCCCGCAGTCAGGACGCGCCTTTGCTGATCCAGATCGAAGATATCCATTGGGCGTCACCCGACATTCTTGCAGCCTGCGCACATATCGCCGCAGCAACGCGGCAAATCCCCTGCGTCTTGATGATGACCAGCCGGGTCGAAGGAGACCCGATCGACCGAGACTGGCAAACAGCCACGGATGGCGCGCTTGTCTCCAAGTTGGAATTGGCACCGATGGGGGAAGATCAGGCACGGCAATTGGTCGAGGAGTTTACGGCCATCGACCCCGAGCTTTTGGAAACTTGTGTCAAACGTGCGGGTGGCAACCCGCTTTTTCTGGAACAGTTGCTGCGCAACATTGACATTCTCAAGCAGGAAACCGTGCCTGGAAGCATTCAAGGCATCGTCCAGTCGCGTTTGGATGCGCTGGACCGCGCCAGCCGCACCGCCATTCAGGCGGCGTCAGTGCTGGGGCAGAGGTTCTCACCCGAGGTTCTGAATTACATTCTCGGGGAAGGGCATCTGGACACCAACAATCTGATCCGTTCGGCCCTGATCCGAGAGGCCGGGGCTGATCTGATGTTTGCCCACGCGCTGATCCGGGATGGATCATATGCTACGTTGGTCAAATCCGAGCGCGCGCGCCTGCATCGCCAGGCGGCCAAATGGTTCGAAGATCGTGATGCAACCCTGCGCGCGCAGCATCTGGACCGGGCGGGTGCCAACAATGCGGCGCAAGCCTATCTTGAAGCTGCCGACAAGCTGATCCACGCGTTCCGGTTCGACGACGCCAGCCCGTTGATCGAACGTGCTTTGGAACTGCCGTCGCCCGCAGGCGTCCGGTTTGACCTGCTGTGTGCACGGGGTGAGACGCACCGGCTGCAGGGTTTGTCCAACGAAGCCTTGCAGGAATTTCGAGACGCAGCGCGACTTGCAGAGACAGATGAGCAAATCAGCCGGGCGCATATTGGTCTTGCACAGGCTGCGCGACAGGCCAGCTTGTATCAGGACGCGCTTGAGGCGCTGGATACGGCTGAAGCTGCGGCCGAGCGTGCTGGCTCCGAACGGGACGTGGCCCAGATCAACTATGTGCGCGGCAACGTGTATTTCCCCTTGGGCCGAGACAAGGAAGCGTTGAGCGCCAACGAACGAGCGCTTACTTTGGCCCGCAAACTGGACTCCGTGCGCCTTGAAGTGGGGGCGCTCAGCGGGTTTGGTGATGCCAACTTCATGAAGGCCACAATGAGGACAGCGACTGGGTTCTACACGCAGGCGGTTGATCGGGCGCGCGAAAAGGGTCTGGTTCGGGACCTGGCGGCCAATCTGCACAACCTGAGCGTTGCGCGCAGTTACATGGGGGATGTCGAACAAGGGCGCGCAGACGCAAACGAAGCCATCGAAGTTTCGCAGAAGTATTTTGCTTTTGTGCCCGAATGTGTGGCTCAGACCTGCCTGGGTGTGGCCGATACCTTTTTGGGCGATCTTGATCAGGCGCTTGAGGCATTCCGGGTTTCGGCCGAGATCGCCGAGCGTGTGGGGGCTAAGCGGCTAGAGGCGCAGGCGTTGGAACATCTCGCCCGCACCCAGGTTTATGCCGGGCAAATGGATCAGGCTTTGGAAACGGGCCGCCGTGCGGTTGAGATTGCATTGGAACATGGTCGGAATTTTGTGGGGCCCAAGGCCTTGTCGGCTCTGGCGATGGCCGAAACTGACCCGGACGAGCAAATACACCTGTTGAATTTGGGGGCCGAAATCATTGCGGAAGGATGTGTCGGTCATAGCCATCTGCACTTCTACCCCGATGCCAGCGCAGTCATGTTGGCACGAGGTGATTGGCAAGCTGCAAATGACTATGCGGATGGGCTGGCGGCCTTTACGGCCGGGGAACCTTTGCCACTGGTTAATTTGTCCATCCGCCAGACGCGCTTTCTGGCGGAATGCGGGCAAAAGGGTATCGTGCCAAGCGAACATGAGAGATTTACCACCCTTCAAGCCGAGTTTGCCGAGATGGGAATTACTCAATCCCTGCTGGGGCGCGCTGATTTTCTGACGGAACAGGCAGGGGGCTGAATGAGCGTCGAGAAGAAGGTTTGGCTTATCTCTGGCCTGCTGACCCTAGGGTTGGCAGGTCTTTTGCTGAAACTATGGATCGAACTGAACCATTTCGAAGGTGATCCGACGCAGTTGCCAGATCAGGCCGCCGTAGACTCATATCTGGGTAAACTGGATGTTGTTCCAGACTACTACGTGCGGACAGGGATATTCATAAAGTCATTCAACTTTATGGGGGCCAGTGATGTTCAGGTCACGGGCTATATCTGGCAGCACTACAAGACGGGCGAGCATGATAAGATTATCCCGGCAGAGGGCGAGGTCGGATTTCTTCTGCCCGAGGCGGTGGACACCGCAAGCGGCCTGATTGCCGAGGCGTATCGACTGCCGCAGCCTGACGGTGTTCTGATTGGGTGGTATTTCGAACAAACCCTGCGCCAGAGCTTTGATTACACAAGCTACCCCTTTGATCACAAAACGGTCTGGGTGCGGTTCTGGCCGGCATCGTTTGACGACGCCGTCGCTTTGGTTCCTGATTTCGAGGCATATCCAGCGACCGGACCGGACGATATTTTTGGAATCGACAATCAGATCGTGATGGGTACCTGGGAACGGGAAAACACTTATTTCGACTACAAGCTGTCAAATTTGGATACAACGCTGGGCATCGGACAGAATGCGTATCAAACTAACGCGCCCGAGTTGCACTATAATTTCGTCATCAAACGCAATTTTGGCAATGCGTTTATCGTTCATATGGTCCCTTTGCTCGTTGTGATGATGTTGCTGTTCGGTGCGGTCATGACAGTCACCCGCCGCGAGGGCTTGGCCGAGAGGCATGATTTCAGCACGTCCAGCGTGATCGGCACCTGTTCGGTTCTGTTCTTTGTGATCCTGCTGGCGCACGTGCAGCTGCGCGAAGGCTTTGCCGGCTCGCCCGTAATCTACATGGAGTCGTTCTTTTTTCTGATGTATTTCATGCTGCTGGCAGTCTCGATCAACACCTATCTATTCGCCTCCGAGGCGGTGCCGTCGCTGCGGATCATCCACTACCGGGACAACCTTATTCCCAAGGCAAGTTTCTGGCCATTTGTGCTGCTGTGCATGGTGACGATCACGGCTTATAACCTTAGCCTGAAGGAAAGCCATGAATCGCCGCCGATCATCACACAAGACGGTTAAGCTACAGGTTCAAACCCCGGTTTTGGCTCGCCCTGCGCCATGTCCAGCGTGTAATCGCTGACCATCTCTGAAGTACCATCGCGCAAGTTCTTCAGGTATTTCTGTGGGTCTGCGATCACATAGGCGTATGCGGGCTTCATCACGCCGTTCACAACCACATTGATCTTCTTGCGGATATACACGTTTTCAGATGAGTTTGGGCCGTGGTAACCTTCCAGCTTATCCAGCTCGTGCAAGCCGGATTCCGTCACGCGATAGACCTCACCACTGACCTGTTTGCCCATACCTTGTTGATCCACAAGCGTGGCCATACGGTGCAGGTATCCGCAGTTCGGATTGTCACAGAATGGCTCGTTCGGGACGATCAGCGGCATGGGTTGCCGGGTGCGGGCCGGACCCACGAAGTCGTTTAGAACTTTGCTGTGCGCGGCGTGGTTCGGGAATCCCTGTTTCAGCGAACCGTAGGTGAAATAAAGATATGTTGGCTCTTGCACGGCCACAAAGCTCTCGTCGCGCCCCTGTTCTGGTTCAGCGATCTTCACGTCATGATCGCGTGCCCAGGCGTCCAGCATGGCTTGGATTTCGGGTTCGATTGTCATGCCCTGGACAAACTCGATGCATGATGTTGCATCCATGCCCTTTGCCCCCAGCAGGATTTCCACCATCCTGGGCGCTTTGTTCATCACCGCCACGTGCAAGGCCGTAAACCCGTGGTCATTGACGATGTTGACGTCGATCTCGCGGTCGATCAGATTCTGCGCAGCCTCGTAATCCGGCTTGCCCAGATTGTGACCGCTTTCGTTCAACTCACCTTCACCACCGGCTGCATAATGTAGCAATGAATCACCATGGGCCTCGTCCACGATGTTGATGCCGACAATATCTTCGTCGATGGCGCGGAACACCCGCTTCCATTCGTTGATGTCATCGGCGGCGGCAGCTTCGCGCGCCCATTTGCAAACACGGTATTTTTGATCGTCCAACTCCTCGAAGGCGTCGGCCAAAGCCTCCATGATCTGGTCCGGAGTTGCCATCATTCCGATACCCATCCGCCCGTTTGACAGGCGACCCTCGCGCGGCCCGATGAAATCAACGCCCAGCGTCTTCAGCTTTTCGACATTGTTCTGCGTAGTGATGTTGTTCCACATATTCGTATTGCAAGCGGGGCAAAGGATCACCGGTTTCTTCTGGTACTGCCACGCCACAAAGACTGAGGTCAGAAGGTTGTCAGCAATACCGTTGGCCACCTTGCCCATCGTGTTGCAGGTGATGGGAGCCACGATGACGCAATCGGCCCAGTCGCACAGCGCCAGATGCGAAGCCCGCACTGGCATGTCGAATTTCATATAGCGGAAATTCCACTCATCATCGTCGCGGTAATAGTCATTGTGGGTAATTTTGGCGTCGATCCTCTCCGCCCCGAAATCGCGGAAGAACTTTTCGGCTGAGACTGAGGGGATAAGTTTCACATTGTGCCCGGCATCGACGATGCGCTCGACAAGTTCAGGGATTTTGTCTGCTGCAGACGAGCCGCAAGCACACAACAATACGTTGCGCTTGCCCGCGTTGACCTGATTCATCACCCCTTTGGGATAGCCGAACGGGTTCTTTTCCAGGCTTGGGGTTTCGTTCAGTTCGGAAACAGGCAGCCCTTCCTGGCGCATCCTGGCCTGCAATTCACCGGCCCGGATCATGTCCACGATGTCTTCCAGCTCTTCGCTTTTACTGATGCATTCGCCCTGGAAAAACAAATACGGCACGTCCGGTCGTTCACCAAGCGTTACCAATTGCCGCCGCATCCTGATCATATTGGGATCGCGTCCGCCTACGTCGATCTGCTTGACGGTTGTCGCGCCGATATTCGACAGAATGCTGCGCAGCATATAGGACCAGGGGTCTTCATCCTCATAAAACAGAACCATCGTGTTGTGCTTGAGAATACTGACAACATCGCTCGGGTCCTCGGGCGGGTCGATTTCTTCGATCATCACCAATGCGGGGTCTTCCAGATCGCGCAACCCGCGGAAAATATTGCCGCGTGGCGCTTGCCAGACCTGAGAGGTCGCGGGGCTCATGTCGACAATGGTGACAACATCTGTGTCTTCGTCATAGGCGATGCAAAGACACCAGAACTCTTCCAGCAGGGCAGTTTCCCGATAGACGTTTTCCGGTGGGCGGATTGCTTCAATCCCGGTGACGCGGTTGAAGTCGATATTGATCATCAGGTGACGATCTTTGTTCGTATTCAGGCTCTTTAGCTGTTCCTTGAACCAATCCTGCGGGGTTTGGATCGATCTGTCCTTGCGGGTTGCAAAGCTTTGGAACGTACTGCCCAAATGCACGTTTTCAGACTGGCTGAGGTATTTTTCCGCCATCTCGTGCATGTCTTTGGCGGTGGCGACCCGGCTGACAGCTTCTGTGAACGACGCCTCGGTGGCCCGCAAAAGCTCATCCTCGTCCACGCGGTTGTCGCCGTGAATGGCCAAACTTTCCGCCAACACACCGAGTGAGTTCATATTGGGTGTGGCCCGACGGAACAGGTTGCGGCGCTTCTTTGGGTCTTTTGCCAAATAGAGCGTACTGTCGACATAGTTGCACCGCTGTTTGAACGTTTTCAGATGGGTTTTGACCGCGGCACGCGCCGAGAACCGCAGTATGCCACGAGACCGCATCGAGGTTCCGTCACGGTCCGACATGGCCTTCCACAGCCGTTCGATCGTAGTGACCCAAAGCTTGCCGTATTTTTCTGGATGCACATCCATCATGTGGATCAGCCCGGTGCTTGGGTTGCACTTGGCAATGACGGCAAAATGTCCGCCCGGCATGTTTTCTTTGCCATGGGCGACGCCGACTTGAAAATTCGCCACCAGAATATCGTTTTCTCCGCCCAACTGATTGGACTCGTCGATTGCCTCAAGCAGCAGCGGCACGCTTGTTGTGTCTTCGTCCATGAAATAGGCCTGAACCTGAACCCGGTCCCTAAGCCCTTGCGAATGAATATAGGTGCAGGCGACGTCAAACAGTTCACCCAACGAGATGCCGTCATTCACCACAAAGGATGACGGCAGCGCGCATTCGCGGAATATGTCATTCACCTCGCAGCTGAAACCCAGAGCCGACATGCTGAGCGCGGCAGCCGTCACGCTGCAACAATTGATCGGCTGCTGGAAATTCTCCAACTGTACACTGACAAGGTCGCCGAACATTGTAGCGAAACAGCGTTTTCTGATGTCTTTGGGTATATTCCGCCAGCTCTCGCTGGACAGGTATGCCAACCGGGTTCCGTCCAGCGCAAGCGCTTCGAGGCTGACAGGGATATCCGAGATCTGAAGATGTTCTTCGTAGAAATAATCACCCACATCTGCGCTGGCCAGAGGGTGGCCGTTTTGCCGCAATTGAACGACACCACGCAACACAACATACATGCCGTTCGCGGGCAGGACCGTGTTTCCGGTTACCTCGATACACTCGAAATGAGGGTTGATAACAGCAGGCTCGGCCACTTCGGCCTCGCCGGGCAGCACTTTGTAAATCTGGCTCCAGTCTGCGTCATTTGGGATGTATGATCTGGCATTGGCAATTTGGTCTGTGGTCAAAACTATGTCCCCCCGGAGCTGCGTTTCAAATTTTGAATTTCGACCAGCAGAATGTTTGTTTGTTGTTCGGGTGGGAACTTATCTTCGCGCAACAAAGACCACCCGGGTCGGAGCTTTTTCTCTGATCGAGGCTGATCTGTTGATTTAAAAAGTATGAACAAATCGGCCCAATTGGCCGAACAATATCCGATTTTTAGACAAAAATCACGAATACTATGAGTTTGATTTCAATGGCGTTGATGCTTGGGTCGGCTGCGGTCTGAATCAGTGCACGGCGCGTACCCTGCCAGAGCCATTTTTCGTTTGTCGCGCAGAGTTTCTGCCTAATCGAGGAAGAGGTAATCTAGGCGCATCACGGCGCTGGCCTTTTCCTGATTCACGCCAAGGAACCTTGAGATGACGGCTTCGTTTTCACTGCGGTCGGCCGTTTCCCGCAGACGCAAACAATTCTCAATCCGCGCCGCTCGGATCTGTTGCGATTCATAACTCAGATCGTTTCGCAGCGTCGGCACTAGGCGCGCTACGTTTTCCCTCGGGCTGTTTTCACCCGCCAGCCCGACGCGGCGGGCATGTCCGATAAGATAGTCGTCGGAATACTCGCATTCGACTTCAAGCACATGGGTTTTGGCCTGATCCCCGCAGAAATCTTCAAGCACATCCAAATTGGCTGGGTCGAGGCACAGAACCAATTGATCCGACCGGAAACTGTCAAACAGCATGCGTACAACCGCCCGCCTATGGCGTGACCGCTTGGTAAGGCTCGCTTCTATCCCACCCAAGTCGGGCAGGTAGGTGTCCTCTTCGTTAAACAGGTACTCAACACAGGGGATATCCGTCTCAGACGCGATCTGACTGACCAGCCGTTTGGCAACATGCCATTTCTTGCACACGATCACGAAAAGCTCGCGTTCAGGGCCCAAGGCCCGACCGGATTCCCAGAAGCGTTGCCCAAAGCGGCGACCGATCCGCCCGCGTCCGGTCAGAAATGCGTAAAGGTTAGGCCCTTCATTCGAGACCGGAAAATCAATGCCCTCGCTGGCATAAAGCGACCCCAGGCGATCTTTAAGCTCGTGCGCTTCGGGGCTGATCTTACGAGCAAACAGGTAATCCTGCCCCAAAAGCATGTCATAGTGGTCGTTGTAGAATGTGACCGGCATTCCATAGTCAGAAAACATAAGGAAAGTCGGTGTGCGGTTTTCGATCTCACCCTTCGGAATCAGGTGGCGTACCAGCGTCTGAAAGAAGGTCTCGTCCGGGATCCATGTGGTTGAGAAAAACCGGATCACATCTCGTCGCTGGCGCAAGAAGTCCAGGATCATCTCAACCGTGCGGCGGCGCAAGCACCACCACTGGCTGCCGATCATGATTTGCAGATCTTCGGGAATTTCCCGCGTCAGACCAAACCGCTTCTGCATCTCATAGGCGGTGTAAAACAGTTTGGGCTGAGTGCGTTCGTTGAAATGATGGCGATAGATCAGCCGGTCTTCTTTCATGCCGGTCTTGATCCAGTTGCTTTCAAAGAAATCGTGGCTTTCGATGAAATCCTTATCGCGATCGTCCAGAAAACGGTGGGTGTATTCGGCAGTTTTTATGGCCATGCAATCGCCAGAAAGCATGTAGAAATGCGTGGCGCGCGGAAATGCCTCGACCGCGGCCTTCACGGCGTTCAGCGTGGCGTGCACCAGCGACCATTCTCCCCAGCCGCATTTGATGCGCTTGGCGGCAAAGGCCACGTTGGGATTTTCGCGCAGCGCGGTTCGGATCCGGTCATAGGCGTCAGAGCTTGCACGCGCATCGAAGTGGATCGCCATGCAATCGCCCGCTGCAGTTAGCTGTTCGGCCTGTGCGATGATCGCCTCGGGGTCCTTATGGCACAGCAATATGTAGGCAATCTTTGCCATTGGTATCAGGTAATTTCCATTTCTGCCCGGTTTCAACCGTGATACTGAGGATGCGCGATTGAATAAACAGAATAATTTTGGTTCTTTAAGACCAAACGCTGGCGTATCGGATCGAGTTCTGACCAGCGAAGGAGGCACAGCAGATGGGGTTTCCCGGTACCTGGATGACCGAGAGTGAAAGCATGGTGTACCGTGTGGTGCCCAAATGTGCGTGCTCGACCATTGGCCAGATCATGTATTACTCGGATCACGGTCAGTTTTTTGATGGCGACATCCACGATGCAAAGGACGGAATGCACAAATGGGCTTTTGACCAGAGTCAGGGCCTGATTACCAATAATGTGCGCAGCCACGCCTCGTACTCTTTCACCTGTGTGCGCAACCCTTACACCCGCATACTTAGCTCGTTCTTTGACAAGATCTGCGGCATCCAGCGAAACGGCAAGCGATACCGGGGCAATCTGGTGCCGACGCTGATCTACAACTACGGGATCGAAGTGGGTGGCGATGACGGAAAGGGCGAATTCGATCAGATTGCCAGCTTCCGCCGGTTCCTGCTGTTTGCCCGTGATACGATCCGCTGGCGGCGTCCGATGGACCCGGACATTCACTGGTCAGCCATGTCAGGTCATGTATCGACCTTCATTGTGAATGGCGGGCGTTACGACCAGATTTTCTGGACCGAGGCCTTCAACGACGGAATGCAGGGTGTTCTGGATCATGTCGAATTGAAGCACCCAGTCGCATTGGCCGATATTCCGCGGTTCAACGAATCCGAAGGCCACGGCCCCAAACGCGCGCATCCGGTCGAGGATTACTTCGACGATCTGTCGATGCATCTGGTCTATGAAATCTACAAACAGGATTTTGAGCTGTTCAAATACGATTTCGAAAACCCGGCCAACAAGATGCCGATCGGCGAAATCGATCTGGATGAAATTCACGCCAAACTGGGCGATTGAGGGCAGGGCCTCCGCCTATCCTCACTGTTTCCTGCCAAATACTTCCAAGTATTAGCCTAGAAAGGGTCGATTAACGGCCAGCTGAAAAGGCTGGCCGTTACCAGATCAAAGCTGGCGTACAGCTCCTTTTGCCGCGCTGGTGGTCAGCTTGGCATAAGCTTTCAACGCAGTAGAGACCTTGCGTTTGCGCGGCGCGGCAGGTTCCCACCCCTTGGCGTCTTGCTCCTGGCGGCGCTCTGCTAGCTCTTCATCGGACACAGCCAGGTGGATCGAGCGGTTGGGGATATCAATCTCAATTTTATCGCCGTTCTTGACCAGTCCAATTTCACCACCCTCGGCTGCCTCGGGCGAGACGTGGCCAATCGACAATCCGGACGTGCCGCCCGAGAAGCGGCCATCGGTCAGCAAGGCGCAGGCTTTGCCCAGCCCTTTGGATTTCAGATAGGAGGTGGGGTAGAGCATTTCCTGCATGCCGGGCCCGCCGCGCGGGCCTTCATAGCGGATGACAACCACGTCACCCTCTTTCACCTTGCCGGTCAGGATGTCACTGACGGCCTGATCCTGACTTTCGCAAACGTAAGCAGAACCGGTGAATTTCAGGATGTTTTCATCCACACCAGCTGTTTTCACGATACAGCCGTCGCGGGCGATGTTTCCGAACAGAACCGCAAGGCCGCCATCCTGGCTGAAAGCGTGCTCTTTCGCGCGGATCACGCCGCCTTCGCGGTCGGTATCCAATTCTTTGAACCGGTTCGACTGGCTGAACGCCTGCGTTGTGCGCACACCGCCAGGAGCGGCCCTGAACAGCTCTTGCGCCCTGGGGTTGTTGGCGACCTTGATGTCCCAGTTGGCAATCGCCTCGCCCATCGTGGCCGAGTGCACCGTGCTGCAGTCTTCGTGCAGCAGGCCCGCTCGGCTGAGTTCGCCGAGGATCGAGAAGATTCCGCCAGCGCGGTGAACATCTTCCATATGCACGTTCTCAGTGTTGGGCGCGACTTTGCACAAGCACGGCACCCTACGGCTGAGGCGATCCATGTCGGTCATGGTGAAATCGACCTCGCCCTCATGTGCGATGGCCAGCAGGTGCAGAACGGTATTGGTCGACCCACCCATGGCGATGTCGAGGCTCATGGCGTTCTCAAACGCGTCAAAAGTTGCGATCTCACGCGGCAGGAAGCCTTTTTCGTCCAGATCGTAATGTCGCTTGGTGATCTCAACGATACGGCGACCCGCTTCCAGGAACAGCTCTTTGCGGTCGGCATGTGTTGCCAGTGTCGAACCGTTGCCCGGCAAGGCCAGACCCAGCGCTTCGGCCAGACAGTTCATCGAGTTGGCCGTGAACATCCCCGAGCATGATCCGCAGGTCGGGCAGGCGTTTTCTTCGATGTGCTGAACCTGCTCGTCGGTGAATTTGTCATCCGCTGCGGCGACCATGGCGTCCACAAGGTCGATTTTCTTCGCGTCCAGATCGGCGATGTCGATCTTGCCCGCCTCCATTGGCCCACCTGACACAAAGATCGCAGGAATGTTCAGGCGCATGGCAGCCATTAGCATGCCTGGCGTGATCTTGTCACAGTTCGAAATGCAGACCATGGCGTCAGCGCAATGCGCATTGACCATGTATTCCACAGAATCCGCGATCACTTCACGCGAGGGAAGCGAATAGAGCATCCCGTCATGGCCCATGGCAATGCCGTCATCCACCGCGATGGTATTGAACTCTTTTGCAACGCCACCTGCGGCCTCGACTTCACGCGCCACCATCTGACCCAGATCTTTCAGGTGCACGTGGCCGGGCACAAACTGGGTGAACGAATTGACGATGGCGATGATCGGCTTGCCGAAATCATCATCGCCCATGCCTGTGGCGCGCCACAATCCGCGGGCACCGGCCATGTTGCGGCCATGGGTAGAGGTTCTGGATCGGTACAATGGCATGATGCTGTTTTCCCTATTTCCTCGGGTTGCATGTCTTTGGGGTCGTACGTTATAGCGCACGTAGCACATGTGCGTTATAACGTACAAGAGGATTCGCGGAGCGCTAAAATGGATGCTGATGACATTACGCTTAGGTTGCGAGATGTGCGGTCGGCTTCGGGTCTGAGCCTGTCGAAAGCGGCTGAGTTGACGGGCGTCAGCAAGGCCATGCTGGGTCAGATCGAGCGTGGTGAATCCAGCCCGACAATTGCAACACTGTGGAAGATCGCCAAAGGCTTTCAGGTGCCGCTGAGTGCGTTGATCGACACGGCCAATGGCGACCCCTCAGTCTTTCAGACTGTCACCTTTCCCGGCAGTATCGAAGTCAAGATCGTCTTCCCTTTCGATCCCGTTCTGAGGGCCGAGACGTTTCACGTCAGTCTGACCCCGAACCAAAGTCACGAGTCACCAGCGCACGCAACGGGTGTAACAGAAGAAGTCTTTGTTCTTGAAGGTTCTCTCGACATTCTGCGCAACGGGGACTGGGTACCCTTGCAAGCAGGCCAGGGCGTGCGATTTGCTGCTGATTTGCCGCATGGCTATCGCGCAGGTCCGCAGGGGGCAGCGTTTCTGAACATGCATCACTACGCCCAACACACCGAATATTCACAGACGACCAAGGCAGAGTCATGACCGCATTTTTCGACAGCCTCACCATCGTTGACGCCATCGGCTCGTTCGGAGCCCTTATTGTGGTTGCGGCCTATTTCGCGACACAAATGCGGATGATGAACTCTGACGACCTGGCCTTTCCTGTCGTCAACCTGCTGGGGTCGGTGCTGATCGTCTATTCCTTGCTTGAGAATTTCAACTTGGCTTCAATGCTGATCGAAGGGTTCTGGATTTTGATCAGTATCATCGGCATCATTCAGCACTTTCGCCCGCGCGGGGCGCGATAAATCAAGTGGGTATCAGGCGCTAGCGCTATCCACACTTGAACCTAAAAGACGCGGGGTATAGGGAAAATCCAAGCTCGCTTAGGGGAGGCTTTGATGCAGGACGATCCAAAAACCCTCGTTTCGACTGAATGGCTGGCCGCGCATATGAAAGACCCGGATCTGCGGATTCTGGATGGGTCTTGGTATCTGCCCGCGCAGAACCGCGACGCCAAAGCCGAATATGATGCCGGCCACATCCCCGGGGCGCGGTTCTTCGATATTGACGAAATCTCGGATCACCGATCGGAACTGCCGCATATGGCTCCTCCGGTCGAGAAATTCATGTCACGCCTTCGGGCGATGGGCGTGGGCGATGGTCATCAGGTTGTCGTCTATGACGGCGCTGGGCTGATGTCAGCGGCACGTGTCTGGTGGTTGTTCCGTCTGATGGGCCAGGAAAACATCGCGGTTCTGGATGGCGGTTTGCCCAAGTGGCAAGCCGAAGATCGCGAGATCGAGGATCTGCCGCCGGTCATCCGTGATCGTCACATGACTGTGCGCGTTCAAAACCAACTTGTCCGGGACGTCACGCAAGTTTCCGCTGCAGCCAAGTTGGCTGATCATGAGATCATCGATGCCCGCTCTGCCGGTCGGTTTACCGGCGCGGAAGCCGAGCCGCGCGAAGGATTGCGTTCGGGCCATATCCCCGGGTCCCGCAACGTCCCGTTCGGCCAGTTGCTCAATGCAGATGGCACAATGAAATCGCCCGAGGACTGTCGTGCCATTTTCCAGGCCGCTGGCGTTGATCTGTCCAAACCTGCAATCACCTCATGCGGGTCGGGCGTCACTGCCGCGATTCTGAGCCTTGCGCTTGAACGCATGGGCAAGAAAGACCACTCGCTTTATGACGGCTCCTGGGCTGAATGGGGTGCCTTCCCAACCCTGCCCGTCGCAACCGGAGAGAACTGATGTTCGAGAACCTCAAGCCGCAGCCTGCCGACAAGATTCTGGCCTTGATGCAGATGTACCGCGAAGACCCGCGCGATCAGAAGATCGACTTGGGTGTGGGCGTCTACAAGAACGCCGATGGCGTGACTCCAGTGATGCGTGCAGTCAAAGCTGCCGAGCGACGCATTTTGGAAGAGCAGGAAACCAAAGCTTACACCGGTCTGGCGGGTGATCCGGCTTTTGCAGACGCGATGATCGGCTTGGTCCTGGGCACATCGGTTCCGCGTGCCAACATTGCCGCTGTGGCGACACCCGGCGGCACGGGCGCTTGCCGACAGGCGTTCGAGATGATCCGCATGGCGAACCCTTCGGCGCGTGTGTTTGTTTCGAACCCGACCTGGCCGAACCACCTGTCGATCTTGAACTATCTGGGGATAGAGACCGTTCAGTACCGGTATTTCGATGGCGAAACCCGCGGCGTTGATTTCGACGGGATGATGGCCGACCTGAAAACCGCCAAAGCAGGTGACGTAGTTCTGTTGCATGGCTGCTGTCACAACCCGACCGGTGCCAACCTGAACATGGTGCAATGGCAAGAGGTCGTGAACCTGATCAACGAGCTTGGCCTCGTGGCGATGATCGACATCGCCTACCAGGGATTTGGTGACGGTTTGGAAGAAGACGCACAGGCGGCACGCCTGGTTGCCTCATCGGTCAAGGAATGCCTGATTGCCGCGTCTTGCTCGAAGAATTTCGGTGTCTACCGAGAGCGTACTGGTTTGTTGATGGCGATCAGCGCGGACGCCGGACAAACCGCTTTAAATCAGGGAACACTGGCGTTTCTGAACCGCCAGAACTATTCCTTCCCGCCGGATCATGGCGCGCGCGTCGTGACAACCATCCTGATGGATGAGGCCCTGCGCGCGGATTGGGCAGCAGAGCTGGAAGAAGTCCGCCTGTCCATGCTGGGACTGCGCCAGCAAATGGCCGACGAGTTGCAGCGTCTGAGCGGTTCGGACCGTTTCGGTTTCATTGCCCAGCACAGGGGTATGTTCTCACGCCTGGGTGCGGCACCGGAACTGGTCGAGAAACTGCGCGTAGATCACGGCATTTACATGGTTGGTGACAGCCGCCTGAACATCGCAGGTCTGAATGCGGCGACGGTGCCGATTCTGGCACAGGCGATTATCGCCGTGGGTGTCTGACCGGGTCACCATCAAATAACAGAAGCCGCGCCAACCAGCGCGGCTTTTTTCTGGAATATGGCATTCGGTCCGACTGGCCCTATCGCCAACAAACAACCGCCCCTAACCTCATAGAGGTACTGAATACGAGGTTAGGAATGCGCTGGGCTGTTATCTTCAAAGACACAGAGGACATGCTTCAAGTTCGCGCACGGCGCGACCTTCGCGATGCGCATGTCGCATATGCCAAGGCCCATCCCGAGTTGTTGATCGGCGGCGGCTTGAAGCCTGATACAGATGAAGACTTTTGCGGCGCGCTTTGGGTTGTTGAGGCCGACAGCAGAGCGGATGTCGTCGGTTTGATCGAAAAAGACCCTTTTTATGTGCCGCAATATCGTAGCTTTGAAATTTTCACTTGGGGAAAATTGCTCGAAGATCAGATGGCGGTTTTATAAAAAAAGCCGGGCGCGAACGCCCGGCTTAGGCTCTAATATCTCAGGATTTAGCCCTTCGAGAATTCGGGGTAGGCTTCCATGCCCAGCTCTGCCATATCGAGGCCGTTGATCTCGTCTTCTTCGCTGACGCGAATGCCAAGGGTGGCTTTCAGGATCGTCCAAAGGATCAAAGCGGCCACGAAGGTGAAGACACCGTAGGCCACTACACCGGTCAACTGGGTTATCAGGCTGGCTTCACCGTAGAAGATGACGGCGATGGTGCCCCAGATGCCTGCGAACAGGTGGACCGGGATGGCACCGACCACATCGTCGATCTTGAACTTGTCCAGCATCGGAACCGCGAAGACCACGATGATACCGCCCACAGCACCGATCCAAAGCGCGCCGAACAGGGTCGGGGCCAGAGGTTCAGCGGTGATTGACACCAGACCGGCCAGCGCGCCGTTCAGCACCATGGTCAGGTCAGGCTTTTTGTACAGGACCTGTGTCATGATCAGGGCTGCGACAGCACCGGATGCGGCGGCCATGTTGGTGTTGGCGAAGATGCGCGATACGTCGGTTACGTCACCCACGGTGCCCATCGCCAGCTGCGAGCCGCCGTTGAAACCGAACCACCCCAGCCACAGGATGAAGGTACCCAAGGTCGCCAGCGCCAGATTTGAACCGGGCATCGGGTGAACCTTGCCGTCCTTGTACTTGCCAATCCGCGGGCCAAGGATCAGACAGCCAGCCAGAGCGGCCCAGCCACCGACCGAGTGTACAACGGTCGAACCGGCGAAGTCGGAAAAGCCCATGGCGTCCAGCCAGCCGCCGCCCCATTTCCAAGACCCCGAGATCGGGTACAGGATACCGGTCAGCACGACGACGAAGATCAGGAAGGGCCAAAGCTTGATACGCTCCGCTACGGCACCCGACACGATCGACGCGGTTGCCGCCACAAAGACCAACTGGAAGAAGAAGTCCGACCCGATCGAGGCGTAGTCCAAAGCAGCCTCGGCAGGGTCAACGCCGACTGGATCAAGCACGGTCGGACCACCAATGGCAAGGAAACCATTGAAGTCGCCCGGATACATCGTGTTGAAGCCAACCAGCCAGTACATGATCGCGGCAATGGAAAAGAGCGCAATGTTCTTGATCATCTGCATGGCGACGTTCTTGGACCGCACCAGACCGCCTTCCAGCATGGCAAAGCCTGCAGCCATGAAGAAAACCAGAAAGCCCGCCATCAGGAACAGCAAGGTGGTGAAGATATACTGGGTGTGCAGCGCAGCCTCGCCTTCAGCGGCCTCTTGCGCCAGACCCATCTGCGGCAGCACGACAAGTGCAGCGGCAGGGATGAGAGATTTCATCAGGTTCATTTTACTTCCTCGAATGAGTGTGAGTGGCCGCGCTTACAGCGCTTCCTCGTTGGTTTCCCCGGTTCGCACGCGCAGAGCCTGCTCGACATCGAGGACGAAAATCTTGCCGTCACCGATTTTCCCGGTTTTGGCGGTTTTGGTGATGGTCTCGACGATCTGGTCGGCCATTGTGGCGGGCACCACGATCTCGAGCTTGATCTTGGGCACGAAGTTCACCGCATATTCGGCCCCACGGTAGATTTCGGTGTGACCGGACTGCGAGCCGAAGCCCTTGATTTCGGTCACCATCATGCCGCGCACGCCAGCTTCGGTCAGTGCTTCGCGCACCTCCTCCAGCTTGAACGGCTTGATTGTCGCAATGATCAGTTTCACGTCTTTCCCCTCTGATTGTCCGGTGGGACCGGTTTGTTTGCACCTGCAGAAAAAGAGCGTGACAGAACGTCGTAAGAAACGGTTACGGGTCGTAATTGCATACCAAAATGGCGTATTGTTGCACATTTTTTGCACAAAAAGTACGAAGTGGCTAAAAAATGAGCAGATTGATGAGGGGAAATTACGGAAATTCGGACCTCTACATAGACGGGTCTCCGGGGTATGGTGGCGCAAAAGTATAACGGGCAGAGTTTGAGCATGACTGAGTCCAAGCGCCGAAAGCCGCGATTGGTTGCGGACAAAAGATACCCCTCCAAAGGGCGTAAACCGTCGGCCTCCAAGCGCCCGGCGGGCAAGAAATCGACCGCACGCAAGACGACCGCCCGCAAAACCACGCGCAAGACAAAGCGCAAACGCACCGGCGGAAACGGAGGCGGTATTTTCCGTCGACTCTTCCGCTGGATCTGGAGGTTGATCTGGGGTTTGACGTGGCGCGTGGGGGCAATTGTCGCCGCCCTGATCGCATTGGCGGTCGGCATCGTGTATACAACTCTGCCCAATGTAGATGCCTTACTGGACGGGCGCGCGCGCGGGTCAGTGACCTTGTTGGATCGCGATGGCAAGGTTTTTGCCTGGCGCGGGGATCAGTTTGGCGGGGTGATCACGGCGGATACGGTGTCGCCCCATCTGAAGAACGCCGTGATCGCGACCGAGGACAAGCGATTCTACCGTCATTTCGGTGTCAGCCCGCGCGGCGTTGCAAGTGCCGTGCGCATCAACCTGAGCGAAGGACGCGGGCCTTTGTCTGGCCATGGCGGGTCAACCATCACCCAACAGACAGCCAAACTGCTGTGTCTGGGAGAGCCGTATGATCCGTCTGAATGGGACTCTGAAGCCACTTACGAGGCCGATTGCCGCCAGGGCTCGCTTTGGCGCAAGGCCAAGGAAGCCGTTTATGCAATGGCGATGGAGGTCAAATACTCCAAGAACGAGGTTCTGACGATCTACCTGAACCGGGCCTTCTTGGGTGCAGGCGCGCGCGGGTTTGAAGCGGCCAGCCAGCGATACTTTGGAAAGTCTGCCGCAGAAGTTTCCCCAGCTGAGGCTGCGATGCTGGCCGGTCTGCTGGTGGCACCCACGCGGTATGCGCCAACGAATAACCTGCAACGTTCTCAGGAGCGGGCACGGCTTGTGATTGGTTTGATGGAGGACCAGGGCTATTTGACCGCGGCACAAGCCAGCGAAGCACGCACCAGACCGGCCGAGCTTTCAGAAGCTGCCGCTGCGCGCGCAGGCGGATATTTCGCGGATTGGGTCATGGCAAGTGGGCCCGAGTTCTTTACGCGCAACACCACCGAGGATGTGGTGATCCGTACCACTCTGGATCAGCGCATCCAAACCTCTGCCGAAGAAGCGCTGAAGTTCATCTTTCAGGAAAAGGTGCGCGAAGGGTCCGAGGCGCAGGCCGCGATTGTCGTGATGTCTGCGGACGGTGCAGTGCGCGGCATGGTTGGTGGGCGCAAGACAAGGGTGTCTGGTGCGTTTAACCGGGCGACGCAGGCGTTGCGTCAGACAGGGTCGTCCTTCAAGCCGTTCGTTTACGCCACCGCGCTGGAACTTGGGTATTCGCCGCTGGATACGGTGATGGATGAGCCTTACTGCGTGAACATTCCCGGTTCAGGTCAATGGTGCCCCAAAAACTACACCAACAAGTTCTATGGGCAGGTGACGTTGGCAGATGCGTTGATGAACTCTTTGAACATTCCGGCTGTGAAAGTGGCGGAGATTTCGGGTTTGGAAAACGTCCGCACTGTCGCAAGCGGCTTTGGTATTGCCAGCGATCTGGCGCAGGGTCCGGCCTTGGCGCTGGGCGCGTCGGAAAGCACGCTGATCGAGATGACCGGAGCTTACGCAGGAATCCTGAACGGTGGATCGGCAGTGGAGCCTTATGGCTTAACCGAGCTGAAGCTGCTGGGGGATGAAACTCCCGTCATGGTCACGACGACAGGTATTGGTGAACGGGTGATCAACGACTCGGCCGCCAAGCAACTGACCTGGATGATGGAGCGTGTGGTGTCCGAAGGCACCGGCGGACGCGCCAAGCTGCCGGGTTGGCAGGTGGCAGGCAAAACCGGGACAACTCAGGCCGCGCGGGATGCGTGGTTCATCGGCTTTACGGCTGATTATGTGACCGGCGTCTGGATGGGGTATGACGACAACACGCCGCTGTCTGGCGTAACCGGGGGCGGGCTGCCTGCTGAAATCTGGAAAGAGACCATGCTGCGCGTCACCGAAGGGATGACGCCTACGCCCCTGCCGATGATGGCACCTGAACCGCCGGTGCAAGTTGCGCAGCCACAGCCCCGTCGTAGGCAGGGCGGTTTTGCGGAAGACATCAATAACCTGCTGAGAAATATATTCGGCGGCAACTAACAAAAAAGGCGGTGCACTGGGTACCGCCTTTTGTCGTTCGTTTCTTGCGTGGTTTAGACGCTGGCATCCAAAGCTGCCAGGATCGCATCACCCATTTCGGTGGTGGACACCGGTGTGACGCCTTCATCCGCCAGCAGGTCGCCGGTGCGGACGCCTTCAGCCAGAACTTTCTCGATCGCGGCTTCAAGGCGGTCTGCCTCTTCGCCCTGATCGAAGCTATAGCGCAGCGCCATGGCAAAGCTGAGGATACAGGCGATCGGGTTTGCTTTGCCCTGACCCGCGATATCAGGGGCCGAGCCGTGGACCGGTTCGTACATCGCCTTGGGGCGGCCATTGGCCATAGGCGCGCCCAGCGAAGCTGAAGGCAACATGCCCAGAGAGCCCGTCAGCATCGCGGCACAGTCGGACAGGATGTCACCGAACAGGTTGTCGGTCAGGATCACGTCGAACTGCTTCGGCGCGCGCACCAACTGCATGGCGCCGTTGTCGGCATACATATGGCTCAGCTCAACCTCGGGGTAGTCGGCGGCGACACGATTCACGACTTCACGCCACAGGATGCCGGATTCCATGACGTTGGCTTTTTCCATCGAGCACAGCTTTTTGTTCCGGCGCATCGCCAGTTCAAAGGCCGAGCGTGCGGCGCGTTCAATCTCGGATTCGGTGTAACGCTGGGTGTTGATGCCGACGCGTTCATTGCCTTCTTCGAAGATGCCGCGCGGTTCGCCGAAATAGACGCCCGAGGTCAGCTCGCGCACGATCATGATATCCAGACCGGCAACGATGTCTTTTTTCAGCGACGAGAAATCGGCCAGCGCGTCAAAGCACTGGGCCGGGCGCAGGTTGGAATACAGGTCCATTTCCTTGCGCAGGCGCAGCAGACCGCGCTCGGGCTTGAGGCTGAAATCCAGATCGTCGTATTTCGGGCCGCCAACAGCACCCAGCAGAACCGCGTCCACCTCTTGCGCTTTGGCCATCGTCTCATCAGACAGCGGCTTGCCGTGGGCGTCATAGGCGGCACCGCCTACCAGATCCTCGCTCACGTCAAATTGAAGACCGCGATTGGTGCCGAACCAATCGATGATTCTGCGCACTTCGGCCATAACTTCCGGGCCAATTCCGTCTCCGGGCAGGATGAGGAGCGAGGGGTTGGACATGAAGGGTCTCCTTGCGTTTTGTTGCACAGGCCCTAGCGTCTGCGGTGCATCGGGTCAATGAGACGAACCCGTCAAAACACGAGGAAAACACATGCTGACACCTGGAAATCCGGTTCCTGCGCTGAAAATCGAAACCGTGGCGCATGGCAGCTTCGATCTTGAGGCAGACAAGGGCGAAAACGGGACTCTGGTGATTCAATATCGCGGACTTCATTGCCCGATCTGCATCAAGCAGATGACCGAGGTCGAGGCGGCGCTGGACGATTTTGCGGCGCTGGGCGTCGAGGTCATCATGATCACAACCGATACCGCCGAACGTGCCGCCGAAACAGCCGAGAAAGCCGGGGCAAAACGACTGCGCGTGGGTCACAGCCTGCCGCTGGCTGCCGCCCGCGAGGATTGGGGGCTGAACATCTCAACCAAGCGCGAAGGCAGTGCAGAACCCGATTTTTTTGCAGAGCCCGGTCATTTCTATATCGCACCCGATCAGACGCTCTATTACGCGTGGCAGCAAACCACGCCATTTGGGCGCCCGTCGATGTCGGATATTGCGGGTGGTCTGAAGTTTACCCTTGGCAACAATTACCCTGCGCGCGGGACTTATACAGGGCCGCTTTGACCGTCAAAGACTAGCCTTGAGCCCTTCGGCCAAAAGGTCCCAGACCCTGCGAATGCGCGGGGTCTGGCGCATGGCTTGCGGCGCGGCCAGCCACACCGGCATTTTCTTGATCTCGACCCCAATATCCAGAATTTCGATCAGCGGATCGGCCTCGGCCACCTGAATCTGACTGAATCCCAGTCCGCAGCCTGCTCTGATCAGTTCCCAATACACGGTCTGGTGGTCGCATCGTGTGGCAAAGGCATCGCGCCCAACGTTCCAGCCCCTTTCCTGCATCGAAGCAATGATGCGGTCATCCGTGTCAAATCCCACAAGGTCGTGTTGGAACACCTCTTCTGGTGAGGTCGGGCGACCTGCGCGATCCAAATAGCTTTTAGCGGCGCAAAAACATAACGAGATCTCACCCAAATGCCGGGTCAGAATGTCCATCTGTTCGGGGCGGTACATGCGCACGGCAATATCGGCTTCTCGGAACAGCAGGTTTTCGGTGGCATCGGTGGCAACCAGTTCCAACTGAATCGCAGGTTCCTGTTGCCGGATATGTGCCAAAATCGGCGGCAGGATGTGGTTCGATGCAAAGACCGACGCGGTAATGCGCACTGATCCTTCCAGTTGTTGCGACTGACCGGCTGCTGTCATGCTAAAAGCGTTCATGGCCGTGTGCATCTGTTGGGCCATGGGCAGCAATTGATGGCCCACATCGCTTAGCTTCAGCCCTCTTGCGTGTCGTTCAAAAAGAGAAACCTCCAGCTCGGCTTCCAGCGTCTGAATCTGCCGTCCCAAGGTGGGCTGGCTGCGGTCCAACTGTCGGGCTGCGGCAGAAAGAGACCCGGTTTCGGCCACCGCAAGAAAGCTTTGGATCAGGGACCAGTCGGCATGTGTAAGGGCTTTGTCCATTCAAAAATGAATACATGATCTGCAATTTGGGGCAATTCCCTATTGCTTTCCTTAGGGTAATCTCTGCCCCAACAGGAGGGAACCATGCCGCAATCCGTACTTATTCTGGGGGCCACGGGCCGATTTGGTCGCAACGCTGCGCTGGCGTTTCGCAACGCCGGGTGGACCGTGCACAGCTTTGACCGCACGCGCGACACGCTGGAACAAGAGGCGCGCGGAATGGACGTTATCGTCAATGGCTGGAATCCACCCTACCCCGATTGGGCAGGTCTTGTACCGGGCCTGCACCAACAGGTGATTAAGGTAGCGGAGGAGACCGGGGCAACGGTTTTGGTGCCGGGAAACGTCTATGTCTTTGGACCTGAAGCACCGGGTCCCTGGTATGGTGGAACACCGCACAAGGCGCGCAACCCTTTGGGTCGTGTCAGAATAGAGATGGAGGAAGCCTATCGCCGCTCGACCGCGCGTACCATTATTCTGCGTGCCGGGGATTTCATTGACACATGTGCCTCGGGCAACTGGTTTGATCAGGTCATGATCAAAGATCTTGCTAAGGGGCGGTTGGTCTATCCCGGCAACCCGGACATCCCGCATGCGTGGGCTTATCTACCAGATCTGGCCCGCGTTGCAGTGCTGCTGGCCGAAAAGCGCCATGAGTTGCCCCGGTTTTGCGATGTCCCATTCGAAGGTTACATCCTGACCGGATCACAATTTGCTCATGCTCTGTCGAAGGTCACTGGGCAGGACATTTCCGTGAAGCCGATGCACTTGTGGCCCTTGAAATTGGCTCGACCGTTTTGGCGTATGGCCGCGCACTTGCTTGAGATGCGGTATCTTTGGCAAGTGCCCCATCAGTTGGACGGCACATACCTTACCGAGTTGCTAGGCGCGGTGCCGCGGACTGATTTGGATGTTGCCCTATGTTCTGCGATTCCAACGCAACTTGTAGCCCCATCGCCTGCGATCCGGTCCGTCGGCGGCGGTCTGTTGAAACCTGCCAACAACTGACCTTCGTTGCGTTTACTTTGGACGGTGAAGGTTACCCGGTTCAATAAGAGGCCAGACCTCGCGCTGCTAATCCAATTGGCTGTGGCGGAGCGACGGATGCCGCCGCGAACAATTTTTCTGTTTATTGGATCTGATCCTTCAACGGGTGCGCCACGCCCCTTCGGGACCAACTATCGCGTCGCCCGAGGTTTCACGACCTCCACCGGTTTGTTGGCAAAAACCCTGATAGCTGAGGCTCACGAGGCGTGTTGACCCACAGCTCACGGTCCGGGTGCATACCGCCGCCGCGCACAGCGGGCACGGCGGATGACCGCATCCGGTGCAAAAGGCGGGTATCCGCTGTACCGCAATTTGGATGTACGCCGCCGTTTCCAGCCACCTCGGCCTCCCAGCGTGCCTTGCGTTCAGCAACAACATTTGGGTCGTCCAAAACCGGCGCGTTTAGCTCGTTCACATTCAAATCGGCAATAATCTCATCTCCGTCCTCAACCAAAGCAATCGGGCCACCCAAAGCAGCCTCAGGTCCGACATGCCCAATAACCAGCCCGACCGATCCGCCCGAAAAACGCGCGTCGGTCATCAGAGCAACTGTGATCCCCCGTTCGCGGCACAGGGTCGTGATCCGTGCCGTTGCGTCCAACATCTCGGGCATGCCTGGTGCACCTGACGGCCCTTCGTATCGAACAATGATCATATCATTGTCTTCAAATCCCATTGGGTTGGTGTCGAGCATCTCAAGCAGGCGGGCTTCGCCCTCGAACACCCTCGCTTTACCTCGGAACACGTTGTCCTCAAGTCCGCGCTCGACACCTGCAAGCTTCAAAATGGCGCTGAATTCCGGTGACAGATTACCGCCCAGAAGGCGCAGGCCGCCCGTTTCTTTAAAGGGCGCTGACACAGGATAGATCACCGTACCGTCCGGCGCGGCAGCGCCCAGACGTTGGACCTGTTCCGCCAGAGTTTCGCCAGTGCACGTCGGCGCGTCGCCATTGACCATGCCAGCGTCGATCAGTTCCTTGACGATCACCTGCACACCACCGACCCTGTCGATGTCCACCATCGAATAGCGGCCGTAGGGTCGTGCGTCTGTCAGGACCGGAACAATTTTCTGAGACCATTCATTGAACTCTTCTGGTGTGACGATGTCTTTCCAGAAATTCGCGTAACCTGCGGCACGGGCAATCTCGGGCACGTGCAGAACCACGTTGGTCGAGCCGCCGATCGCCATCGCAACAGTCAACGCGTTGCGCAGTGAGTCGCGCCCGACGATGTCGCGCGGTCGCGTGCCGTCTTCAATCAACTTGGCAAGGTAGCCTACCAACTGCGACGGAAACTCTTCCATGCGGCGCGGGTCGTCCGAAGGCGGTGCCACCATATGCAATGGCTGCATGCCCACAACGCCAATAAAGGTCTGCATCGTATTGTAGGTGAAAATCCCACCGCACGATCCAATACCGGGGCAGGCAAGGCAAGCGATGCGTTTGCGGTATGCTGCGTCCTCGCTCCCGGCAACTTGATAGGCGGCGATGATGTCCAGCATTTCGCCGGTTTCCGGGTCTTTCGAGGGATGAATGGACCCATCGGACATCATGATCGCAGGCTGGTTGTGTTCAAGCAAAGCAGCCAGCGTACCAACCGGTGGCTTGTCACATGCCACCACAGCAATTGTGCCCCCCAGGCCGGAGGCTGAGAGATGTTCGGAAAACACGTCGTTGGTCACTTCGCGCCCGATGAGTGAATAGCGCATTTCGCGCGTTCCATTGCGGATGCCGTCAGATGTTGCGATGGAGTATTCAGGCTGAACCAGACGCATGGCGATTTTGCCTGCGTCTTTGCCAATCTGGTCTCGCAGTGCTGCATGTATTGCTTCGACCTTGGGCTGCACGCCAAGATAGCACTGACTATCGCCTTTTGTGCCGACAACACCAACAGAAGGCGCGTGGATCAGATCTTCGTCCGTGCCAAGTTCGCGCGCAATTCCATAGGCCTGAGAGTTGCGTCCAGGATGGTCGTCGATCAGTACAGGATTCTTAGCCACGAGATACCTCCAAAATGGATTTCAGAACTCAATCGACCGCCATCACCTCTGAGGGAAACTGTGGGCGCAAAACCTTGCGCGCAGGCAGGTATGAGGGTTCCAGATCAGTGAAACTCAAAGACGCGGTTCCGTCAATGAAACTCAAATTGGGGTTTTTTAAACGTATTCTCGGGGCAAAGAGCTATGGCAGCGCCACGTCGACCCAGACCAGCCGGTGCCTGCTTGCACGATGCGCATTGTCCCACAAAGGTTCACCATCTTTGGGCCATAGAACACCTGAATCCAAGACACGCAGATCGCGAGACGGTAAAACGTAATCGACGCGCATTTCACCCGTCGCTTTCCAGTCAACTGTTGCGGACGAGCCTGATGGGTCTGTCGGTACCGGATCTTGAAGGCGAGGATCGGTCAGAAGGGTGCGAATGGCCCGTTTGTGACCTTCCCCGCGCTCGGGATCGAGGTTGGCATCACCCGCAATGACGAAGGGACCATTTGGAACCGGCCCCAGATCACCGCTCAGCAGGACAGACCAAAACCTAATCTCATCCCGATTGCGCAGTCCGTTGCGATCCTCGGGCCCATCGAACACCGGTGGGGCTGCGTGAAAGGTCATCAGGTTGAGCCGCCCCAAAGGTGTTTCAATGGGCACCACCCAATGCGCTGTTGAGGACAGGCGCTGTATTTGGTGTGCTTCTTCAGACGGAAAAGGGCGGTCATCCACGAAAGGTAATGCTGCCCCCGGAAGATCTTGCCAGAGCAGCTCTGAAAAGTTCAAAATCTCTTCGGTGACGATTTCATAGCGGGACAGAATTGCCAGCCCGCCCTGTCCGGTGAAACGGCCCCAGCCCTGCGCGTCACCGGGGCCTTGTGTGCGTCCATCACCATCCAGATCCAACGGTGTTTCCAAGCCAGCATTGGGCTGAACGGCATAAAAGTAACCATAGTCCAGACCAGCGGCGCGCAGCTTTTGAGACAGAGCGTTGACTGCGGCTCCCTCCAGATCCCAGTCGATACCCTGAAGCGCGATAATGTCGGGGCGGGCGGCTGAAACCACGTCGATGGCTGCAAGAACCTGGGCGTCATCCCGGTCTATGTCCCGCAGCAACAGCGCCGGGCCTTTTCGGCTCAGCTCGGTGTTGTAGGTGGCGATGCGCACGACTTCTGCCTGCGCCGCAATGGGCAGCAGAAGCAGGATAAGCAGGCGGATCATGCGGCCTGAGTCGTCTCGCTTGTTGAATAGGCGCGCCGTTTTTCCACGATCAGCCCGGCGATACGCAGGGTGGCCACACCGCGCATGATCATGCTGGCGGGCAGGAAGGCCCAGGCGCTCATCATCCAGATCAGTGTCTGTGGATTGTTCAGCGAAATCGGAGCGATCACACTGTTCATCAGTTTTATGACGGCCGGTATGAGGAACGGTAGCAAAATACCGATACAGATGTTCAGGCGGCCATCACGTTGCAACCGAATAACGACATCTCCGCCCTTGGTGGGGTCAAACAAAGGAAGATTGGTCCATACATTGAAGGCACCGTTTCCTGTGGGCCACCCCCGGACTTTGACGGCATAGGCAAAACTGGCGATCGTCACCAAAGCCGCGACGTAGGCTACGCTGGCTGTAACCCTAATCAGTTCGATCAGCGACTGGCTGGCATCCGCTGGCAGCATCAACACGATCAGGCGCACCGGAGAATAGGGAAAGTCCACCACGTTGGCGACGGCCAGACCAACGCCGTAAGAAAAGGTTGTCAGTTCTGTTGGAGCATAAACGTTTTTGCAGATTAGCGTCAAAAACGTGACCATCGACATAAGGCCAACAAAACGCAGGCGGTTGACCGGTGGGGCATCGCGAAATTCTATAAAGCTGGGAAAGGCCGAGTTATACTCGGCGAACGTCAGTATGAACGCGAGGATCGCGAGGAAGACCAGTATTTCGGTCCCGTTCGTCGATGATACAGGCAGATACAACGCGGGTGTCAGCACCATCAGTGCCACAAGTACTCCGCGTATCGCCGCCCCTGTTGTGCGTGCAATCACATTCCGAACCCTTTTTCAAACCGGACCAGCCGATCTTTGCCGACTTGTATCCAACTTGTGCCCGTCCAATCTCGTCTTTGCGACGGATGCCTCGTTAGCGCCAAGATGAACGATAAGCGGCGTTTCGCTCAAGACAGGGTGCAGAAAACACGTGATTTCGGGCAAAATGATGGCGCAACTGGTGCGGGATTGCATCATTTTGGGCGCAAATTCGACGTGTATCTCAATTTGAGACCAAGATGTTGTGGTTGTTGGAAAATCAACCCCAAGAATGAGAGCGGGGCCACCTAGGCGACCCCGTTAGGTTGAGTATCCACAGATTCGACCCCAGAATCAGACCCAAGGGCGGGCTTGACCGGCGTGATCTTCGAATTTGTCGATGTGGTGGTCTTTTTCCATTGTCAGGCCGATATCGTCCAAACCGTTCAGCAAGCAGTGCTTGCGGTGTGGGTCGATGTCGAATTCGATGACAACACCATCCGAGGTTGTGATCTGCTGATCTTCCAGATGAACGGTCATGCGGGCGTTCTCGCCTTTGTGCGCGTCTTCCATCAGGACTGCATGATGCTCTTCCTCGACCACGATGGGCAGGATACCGTTCTTGAAGCAGTTGTTGAAGAAGATGTCGGCAAAGCTGGTCGAGATCACAACCTTGATGCCGAAATCCTTGATCGCCCAAGGCGCGTGCTCGCGCGATGAGCCGCAGCCGAAATTGTCGCCAGCCACCAGAATCTCGGCCTCGCGATAGGCGGGTTTGTTCAGGACGAATTCCTCGTTCTCCTGCCCGTCATCGTGATAGCGCATCTCGTCAAACAGAACGACGCCCAGGCCGGACCGCTTGATAGTTTTCAGGTGCACTTTCGGAATGATCATATCGGTGTCGATATTGATCAGCGGCATTGGGGCGGCCACCCCGTGGACTTTGTCAAACTTTTCCATGTTCACACTCCTGCGGGAGAGGGCCGCGCCCATGCCCCGCGTTTAAGCTTCTTTTGTTTCGTCTTTGGGTGCGTTCTTGACGAAGAACGCCATGAAGACCAATCCGAACCCGTTGAACAGCATCTCGATGCCCAAGAAGATCCCCAGTATACTCAGCAATGCCTGTGGCTCCTGCCCGACATAGCTCCAGATGATACCGGCAAGGATGATCGACAAGATGCCCGAGATCATGGTGGGCCAGAAAAACTGTGTTCCTTTCATCTGGAACGACAGAATGACCCGCGCGATGCCGCCTGCCATGAACAGGATCAGCATCACGGTCGCCAGCGTCAGCGTACCCTGCAATGGGTGACCCAGAAAGGACCAGCCCAGAAACAGCATGACCGCACCCATGATGAGCGACAGGATCTTGTTGCCGGTGCCTTCAACGGTGAAACCGCCGACCACCTGCAACGCGCCCGAGATCAGAAGCAACGCTCCGGTCACGACCGTGACGGCCACAGACGCCACAACTGGCGCGCCCAGCACAAAGATACCGAACGCTATGGACAGAAGCCCCAGCAGGAGCCATTTGATCCAGTCACTCATGTTTTCAATCCCTCAAATATCTAGATATGAGGGAAGCTTACATCAATTCACGGACGTCTGTCAGCCGTCCTGTGATTGCCGCTGCGGCAGCCATTGCCGGGCTCAGCAAATGGGTCCGACCACCACGGCCCTGACGACCTTCGAAGTTGCGGTTCGAGGTCGCGGCACAGCGCTCGCCCGGTTGCAACTGATCCGGGTTCATCGCCAGACACATCGAACATCCGGCCAGACGCCATTCGAACCCGGCCTCTTTGAAGATGTCCGCCAGACCTTCTTCCTCGGCCTGCGCACGAACCAGACCCGAACCGGGCACGACCATGGCGCGCATTCCGTCCTTGATCTTTTTGCCCTTCAGAATTTCGGCCGCGGCGCGCAGGTCTTCGATGCGGCCATTGGTGCAGGACCCGATGAACACTGTGTCGATTTCCACATCGCTGAGCTTCTGACCGGCTTCCAGACCCATGTATTCGATCGAACGGCGGGCCGCGTCGACCTTGCCTCCTTCGAAGTCTTCAGGGTGAGGTACAGATGCGGTGATCGGCAGAACATCTTCAGGGCTGGTGCCCCAAGTCACAACCGGAGCAATATCCTCGCCACGCAGGGTGATGACCTTGTCAAAATGCGCGTTTTCGTCTGTGTAAAGCGTTTTCCACCAGTTCAAAGCGGCTTCCCACTGCGCGCCCTTGGGGGCGTGCGGGCGGCCTTTGACGTATTCAAAGGTGGTTTCATCCGGCGCGATCAGGCCAGCGCGCGCGCCGCCTTCGATGGCCATGTTACAGACGGTCATACGACCTTCCATCGACAGATCACGGATCGCTTCGCCGCAATACTCTATCACATAACCCGTGCCACCGGCTGTGCCGGTTTCACCGATCACGGCCAAAGTGATGTCTTTGGCGGTCACACCCGGCTGCAGTTTGCCGGTGATTTCCACCTTCATGTTCTTGGATTTCTTCTGGATCAGCGTTTGCGTGGCCAGAACATGCTCGACCTCAGAGGTGCCGATGCCGTGGGCCAACGCACCGAACGCGCCGTGAGTCGCCGTGTGGCTGTCGCCGCAAACAACGGTCATGCCGGGCAGGGTCCAACCCTGTTCAGGGCCAACGATGTGCACAATGCCCTGACGCACATCGTTCACGGGGTAGTAGTGAATACCGAAATCCTTGGCGTTCTTGTCCAGTGCTTCGACCTGGATGCGCGATTCCGGGTTTTCAATTCCGTTCACGCGGTCCGGTGTAGTGGGCACGTTGTGATCCGGCACAGCGATAGTTTTTTCCGGCGCGCGCACCTTGCGACCGGCCATCCGCAGCCCTTCAAAGGCTTGCGGGCTGGTCACTTCGTGCACCAGATGGCGGTCGATATAAAGCAAACAGGTGCCATCATCGGCTTCGTGCGCGACATGGGCATCCCAGATCTTGTCATAGAGTGTTTTGGGGGACATCGGTCCTCTCCCGTATGTAATGAGAAATGGCTGGCGAGTTGGCTCAGGCCGCAGATAGGCGGGCCAGAACCGTGCGGGCGGCCCCAAAGAACCGTTCACGCAGGCGCGTGCGGTCTTGCAGTTTCGGAGCAGGGGCCAAGTTGAGTCTCATGCGGTCCAGATATATCGGGCTTGACTGTCAATCAAGGTTCAATCCGGTGTCAGGCTTGCATCACCCGGCGTTGCTGTCCAAGCTGTGATCATGAACCAAGACCTGATCCCCAGCACGTTGTCGGACCTATACAACAACATGGTCGGGGCTTTTTCTGTTCAGTTTGGAAAAATGGTCGAATTGGTCGTTACACCGGGCTGGCGGCAATACCAGTTGATTATCATCCTGTTCCTGTGGGCGCTGGCCTTCCTGCTAAAAGCTCTGACGCAGTCCAGATGGGAAGCTTGGGCACGAGCGCGAAGCGGATGGCCAAAGTGGCGCCTGCGCGTGCTCGTCCAGCTGATGCGGCGGCTGACACTGGTTTATTTCGTGATTTTATCCTGGTCGCTGTATTTGATTATGCAGCACGTCACCTGGCCGTCTCGCAGCTATTTTATTGGTGTGCTTGCAACATTGGCAGCGGCTTGGCTGGCTATTGCGCTGATCGCCAGACTTGTACGAAACCGCACACTGCGGCGCATCTTCAAATGGGCCATGTGGGTCTATGCAACGCTCGTTGCATTGAACCTGACGGATGACGTGGCAGGTTTTCTGGATGGCGTGGCGATTTCCATCGGCGATCTGCACATTTCGGCGCTGGGCATTCTCAAGGCGATTCTGCTGATTGGCGTTCTGCTGACGTTGGCGCGCATCGGCACCCGGGCGGCTGAGCAGGGGTTGCAGAGCAATGATGACATCACGCCGTCAATGCAGGTGCTTTTAGCCAAGGGCATTCAGGTTCTGCTTTATGGCGCAGTCTTTTTGACCGCCATCCGCACGCTAGGGTTTGATCTGACAGGTATCGCGCTGCTGTCGGGGGCGATCGGTGTGGGCATCGGGTTTGGCCTGCAAAAAGTGGTGTCAAACCTGATTTCCGGGATCATCATTCTGATGGACCGCTCGATCAAGCCCGGCGACGTTATTTCGCTGGGCGACACGTTCGGTTGGATCAACGCATTGGGTGCGCGATACGTCTCGGTGGTCACTCGGGATGGGCGGGAATACCTGATCCCGAACGAGGATCTGATCACCAATCAAGTGGTGAACTGGTCGCATTCCGACAAGTTCGTGCGTTTGGATCTGGATTTTGGCACCAGCTATGACGATGACCCTCACAAGGTTCGTTCCACGGCGATCCGGGCGGTGAAAGCGGTGACACGGGTTCTGAGCGGAGGGTCCCATGAGCCGGTTTGCCACATCACCGGCTTTGGCGACAGCAGCGTTGACTATGTGTTGCGCTTTTGGATCAGCGATCCGACCAAAGGGCTGACCAATATTCGCGGCAATGTCTATCTGGCGCTTTGGGACGCTTTCAAGGAAGAAGGCATCTCGATCCCGTTCCCGCAGCGCGAGGTTCGGTTACTGCCAGACGGCGTAACCGCGCAACAGATCGTTGAAGAGTGAACACGCGTACGCGACCTTTGGTTTGCATTCATTGAAATGTTGCAATCCCCTTGTTACCTTATTAGTACCCCGGCGCCGGGGTTTCACGGCGCGCAGCAAAGGAGGACTATGTCCTGTCTCTACATACTCAGGCGGGTTTGCCCGCCGATGATGGGGCCAGTGTAATGGCCCACTCTCAGTCAATCAGCGACAAGCTGCTTGAGCGTATCCTTTCCTCACTTACCGATGACAAGGCCGAAGACGTCGTGCAGATCAACCTGCAAGGTAAGTCTTCTGTTGCGGATCACATGGTGATTGCCTCGGGTCGGTCGACCCGTCAGGTATCGGCCATGGCGGAAAAGTTGACGGATCGCATCAAGCAGGAATTCGGTTTCACTTCGAAGGTTGAAGGCAAGGATGCCGGCGACTGGGTGTTGATCGATACGGGCGACGTGATCGTCCATATCTTCCGCCCCGAAGTGCGTGAATTCTATCAGCTGGAAAAGATGTGGCTGCCTCAGGGCGGCAGCGCCTCGGCGAACTGAGGCGCCATCCTGGCCCGCATTGAGGGGCCGGAGGCGAGAGAGATATGCGTATCAGCATAGTTGCGGTCGGGCGATTGCGCGCTGGACCGGAAAAGTCCCTGCTTGATGATTACGTGAACCGATTTGACCGGACCGGCCGCGGCTTGGGCCTTGGTCCCGCCCGCGTGATCGAGGTCGAAGACAAGAAAAATGCAGGCATGGGGGCCGAGGCTGCTCTTCTGCGCAAAGCGCTGCCCAAAGGCGCGGTGATCTGTACATTGGATGAGCGCGGACGGGTCATGTCCTCACCCGATTTTGCCAAGAAGCTGGGCGGCTGGCGTGATGCCGGGCGGCAGGATTTGGCGCTGGTTATTGGCGGAGCGGACGGAATAGACCCTAATCTGCGGGCCGAGGCCGATTTTTCCATCTCATTCGGGTCAATGGTCTGGCCCCATATGCTGGTCCGTGTGATGCTGGCCGAGCAACTTTACCGGGCCGCAACCATCCTGTCGGGCGGCCCTTATCACCGGGTCTGACATGGCGCAGCTTCTGATCGTTTACCATTCGCGCACTGGTGGCGCCCGGCAAATGGCCGAAGCGGCGGCTGCGGCGGGTCACGACGAGGCAGACATTGTTCTGAAAACCGCTGATCAGGCCGGTCCTGAGGATTTGTTGGGCGCGGATGGCTATATCTTCTGTGCCCCGGAAAATCTGGCCGCAATTTCAGGTCTGATGAAAGAGTTTTTCGACCGCAGCTACTATCCGGTTCTGGGTAAGATCGAAGGTCGCCCTTATGCGCAAATGGTTTGTGCAGGATCAGATGGTGCCAACGCCGCGCGCCAAACCGCGCGCATTGCAACCGGCTGGCGGTTGAAAGAAGTGCAGCCGCCTCTGATCCTCTGCACTCATTCACAAACGTCCGAAGCGATTCTGGCCGAAAAGACCATCCCCGAAGGACAACTTGAGAAATGCCGCGAGATCGGTGCAGCGATGGCGGCAGGCTTGGCCCTTGGGGTGTTCTGAACTTCAGTACAGGTCAATCACCGTTGTGTCTTCACCCCAGCCACCGACATTGTCTCGTGCCTGAATCTGGACCTGGGTTGTGCCTTCGGGTATCGCTACACCGCTCAGCGAGCGGGTGAACGGCTGCTCATCCACATGCGGATGATGCAGGACACGCATCCCTAGTTCATTGCCATTCATGTCCAAAACGCGCCAGCCATCGGCGTAGTCATCCCATCCGGTGTCCGGGTGCCGGATCGTGACATCGAAGCGCCATGTGTCGCCGCCGCGGGTGGCCGCGACCTTCTCGATCGTTGGGGGGTCGGCAAAGGCAGGGCTGGCCAGGAAGGCGCTGAGAATCACATATCGCATGGCGCGAATGTACGGGTTATCGCGGCGCATCGGGATCACGTCTCTGTGTAAGGGGATTGGGATATCAGGATTGTTCGGGACTGCGAAGCAAACTCGCGTCGATACAAAACACCGAACGTGATTATGGTGCTCAGCATCAAAGCGATTGGCCCGAGGAACCATGCCAGCGAGGCCAATGCAAAATAGGTGGCGCGCAGGCCACGGTTAAAGCTGCGGGCGGCTGTGACGCAAATTTCGGCCGACTGAGCGGCGCGCGGGTACGCCTGCGGGTCTTCGGGATCGTTCGGGACCGAGGCCATCAACACAGCACAATAGCCAAACAAGCGATGCGCCCAGACATATTTCAGGAATGCGTTGGCCAGCAGAAGTACGACGACAAGTATCTTGATTTCCCACACCAAAGCGGGTGCGCTTCCAATGGCAAGGTCGCTGGCCACCCCGGCAAGTCGCTCGGTATTGCCCAGCAGGGCCAGCCCGCCGCCGATGGCAATCATCGTGGTGGATGCAAAGAACGTGCTGCCCTGCCGCATGGCGGCCACAACCTGCGCGTCAAACATGCGCGGTTGGCGCGTCACCATCTCGCGCATCCAGTCGCGGCGGTAATTGTCCATCATTTGCGAGACAGATCGCCTCTGTGGCGACGGATGTTCGATCTTCCACCCTATCCACAGCCATGCGCCCAGCAGCAAGCCGAGGGCGGCGTAATCCAAAGGGGCAAACAAAGCGGCACGTTCGATCCAGGTCATGGGCGTGACAGTAAAACTGAACGGAAGAACTTGCCAGATCATGAAATTGGTAATATTATTTTACCAAATTGGAGGATCAGCGATGGAAATGCCCCGGCCAAATCCCGATGTTCTGGCGCGAAAGCAAGCCGTTCTGGCGCGATTGCTGCAGGTATTGCCTGAGGATGCTGTGATTCACGATCCGGCTGAGACGCGGGCCTATGAGTGTGACGCGCTGACCGCTTATCGCTGCCCGCCGATGCTGGCAGTACTTCCGTCAACGACGCAGGACGTGTCTGATGTCCTGCGAATCTGCTATGAAGAAGGGGTTCCTGTGGTGCCACGTGGCTCCGGCACGTCACTGGCGGGTGGGGCCTTGCCGACTGCGGATTGCGTCATTCTGGGCGTGGCGCGGATGAATGAGGTGCTGGAGGTCGATTATGACAACCGCTTCATAAAGGTGCAGACCGGACGGACCAATCTGAGCGTGACAGGCGCGGTCGAGGAAGAGGATTTCTTTTATGCGCCCGATCCGTCTTCGCAATTGGCCTGTGCCATTGCGGGCAATATCGCGATGAATTCGGGTGGCGCGCATTGCCTGAAATACGGTGTGACCACGAACAACCTGCTGGGCGTGACCATGGTGATGATGGACGGCAGTGTTGTGGAAATCGGCGGCGCGCATCTGGATGCCTCTGGCCTGGACCTGCTGGGTGTTATTTGTGGCTCAGAGGGGCAGCTGGGCGTGGTGACCGAGGCCACGCTGCGCATTCTGCGTAAACCCGAAGGGGCGCGACCGGTTCTGATGGGGTTCGACGACAATGAGGTCGCGGGCCAATGTGTCTCTGACATTATCAAATCGGGCATCTTGCCGGTTGCGATCGAGTTCATGGACACCCTGTGCATTCAAGCCTGCGAGAATTTTGCGCATGCCGGGTATCCCGATTGCACCGCCTTGCTGATTGTCGAGGTCGAAGGCTCGGAGGCTGAGATCGACTATCAGTTGGCGAAGATCATAGAAATCGCCAAGCGCCACAATCCTGTTGAATTGCGTGAGAGCCAGTCTGCCGAAGAAAGCGCGAAGATTTGGCTGGGTCGCAAATCGGCTTTTGGCGCGATGGGTCAAATGAACGATTACATGTGTCTGGACGGCACCATCCCGGTATCCTCCTTACCCGAAGTCCTGCGCCGCATCGGTGAGTTGAGCGAGGAATACGGCCTGCCCGTTGGCAATGTCTTCCACGCGGGTGACGGCAACATGCACCCCTTGATCCTGTTTGACGCCAACAAACCGGGCGATCTGGAGAAATGCGAAGCATTTGGTGCTGATATTCTGAAGCTGTGTGTCGACGTAGGCGGGTGCCTGACCGGAGAACATGGTGTCGGCATCGAAAAGCGTGATCTGATGGCACACCAGTACGCGCCAGCGGATCTTGAGGCGCAGATGGCGATTAAAGATGTGTTCGATCCGCAGTGGTTGTTGAATCCCGCGAAGGTGTTCCCCTTGGACGCATCCGAGGCGAGGCGCCTTGCGGCGGAATAGGGGCTCTGCCCCAATTGCGCAGGCGCGGTTTCCCCGGAGTTTTTGTGAAAAGATGAAGCACATGAGACCTGAAACGGAAGACGAATTGGCGGATCTGGTGGCCGGGCTGACCGAGCCAGTGCGCATAGCCGGGGGCGGAACGCGTGGTGTGACCGGGCCGGAGCCTGAACTGAACGTTTCCGGGCTGAGCGGTATCACCCTTTACGAACCCGGAGCCCTAACACTTGTGGCTAAGTCAGGCACGCCGTTGGCCGAGATTGAAGCCGCGCTGGACGCGGAGGGGCAACAACTGGCGTTCGAGCCGATGGACCATCGTGGATTGCTTGGAACTTCGGGCGAACCGACCATCGGTGGTGTTGTGGCGGCAAACGTATCTGGGCCGAGGCGGATACAGGCCGGGGCGTGCCGGGATTTTCTGTTGGGCGTTCGCTTTGTCGATGGGCGCGGTCAAGTGGTCAAGAATGGCGGACGGGTGATGAAGAACGTCACCGGTTATGATCTGGTGAAGTTGATGGCTGGGTCCTGGGGCACTTTGGGCGTGTTGACCGAGGTTTCGCTGAAAGTGCTACCCAAGCCAGAGGCCGTTGCGACGCTTGTTTGGGAGGATCGCGGATGGGTCGTGACGTCCAAGTTGTTTTGTGACGCGTTGGGATCGCCATACGAAGTCAACGGTGCGGCTCGGTTGCCCGAGGGCGGCGGCAAGCCGTCCCGGACGGTGCTGCGGATTGAAGGGTTTGACCAATCGGTCGAATATCGCGTTTCCAAGTTGCAAGAGCTCTTTGCGGAAACGAATCCGGATCAGGTTGTCACTGATGCGGCCGAAAACACCGCCATTTGGCGCGAAGTGCGTGATATTGAGCCTTTTGCCGACAGACCGGGCAATGTCTGGAAAACCTCTGTCAAACCGACTGACATGATCCGTGTGGTCGGTGACGCCAACCCGAACAGGGTCGTGGACTGGGGTGGGGGTCTGATCTGGACTTTAGCAACGGAAGGCACTGATCTGCGATCTGAACTAAGTGATCTCGAGGGACATTCGACCCTGGTGCGCGCGACCCCGGAAGACATACAGAATCTGGGGCGGTTTCAGCCAGAAAATGCTGCTGTTTCGGCTCTAACACAGGGGATACGGGCAAGATTCGACCCGCGATCTGTGTTCAATCCGGGACTCATGGGATAGCGCGATGCAGACAACATTTACGAAAAAACAGCTGGAAGATCCGGCCATTCAGCGTTCGAATGAGATTTTGCGCAGCTGTGTCCATTGTGGGTTTTGCACTGCGACATGCCCAACCTATCAGGTGTTGGGGGATGAATTGGACAGCCCGCGCGGTCGTATTTACCTGATCAAGGACATGCTGGAAAACGAACGTGTACCGGATGAAAAGACGGTCAAGCATATTGATCGCTGCTTGTCCTGCCTGGCTTGCATGACCACTTGCCCTTCGGGCGTGCATTACATGCACCTGGTCGATCATGCGCGCGAATATATCGAGGCGAATTACAAACGTCCTTTGACGGACCGTATCCTGCGTTCGATTCTTGCCCAAATCCTACCCTACCCGATGCGATTTCGCTGGGCCTTGATCGGAGCAAAGTTGGGCCGTCCGTTTCGGTTTCTGATGCCCGACGCCCGGTTGCGGGCGATGCTGGACATGGCCCCAAAGCACATCCCGCCGGTCAGTCGCAACGACGACCCTCAGAGCTTTGCGCCCAAGGGAGAACGAAGAAAGCGTGTCGCGCTGATGACCGGCTGCGCACAGAAGGCTCTAAATACCGACATTAACGATGCTACGATCCGGTTACTGACGCGTTTGGGGTGCGAGGTTGTGGTGGCCGAAGGCGCCGGATGTTGTGGAGCCTTGACGCACCACATGGGTAAAAGTCGTGAAAGCCACGCGGCTGCCGCAGCCAATATCAAGGCCTGGGCGCGCGAAATGGATGGTGACGGCTTGGACGCCATCGTCATCAATACGTCTGGTTGTGGCACGACGGTGAAAGACTATGGGCACATGTTCCGCAATGACTCTCTGGCCAAGGACGCGGCGCGTGTCGCGGGTATTGCCATGGATATCAGCGAGTTGGTCATGCAACTGGACCTTCCTGAAGGGCGCGACCAAGACCTTACGGTCGCTTATCACGCGGCCTGTTCGTTGCAGCACGGACAAAAGATTAAGACCTATCCTAAGGACTTGCTGAAACGGGCAGGGTTCCAAGTTGTTGAGCCTGCAGATAGCCATCTGTGCTGTGGCAGCGCAGGCACCTACAACCTGATGCAGCCCGAGATTTCGGGCCAATTGAAAAAGCGCAAGGTCAAAACGCTGGAGGCGAAGAAGCCGGACCTGATCTCAGCCGGAAACATCGGATGCATGATGCAGATCGGGTCGGGTACCCAAGTGCCGGTCGTGCACACGGTTGAATTGTTGGACTGGGCGACCGGCGGACCAAGGCCGCAGTCGTTGCAACACCCCAGGGACGCTGTACCGATCCTGAAGTAATTCGCTTTGGTGCCGACGCGCATCACTTGCCCGGAATTTCTTATAACCCCTGATTGCCCTATTTTCGCCCAACGTAACCCGTAGGACAAAAAGGTCAGAGTGAGTCCCGGAGAACCGCGTGCGCAACTGGATCAAGGCTATTGTGCTCTGTGTCATGCCGATGGCGGCCACAGCGCAGGATACCGGGCTGGAAAGTCTGGACACCTCGGATTCCGGGCGCGATTGGATGGCCGTGGGGCGGCTGGACATAGCAGGCAGAGGGTTTTGCACCGGAACGCTGGTGTCGCCAACACTGGTGCTGACAGCAGCGCATTGCCTGTTTGACAAGGTGTCCGGGCAACGGATCAATCCGTCGGAAATTGAGTTTCTGGCCGGGTGGCGTTTAGGCCGTGCCCTGGCCTATCGGACTGCGCGGCAAGCTGTGGTCCATCCCGACTATCAATTTGGTGCAGAATCCACGGCCGACAGGGTCAGCGCAGACGTGGCTTTGATCGAGCTGTGGCAACCGATCAGAAATACCGCCGTCATTCCTTTTGAGTCAGGGAATCAGCCCCGCAGAGGTGCCGAAGTTGGCGTGGTCTCTTATGCGCATGACCGGTCCGAGGTCCCTTCGCTGCAGCAGGTCTGCTCAGTCATGAACCGGCAGCAGGGTGTCATGATCATGTCCTGTGAC
Source organism: Ruegeria sp. HKCCA4633 (assembly GCF_013034605.1). Lineage (NCBI taxonomy): Bacteria > Pseudomonadati > Pseudomonadota > Alphaproteobacteria > Rhodobacterales > Roseobacteraceae > Ruegeria > Ruegeria sp. HKCCA4633. Next base: position 44,409 of record NZ_WQGJ01000010.1, read on the forward strand.
GTTGATTTTGGCTCATCAGGTGCGCCGGTCTTTTCCTTTGCAGGCGCGCGCCCTCAGATCGTGTCGGTTGTGGCGGCCAAGGCCAGTCTGGACGGCCAGAACGTAGCAATAGGCACTGCGGTTGAACACTCGCTGCAACTGCTGCGCGACGAGCTTTCTGCAGGGCGAGGGTTTGGGCTGTCAACGCCTGGGCCGGGGGCAGGGAAGAACATCGGCGCAAGGTTTATCAGACCATGATCAGAGTTTTCTTCAGCCTCATTGTCGGACTGAGTGTTTTGGCAACCACGTCCCACGCTCAATCAAACAAGCGTAAGCTGACGGATCGCGACGATCTTTACGGATGGGAGGCGGTTGGGCGTCTGGACATGGGGGACGGATCCTTTTGCACCGGTACGCTGATCGCGCAAGACATGGTGCTGACAGCTGCCCATTGTGCCGTGGACCAAAGTACCGGAACAGCGTTTGCCGGCGAGGACATCACTTTTCGTGCAGGGCTGAGCAACGGGAAAGCCCTGGCAGAACGTCAGGTCACACAGGTTGCGATCCACCCCAACTACGGCTCTAGACCGCCGCTTTCGAGCGAAAGCGTTCGGATTGACGTTGCGCTGTTGCGACTTGATAAGCCCATCCCCTATTCCGTCGCAGATCCCTTTGCGCTGTACAGTGGGCGTGTTCTGGGGGATGAGGTCAGTATCGCTTCGTATGGGCGCGGCCGGTCCGAGGCGATCACACGAGAACGCTCCTGCCGGATCATTGATCGTCGTCAGGGCCTGATCCTGTTCAATTGTGACATCACGTTTGGCTCGTCCGGGTCCGCCATTCTGACGAAGAAGGGATCGCGATGGCAGATTCTGTCGGTGGTTTCGGCGGTTGGTACAAATGGCAGCCGAAAGGTTGGCTTTGGTATGGAGCTTGGTGAAATTGTCGCCGAGCTAAAGGCAATCATGCGACGCGATGCGCCGCAACCCAAAGCGTCAATCCGCAGGCTGCAGGTGGGGTCAGGCAAGTCCGCGTCTGGTGCAAAATTCATCAGCTCTGGCGGGGGTTGAACTCGGTCAAATCGCTACCCATGTGATGAATATCGGATCGCCACAACGGGGTCCGGTATGAACCACTGCCCGTCCAGTCGGAGGGCAAAATTTCGTAAATCGCTCAAGGATGAGGATACGACACATGCGTACATTTGACTTTGCACCGCTGCACCGCGCGACCATTGGCTTTGATCAGATCGCCGATATGATGGATCGCGTTCTGACCAATGATGTGGCTCAGCCGAGCTACCCACCATACAATATCGAAAAAACTGACGCCGACACCTATCGCATTTCGGTCGCTGTTGCCGGTTTTTCGGAAAATGACCTGTCCGTCGAAGTGAAAGAGAATTCGCTGATTGTCGCTGGCAAGAAAGCCGCCGAGGAAAAGGATCGCAGCTATCTGCACCGCGGCATCGCCACCCGCGCGTTCGAGCGTCGTTTTGCGCTGGCTGACCACGTCCGCGTCACGGGCGCAAGCCACGAAAACGGCATGCTGAACATCGACCTGAAGCGTGAAGTACCCGAGGCGCTGAAACCACGCCGTATCGAGATCACTTCGGCCAAGGCCATCGAGAAGGACATCGTTGACGCCAAAGCTGTCAACTAACGCGCCTTAACGTTCCGCGGCAGTCGCCTCCTCCCTGACTGCCGCAACACCCGCCCCGCGTTCCTCCAGACGCGGGGCGATGTTTTTTCGTCATCGGGACCTTCGGTAGGCGGACAATTCTGCCATTTGGCATATCGGAACGAGTGTCGGCTATTGGTCGTCGGTAAACTTGATACAGAACGCTTACAGTACCTTTTGTGCTTAGACGCAACTTTGGTACTGGGTGGGTCATTGACGTTAGCGTCAATCATGGAGTTTTCTTTATTTTGAAAGCATCTTTCCGGTTTTATAAAGTCGTCGCGCAGTGACTTCGATCAAATCCGTAAGCCTTCCGCGCTTCTCCATTTGCAAAACGCCCGCGTCCAACGATCGAAGCACTGAATCAATGTCAGTCGTTTCAATTTCGTAAACTGTTAAGTACTTTCCCTTGCCCTCACACACTTCGGCACGTTCATAGCGTGAATTCAAATCAGCTTCACAGATGTATCGTGTGGCACGCAGGATTCCTTTGATGGCGAGGACATCCGGCAGGTCGATGTCGTCATACCACTGATTGTACTCATCCTCACGAGAAGGATCGACGCAATTGGATTCTACGACGAAAATATGCGTGACCATGGTGAAACAGTCTCCGTATTGAGGGGTCCTAATTGAGTGTTAGTGCATGATTGGCCTTGGTTCCATTAGCCCCTGAAGTTTCTATCATTCCAATTTCTCAAACCGATCGTTCGTGCCTGGCGCAGCATCGGTCAATATGGGCTCAAAGCTGACGCTAGAATCAAAATGACCCCGCACAATTTCGTGCGGGGCCCATTGACGTCTTGCAAATAAATTAGTTCCCAGCCGTCACTGACCCGATCGACCAGAACATCGTCTCGCCCGAGGCATCGTCAACGCCGTCATTGTCGGTCATCACAAACGCCTCGCCCGAGGGCAGGATGGCCAGACCTTCGATCTTGTCCAAAACATAACCACCCGTCGAGGTCAGGTCGGGCAACAGGTCACGGACCTCTTGCTTGCTGACCACGGGCAGAGCGCTACCCAGCGGGGACGGTGTCATTTCCGACAGCGGGATGCGGTAGACCTTTTTGGTTACGGCGCGGTGGTCATGTTGGTTGTCGCGCTCGATGACATAGACATGATCACCAAAGGCCACGATTTCCGACAGACCGACCCAGCCCTTTTGCGGGTCTGCCTTGGGGTAATGCACGGCACCCCACTCCTTAGTCTCAAGGTTGTAGGCCACCAGTTTCACGTGGTTTTCCGGATCATCCTTCCATTCGCGCTGAACTGCCATCCACAGGGTATTGCCCACCTTGGTGATGCCTTCGAAACCAAAGCGTTTCTCAACTGCCATCAGTTCCGGCGGCAGGCCGATCTCGCCCTTGCGGTCCTTGATCAGACCATCTGCCGAGACGTGATAGATCGCATGGGGGATGACGCGGTCGGTGCGGCCTTCGGAGACGACGTAGAAACCACCTTGGCCGTCCAGCGTGATGCCCTCCAGATCCAGCTTCTGCGCCGGATTACCGTCCTGACGGTGGATGCGGATCACGTCCACGATCCGTGCCGGGCTCTGGCTGGGGTCGATCTTGAAGATCGACGGCTGGAAGCCATAAAAGCTGTCATTGACCGCATAGATCATGCCGTCCTCATCCGCGACCAAGCCGGACAGAGCCCCCCATCCGATCAGTTCATCCGCACCTTCCGAGGTTAGATGCGGATAGTTGGCCGGGGCGTCCTGATATTCGAAGATCGAAACATGCGCGCGTGGGCCGCCATCTTCGATCAGGTCTTTCTCGTTGGCCGAGATCAGAAGGTTGCGTTCGGGGATTGCAACATAGCCTTCCGGTCCAACGCCTGAAGGCAGCAGTTGTTTCAGCACTGGGTTGGCTGGTTCGGTGGCGTCATAGACACCCACGACCGAGGCGCGCTCGGCCCCGACAAAGATCATTGGTGTGCCGCCAAAGGTGGCCGCGGTTACACTTTCCGGCTCAACGCCTTTGCTGTCTGAACGCTTGTCAGGGTAGTGGCCGATCTTAATGATGGCCTTCTCGAAATCGGTGCCGTTCTCGTAAACAACCGTGCCGTCTTTGTGGAAGATCGTCCAACCGCGCGACCCGCCTTCATAGTCACCTTCATTGGCGGTCGCGAAATGATTGTCGTCAATCCATTTCACCGCGTCCGGTTCGCGCAAACGACCCGGCTGGCTTTCGGTGAAGATCAGCGCGCCGCGCTCATCAGTGGCGTCGATGCTTTCCAGATCAACCGCGCCTGCCGAGAAATGGCTGACCACGTTGCCGTCCCTGTCGACCACTGCGATGTGGTTGTTTTCCTGCAATGTGACGACAATTTCACCCAGAGCGTTGATGTCAACGAACTCGGGCTCGGGGTCGGTGGGCGCGACCTCTGCCAAACCGGTTAGCGAGGCCATCGTCATACCCGCGCACTCCAGCGCGCCGTCTTTCAGTGGCACCAGTGCTAGCGATCCGGCGGGCAATTGTGGGATTATGCCATCGTTCAGGTCTTCGTCGCGTTCGTTTTCGATCGCAACGGCAACAAAGCTGCCATCCGGTGCGATGGCGACGCTGTCAGGCTGACCGCCCAGATCACAGGCACCGGTTTCGGCCTTGCTTGCGATATCGACTGAGATCAGTTTGCCGGACGGGGCGGTATAGCTTTCCGACGTGTTCACGCCGACAAAAGCCGTCGTGCCAACAATGCCCACGGAGGTCGGTTCGCCGCCCACTTCCATCGCGCCCAGCGGGGCCGGGTTCGCGGGGTTAGTGATGTCGATCATGCCGATCACGGCCAATGGGCTGTCGGTATAAACCAGCGTCATACCATCCGCGGTGGCCGCGATGATCTCGGGCGAGGTTTCTCGGGTGGTGTCGGCCCCTTCGGCTATGTTCTTGACGACTGGAAAAGACGCAATTCGGTTGAAGTTCATCTCTGCCACGGCCTGACCGGCGGTCAGGGCAAGGGCAGATGTCAGGCAGGCAAAACGCAAAGACATCGTTGAGTATCCCCTCTCAGTTGGATGAGAGGGGGATGAACGCAGGTCATTGCAGGGATGTGACGGTTTATTTGCAGTTTTATGACAAACCGAATGGCCCCGGCGCTTTGCACCGGGGCCAGGTCAGATTAAACCGACATGCAGACGTATTTCATTTCCAAATAGTCTTCCATACCGTGGTGGCTGCCCTCACGGCCCAGACCGGATTGCTTGACGCCACCGAACGGGCCCAGCTCGGTTGAGATGATGCCCGTGTTCACGCCTACGATGCCATATTCCAGCGCCTCGGCCACTTTGTAGACGCGGCTCAGGTCCTTGGCGTAGAAGTAAGAGGCCAGACCAAAGATCGTGTCATTGGCCATGGCGATGACATCGTCCTCATCTTCAAACTTGAACAAAGGCGCCAACGGGCCAAAGGTTTCGTCCTGCGCGACCAACATATCCTGGGTCACACCGGTCACAATGGTCGGCTGGAAGAACGTGCCACCCAGATCATGCGGCAGGCCACCGGTCAAAACCGCGCCGCCCTTGTCGGTGACGTCCTTGATATGCTCTTCAACTTTGGCGACAGCTTCAGCATTGATCAGCGGGCCGGTTGTGGTTCCGTCGGTCAGACCGTCACCTACCTTGAGCGCCTCGGTGGCGGCTTTCAGCTTGGCTGCGAAGGCGTCGTAAACGCCAGCCTGCACGTAGATACGATTGGCGCAGACGCAGGTCTGACCGTTGTTGCGGAACTTGCACATCATCGCGCCTTCGACCGCTGCATCCAGATCGGCGTCGTCGAACACGATAAACGGAGCATTGCCGCCCAATTCCATCGAGCATTTCATCACCTGATCGGCAGCCTGTTTCAGCAAGATGCGACCGACCTCGGTTGAACCGGTGAAGGTCAGCTTGCGCACGCCGGGGTTTTCGCAGAATTCCTTGCCGATTTCGCTGGCGCGCGACGACGGAACCACGTTGAACACACCAGCCGGAATGCCAGCCTTTTCGGCCAAAACGGCCAGAACCAGAGCGGACAAGGGTGTTTCCTTGGCCGGGCGCGCAACAAACGCACACCCAGCGGCCAGGGCAGGACCGGCTTTGCGGGTGATCATTGCGTTGGGGAAGTTCCATGGTGTGATCGACGCCGCAACACCAATCGGTTGTTTCAGCACCATGATCCGCTTGTCACGCTGATGCCCCGGGATCATCTCACCGTAGACACGCTTGGCTTCTTCGCCGAAGAATTCGATGAAGGACGCGCCATAGCCGATCTCACCAATCGCCTCGGCAAGTGGTTTGCCTTGCTCGGCCGTCAGGATTTTGCCCAGATCCTCAGCGTTTTCCATCATCAGATCGAACCAGCGGCGCAGGATCACCGCACGTTCCTTGCCGGTCAGTTTGGCCCATTCCTTTTGCGCGGCTTCAGCTTGTGCAACCGCTCCGGCAACCTGGGCACGGCTGACATCGGCCACTTCAGCGACTACGTCACCGCGTGCGGGGTTGGTCACGTCAAACGTCCCGTTATCCCCGTCCACCCATTGGCCGCCTATATAGGCTTTCGTCGCCAGCAGTTCAGGGTTCTTCAAAATCGACTTCAGGTCTGTAGTTGCGTCCAGCATGGGCCAGCCTCCGGCAGGAATAATGTTTGCGCGCACCCAATCAGCGGGTTCGAAACTGTCTATGGCCACTTCGCCCCCTAAATCAATCCAGATTTGGCTGAATAGTGTGTGATTTTCGTATACCGATCCACGTTAGGCTGCAGCCAGCCGCCTATCTTTTTTGCCCCGAGTTTGCAAAAGTCTGGTGGAAAAATTAGCGCAGGGGGATGTAAATCGGTGTAACATTCCCTATCTTATTGGTTAAACAGACAAAAAGGGACACCAGAGATGTCGAACCAGCAATTCGAAGCCCTTATAGAAGAAACTCAGGCAAAAGTGCGTGAGTCTCAGTCACAAATCGAAGGGCTGACCTCACGGATTGAGGCTGCGCGGGCCAAGATCGGCACCGCCGAGGCGGATATCGACATTGAGAACGCAACGCTCGAGGATGTTCACGCCCATACCGAGGTGATGAATGCCAATATCGCCGAGCTGATCATGGGGCTGGACGACGTTACAAACGCGTTTTCCAAAGATTTCGACGAAATGCGCTCGAAAACCGGGTGGGAGGCGTTTGTTGGCATCTTCTCGAAAGGTAAGTCCGAGTCGATGCGGCAGGAACGGATGCGCACGGCCAATATCGACGACAAGCTGCAGGACCTGATCGCTAAATCAGATGTGATCGTGCAATTGTTGCAGGGGCAGCTGTCCGTACTGGAAGAGCAGCGCGTCAAAGTTGAGGACAACTTGACCGGCACAATGGATGACCGTGAGGCGACCGTGGCCGAGCTTGAGGCGTTGCGCGCCGAGATCCAAGGCATGGATCCGACCATTATCACGCTGGAAAACAAGATCAGCGTTGAACAGGACGCCGCTGCACGGACCCAGTTAGAGACTGAATTGGCCGAGCTGAACAAGCAATACAACGCCAAGGTTCAGGAAGAGCAGGTCAAGCTGGCCAAGTCTCAGACGCTGGAGCGCTATATCGAAAAGGGCAAGACCTGGGTCGACTCACTGCAGAACCAGGCGGCGACTCAGATGGTGCTGATCAACAAGCTGCAGACAGACACGCAGCAGCGCGTGGTGCTGTATGACGCGCTGACCAAATCGCTGAAAACCGCGCAGCAGCAGGACGTGGCGCACCGCATCAACGAAATCGGCGTGCAGACCGACCAAGAGGCGCAAACCGCAATGGCCGCCATCGGCACCGCGACCAACCAGAAAATGGCCGATATGCTTGAAGCGCACGAGGACCACATGGTTTTTGCCCGCGACGTGCTGGAGAAAAAGGCCAAGGCGGACGAACGCTTTGCCCGCCGGTTTGCGTCTATTGTCGAGAAGCATGATAAAAATTTGTATGGGGGTTAAACCCTGATGTGGAGCTGGAAAGTATTTTGCAGGTTTGGCCTCTTGGGCATTTTTTTCACGATTGCAGGGGGATTAGTCTCCTTTCTCTCTGGTGTCGGTGTTTCGTTGTCGAAAATTGGTGCCGATGCGCCCTTTCAGGTTGCCAGCCAAGAGGCAGTAAACGGAATTGTGTTCGCAGCACTTTTTCTGGCAATTATTTTCATCTTGGTTGGGTGTCTTGGAAATCTAGCCCGCGCGCTGTTTTCAATGACTGCTCACACCATTCGGAGCCGCGAGCCACAATTCTTCAATGTGCGCCAATCGGAGGCCAATATGCTCTTTAGCTTCTTTGAACTTGATGCATTTGGAAGAGTGCTTTCTGTCAAGGATGAAGGGCAGTGATTTCAGAAGTTGAAATGCTGCCGAGAACCGCAAATGACTGACCCCACCCAAGACCATGTCGGCCTGACCGACACCTTCGCCTCGCGCCGCTATTTCCGCAAATTTGAGGTGATCACTGTCCACCTCCTGCGCGTGGCCGCGACGATGGAGGCGGAGGGCGCGATCAGCAAGCAAGAGGTGCGGATCGTGTCGCGGTATCTCTCGGGGTTGCTCTATACCTTCCGCGCACTGTCCATGAAATACCTGCTGGTCGGGCGCGATACTGGGCGGTTCTTTGGCAGCCTGGCCATGGACAAGCGCGACAGCGGGTTTCCGGTGGCGGCCGAATTGTTGACCATGGCCAATGACGCGCAGCAGGCGCAGGTGCATCTGGCGAATATGCCGTCGGAAGACGATCTGAAAACCGACATGGTTCGGACAATTATTGGCGACCGGGAGATCCCCACCAAGCTGCAATTCGCCCTGTCACAAAGGCTCTTTTATGAAGAATTACTGAAAGGTCAGCTGTTCTGGGCCCGCAACGATCCCGAATGCCATTGGATCGGGAATGAGGGGGATCGGCGCAAGTTCATGATCCACTGGGCGGTCTATGACAGCCAGATCAACCTGCCGGTCATCTACTTGATGCAGCTTGAGGACAGCGGCAAGACGGCCCTGCCCAAGGACCAGCGCCGCTGGCCCGAGGTGCAGGCGCATCTGATGGCGCAGTCTTTGGGCGGTTTGAAACTGGTGACCATCGCCAAGGGCTTCGACCAGGATTTTGACGACCTGCATCCCAAACACCTGCGCCGCATTCATGTGGGGCCAATGTATTCCTCGGCCTATACCGAGCAATCGGGTCCTTTGCGGCAGGTGCTGGAGGACGCACAGGCACCCGAAGGTCAAGATTGGGCACTGGCCTGGACCACCGAGGAGCTGGAAAGCGAAGAGGTCATCGAAGAACGCGCCGGATGGTTTTCAACCGTCGAGCGCGAGATTTTCGCGCTGGATCCGTTTGGCGGGCAGGGCGCTGAGACCGGGGCCACGCGGACGCAGCGGTCGATCATCCTGCCCCAACGCCCCTTTCAGGTGCTGGCCGAGCGCAACCCGCCGGGGTTTGCCGATGTGCGCAAATTCGTCGTTAGCAAGGCAGGACAGGTGTTGCGCTATTGAGTTTTTCGCCTTCGGCGACCGTATTTTGGACGAGAAGAAGATGCAGGGTTGAGCAAATGAGTTTGACGTCAGATCAGATGGAATTGCGCGAAGACAATATTCGCAAACATTACCCGGCGGCGACCGCCTTGCTGAATGGGTTCGAACACGCGCCGCGGATTGCGAAACCGGTTGAAGTGGCGGTCGAGCGATCTCCGGGTGTCACGACCGGGAGGCGGTTTCGATCCACCACACCCGGTTTGGTGACGCGGCGCACTGTACGCGCAGACGGGGTGCATCTGGTTGAACGGATTGAGGCATCCGATGACGGCGATACGCTGGTCTCGCCGCCGCAGGCCACCACGCAACAGGCCATTCGCCGCGCCATCGCAATCGCTTTGGCTGTAGCCGAGGCTTATGCGGACCAGACACCGCTGGCCGATTTGAAGCGTGCGAACCTAGCCGGGGATCTGCCTGCCGCGCGGAAGGCCGAGTTCTCGGGTTTGCTGACCGCGGAGGCGCTTATCTCATCGCATGTGCTTGGAAATGCGCTGGCGTATCTGATGTCCTCACATCTAAGTGAAACCACCGTCGATATCGGCGAGGTCGAAGAGATCCTGACCGACAACGGCCAACTCGCCCTGCATGGCGCGCTGTGGGAGCTGGACCAAATGTTGGCCAAACACGCCCCTGACGACGCCCACCTGATCGCCGCCACAAGTGCCTATGCCGAGCAGTTGATGGAAAAGGCCGCCCTGCGTGCGCAGTCGGCGGACCATCTGGCCCCGTTCCAGAACGCCGCCTGGCATATCGACGCCGATGACCTGACGATCCGAGGGTTCGAGCCGGCCTCAAAGGCCAAATCCTCCACTCTGACCATGACGTTCAAGAAACCGAACGAGGTGGTGGGCAACCATATCGCCAAGTATCAGGCGATGAAGCTGGCCAAGATGCTGATGGCCTATGACTTCGACCGCCGCCTGAACCCGTTTGCGGAACTCGGCGGGTTCATCTTTACCTTCATGGGTGACGGCAAACCGGGCACCGGCAAGACCACCCTGATCCAGATGATGGCCGGGCTGATCAATGACTATTGCCAGAACGCGGGCTATCCGTTCCGCTATCAGAACCTGAGCACCGACAATATCGACAGCTATCAGGGCAAGTCCGGCCAGAACGCCAAAGCCTTTATCAATACGATCATTGATCCCTCGGTCATCGGTTTCGGGACCATCGACGATATAGACCAACTGGCGGGAAAACGCGGCGACCGGCAGTCCAGCGCGGGCCAACTGGAAATCACCGCTGTTCTGATGGAGAGCTTTGCTGGCGCCAACACCGTCGTGCGCGGCAATTGCACCTTTGGCATGTTCTCGAACTACCCCGAGAATGTGGACGACGCCCTGCGACAGCGGGCCGGCGCGCGGTTTCTGGTGGACGGGCCGCAAACGCGCGAGGATTACATCGACATCCTGCACCTGCTGATGGGCCGCAACCACGACATCCCGCTGGGCGAACACGAGGCTTACGCCGCGCAGGAGATCAAGAAGGCCGTCGCCGCCAGTTTCGAAAGCCATGCCCGCCCGCATGAGGACGCCCTGTTGCAGGTCTATGACCGGGTTTCGGGCGAGATCGGCCAGATGGACACGATTGCCAAGCTGGGCACCTACCTCAAGGCGATCCAGGCCGCGGATGAGCGGTTCACCGGCCGTGCGATCAAGAACATCACCGACGCGGTCAAGGTCCGCGCGATGGATTTCGAATTGCCCGACGAGTGGATGGAGAACCCCGACCTGTTCCTGTTCCGCGACTACGACACCAAGAAAGCGATGATCGAAGACCTGCGCCAGCCGATCACGGTTGAGATGGTGATCCAAGAGATCAACCGCTACGCCGACAGCGAGTTCCGCTATGCCGACAAGAGCGACGAGGTCGCCATCGAGAACGCTGTCCGTGAGATGGGCCGGATGGAAGAGGCCAAGCGGCGGTATTTAAAAGGAAAGAACTTTGACTAGAAGATTTGTTATTGAAGCAGAAGGCTACCCGGAAATGCCTGGCATGATGCTGGTAACCGTCGAGGCTATGAAACAGGTAGGGGGCTCCGCAAGTATTTACGAACTTGACGAGAAGGTCGCGGAACTTGAAGGCGTTTCTGAGGAAGAACAATCCTTCATGATGACCGGAACTAACCAAGGCCAACCACGATTGAACTACTATCTGGCTTGGGCTCGAACCTTTTTGAAGAAGGGTGGTGCGCTCGAGAATTCCGCTCGTGGTATTTGGGCGTTAACTGAGTTCGGAAGCACCATAGATACAATTGACGATACTCAGCGAATAATCGACCAGGTTAACGAAGAAGAAAAAGCTAGAGCTCGCGAGCGCCGGAAGAAGAAACAACAAAACGGGGATGAGCCCGAGTTGTTTTCACCTTCTGATCAGAGTGGCAATATCGAAGAGACGCCTGATACAGAGACGTGGAAATCAAGGTTACTTACCACTCTAAAACAAATGGACCCATACGCCTTTGAACGTTTAGCACAGCGCTTGCTTCGGGAAGCAGGGTTTACCAAAGTCGAAGTCCGTGGAAAATCCGGTGACGGTGGAATCGACGGTGTCGGCGTTCTTCGGGTGAACCTCGTTTCGTTCCAGGTGTTCTTTCAGTGCAAACGCTACAAAGGAAGTGTTGGGTCATCGGAAATTCGCGACTTTAAAGGGGCGATGATGGGGCGAGCAGACAAAGGATTGTTCATAACGACTGGAAATTTCACCGCGCAAGCTTCGGACGAAGCTACAAGGGATGGGGCTACCGCGATTGACCTAATTGATGGGGATCGCCTGTGTGATTTGCTCAAAGAAAACGACCTTGGGGTTGCGACAGAAATGATTGAGTCGGTCACAATAGATGAGAAGTTCTTTGCCAGCGTTTAGTGTTAAATCAAAGGAAGGAAGGTCCGCTTAGTGATCCGCCTCATCGAAAAAGGCCTGATGTTCGGTAATCTTGTCCACATCTCCAGCCCGGCTCTGGTCGAGCGGTATAACCGCGCGCTGCAGCATCTGGCGGGCAAGACCACGGCGCTGACGGATTTCCATGTCGATATCTCGGGTTATTCGCCGGAGGTGGGGATTGAGCTGGAGGACACGCTCTACCTCAATCCCAACGGGGTCAACCGGCAGTTCATCCTGCTGACGACCGAACAGAAACGCGCGCCGCTGTTGAATGTCAAATTCTCGACCTCGCGTGATATCCTGCGTGAATTCATCGAGATGAACGAGGCGCAGTTGTTCGCCCTGACCGCCACCGATGCAGTGGCCGGAGAGCTGGTGAACTCAGTCTTCAAACTGTCCACACCGCGCGACCTGCTGAACCTGCGCAAAATCGAGATTGAGGCCGACACCGCAGGCGGCACCTTGCGCAAGGCCCAGCAACTGGCGGGGATGGTCGAACGGTTCAAGACCGAAGAGGATGCGTGGTTCGACGACGTATTGATCGCCAAGATGATCGAGACGGCCAAAGAAACCGGCGACGTCACCCGCAATCCGGTCCGTCTGCGCCACACGGATTTTGAGCAGCGCAATTTCTGGACCGCGCATTTTGGCGGGCTGTATCTGTTTCCGGATGTGGATCACCCGGCGGCCATCTGTATGGGCGAAAAGCCGGATGATCTGCCGATAAAGTACACCTTCGACCCGTCACAGCGGAACCAGATTGCCAAGTTTCTGGACTACAACGATCTGGTCGAACCGATTGTCAAAGCGCGCGGCGTGGATGCCGCCGCGATCCTGCAACAAAAGATGGATTTCCTGACCGTCGATGCGGCTGCGGATGCAGATGTCGACCTGACCGGGCTGGATCGCAGCGACATGCGTCGGCTGGCGCGCAACCACTCGGATCGCCTGCCCGAGGCTTATCACGGGCTCGCTCAATTGCTGCGCTGGGCGAGCGATGGGGGGCCATGGCCGCGTATCACCTCGGACCATCCGGCCTATTTCTATACTTTGCGCGCGGCGGATACACCGAACCGCGATCTGGTGAACATGCTGCTGTCTGAGTTGGCCCCGCTGGACCCGCGCCAGATGTTCATCTGCCATAAAGAGCTGTTCTACCGCACATATTCAGGTTGGCCCGAGAGCAAGAAAGCCTATGTTGCCGACTTCCTTGCGCGTGAGTATCAGGTGGACAAGCAAGGGGCCCGCGCCGCGTTGTTTGGGCATGAGCCGGATATGAGCGGCAATGACCGGGTCAGCGATGACATAATCGCTCGGGTCGGTCCCTGGGGTTCGGTGAGGAAAGGCTGATATGATCGGATTGTTGCGCCTGTTGCTGATCTTGCTGGTGGTCCAGACGATTGCCTATGTGGCGCTGTCTTTCTATTCGCGCGGCATTCGGCGGCGTAAGCTTGAGGACTGGTGGGATAAAAAAGGCAAAACGGGCAACAAAGAAGCCTTTGTCGAACGCGGATTGCATGTGTATGACAATTCGTTCCGGCGTAAACTGATCCTGGGTGTCTATATTGTGCCGTGGGTGGCGATTGGCGCGCTGATCTACATTGTGAATTACATGTGAGGATTTAGGCATGGCCTATGTGAAATGGGCGTTCATTATTATCTTCTGGGGTACGATTGCGGCGGTCTTGCAATACTCATTGCCGCAGCATGACATTGTGCGCATCGTCAATACCTATGAAGAACGGCAGGATCTGAACGACTGGACCCGGATTTTCTGGTCTGAACCCCAGGACCAGTCCGCAAGCCTTGCCAATCGGGACGTGCAGTTCATTCAGGCCGTTCGCGAAAGCGGTAAACCCATCGTCTATCGAAACGAGGATACTGGATGGGGTTGGCCCCCCTATTTCAAGTTCGATACCGCAAACCTGTATACCGAAGCCAATGATGCGAAATCGACCAAAGAGAATCCGAAATGGGTGGTTGTTACTCACTACGGCTGGCGCAACGAGTTTCTGTCGATCTTTCCAAACGCCATCTTCATCAACCATGTAGATGGGCCGGATGCGCGGATTATCCCCTGGTTCAACATCATATTCCTGACGATTTTCGCCGCGGTGGTCTGGGCGATATGGGTGCGCTGGCGCAGGTTCCGGGAGGCCCGGATCGACCCGATGATCGAAAACGTGGAAGACGGGCTGTATGCGGCGGGTGACGCAATTGAAGAACGGCGCACCAGGTTTCGACGCTGGCTGGACAGCTGGAAGTCAAAGTAAAGCGCAAGGGGCGTGCAATCAGCACGCCCTTCCGCCGTCACCTGACTATGAACTCTGCGTGCAGCGCGCCCGCTGCTTTTATGGTTTTCAAAATGTCGATCATGTCCTGAGGCGACACGCCCAGCGCGTTCAATCCAGCAACCACTTCGGACAGAGTTGTCGCCTCGGGGATTTCGGCAAGACCGGTGCCTTCTTCCTCTTCGATGCCAGCGATGGTGCGGGGCACGACCACTGTTTCACCTCTGGCAAACGGGTTGGGTTGCACTGCAATCGGGGCCTCTTGCACTGTTAACGTCAGATTACCCTGAGAGACAGCAACGCGCGAAATGCGGACCTCTTGACCCATAACGATGGTACCCGACCGCTGATCGACGACCACGCGCGCTTTTGTTTCCGGTTCAACCAGTATGTTTTCGATTCGCCCGATGGCATGGGCCGTTGATACCGCTTGCGTCGCGGCAATGTTAAGTTCAACCGTTCCCGAATCCCGCATGATGGCCACGGCCCTGTTGAACTCGGTATTGATCGCGGATTCGATCCGTGCGGCTGTGGTGAAATCGGGTTCTCTCAGAGCAAGACGCATTTGGGTCAGGGTCGACAGGTCAAAGTCAATTTCACGCTCAACCCGTGCACCAGATGGTATGACGCCCGACGTCGGCACCCCGCGCACCACCGAAGCGGCCTCACCTTCGGCAGAAACGCCGCCCGCCAAAATTGTGCCTTGAGCGACAGCATAAATTTGACCGTCGGCTGCGTTCAAAGGTGTCATGATCAGCGTTCCGCCCAACAGGCTGCTGGAATCGCCGATGGCCGAAACAGTCACATCGATCTGACCGCCCACCCTGGAGAAGGGTGGGAGGCTGGCTGTGACCAAAACCGCTGCCACGTTTTTTGGTCGAAAATCTTCGCCGTTCACGTTGACGCCCAGACGTTCGAGGATGTTGGACATGATTTCTTCGGTGAAGGGGGCATTGCGCAATCCATCACCGGTTCCATTCAAACCTACGACTAGGCCGTAGCCAACCAGATCGTTGCCGCGCACGCCGTCAAAATCGACCAGGTCCTTAAGACGGATTGCCCCCGCCCAAGCCAGGCTGGGAAGGAAGACCAAGATAAGTATCAGCGCCCTCATCTCAGAAAATTCACCAGCGATAGGTTCGCGTTGCGAACAGTTACGGAATACAAGCTTTCCAATTGGAACTGCACAGTTTGCAGTTTTGCCGCCGTTTCATAAGGGTCCGCCGCGATCAGTTCGTTTCGGCTGTATTCAAGGCTGGTGCGAGCAGCCGAATTGCGTGTCGCTGCCTCTTCTATACGGGCCTCCGCCGTGCCGACTTCGGCCCGGAGTTGCACGGTATCATCCTGCGCGTTGGCCAGATCAACACCCAACTGCGTGAACAGCATCGTGCGTTGATCTGGGGAAAGCGCCAATGCGCTGTCTGTGGCCAATGCGGCCACTGCAACGTCCCTGAGGGCGGCTTTGAAAGCCGGGTCCGTTGCAGTGATCGGCAGAGTGACGCTTTCATTTTCTGATACCTGCATCGGGGAAAGCGTGTTGTTCGATCCTTGGTAAATTACGGCGTCAAACCCGGCCGGGTCATTGAACCATGTGTCTGCTGCCAGACGGATATCTGACACAGTCGCAAGCCCGGTCAACTGCGGCCTCAGCGCCGCCAAAAGATCGTCTGATGATTGCAAAGGCGATACGTCGGTGGCCGTGCCGGAAAACAGGCTACGTCCACCGACGCGCGTGTTCAGCGCCGAGATCATCGTGTCCAGTTCGTTTTTCGCCTGCACCGATGCTTGTTCATGGTTCGCAGGCTGATTTGCGGTTCCATAAGCCAACAAGGATGCGGTCATTTCTCCGACAGAATCGCTGAAGGTTGTCAGGCTTAACTGCATGGCATCGGCGAACAGAGCCGCCTCAGATGTTGCTATGCCAAAGGCGTCGAGCCTGGCGAGGCTGCGATCCAAGTCGAGAAGCTGCGAATAATCGCCCCCCAACCGGCCTGAGATATCCTGTACCTGTCCAGTGGACATCTCAAACGAAAGCGTTTCGATCTGTGTTTTTATGTCTGTGGCACGCGTGCGCAAGGTCATACCGCGCGCCAGATCGCCGATAGATGTCAAAGTCATAGTTACAACCTCAGTAGAGTTTCAAGCAATTCATCCACGACCGAGATAACCCGTGCATTTGCGGCATATGTCTGTTCAACCTGCATGAGACGTTGCAGTTCCTGATCTGTATCTACACCTTGCTCGGCCTCGATCTGGGCCATTTGTTGTTGGGCGCTATTGGCGAAGGCCTGGCGTTGATCTGCTGCATGCGCATGTGCACCCGCTTTAGAGAGCAAAGCCTCGGTCAACTCGGCGGCACGCATGTTTCCTGTACCGAACACTCCGCCAGGTATCGGACGCGCGTCACTCAGGATGTTTCCGAAGGCACTTAGTTGAGCGGCTTGTCCGGGATCACCTGCTGTCACAGCGCCCAGACCCGAACGCAGCTTCCAACTGTCTCCGCCAACGTCAGGATCCACAGTAGAATTGATTGCAATCCGAGAGGCGAGCCCGACAAAAGCGGTAGGATCAAACCGGTTGCCATTGTCGGTAAACAGGCCCGGATCGCTAACCAGGGCGGTGAGGTCCAGCCCCGACGTTTCGAACCGTTCGATCAGGTCGCGGGCAACAGTGTCCAGTTGCATCTGTGCCTCAATAGCCAGTTCATCGCGGATAGTGAACTGGGCCATCAGCGCTCCGCCACGAATCTGTGCGGTGTCACCGCTTGTGCGCACAGGGTTTCCGTTCATCTCCAACCCTGACAGAAGGCCGTTTGCCACCGTCATATGCGGCATGGTCTCACCCGTTGTGGAAAAGGTGAACTCTGACGCTTTGCCCTCCAGCAGTATTAAGCCGCCATCGGAATATAGCGACACCTGATCATTTACGCGCGGCACGACGTTGACCGGAATCATCGTGTTGACTTGATCGATCAGGACATGTCGTTGATCCAACAGGGCACCAATGTCTCCACCCGAGTTTTTAATGGCAGGAATCTTGGCGTTCAGGTCTTCGATATCCTGCAAAGTCCGGTTTAGGTTTTCAACTTGAGCGCCGATCTTGCGATCTGCATCCGAGCGCGCCTGCCGCACGCCTTCAGATGCTTTATTCAGCGCGTTGGCCAGATCGCCTGCCGAGCGCGCGACCTGATCTAGTCGTTCGACCGAATCAGGCAGGCTGGCTGCAGTTATGAAGCTGTTTTCCAAGTCCGACAGGCGCGTGGACAACGAGGACCCGTTTGCTGGAGACCCGACTAGTTGTTCGAAACGCGTATGAAAATCCGAAACTGCGGATTGTAACGCAAGTTCGGCGTCCGTTGTCGATGGGCACCTTGTCCGGGATCAGTTCGTCCAACAGTTTTCGGTTGGCTTCGGCGCGCACCGGGTCACTGAGCCGGGTCATTTCGGACAGCAGGCGACGCAGGGACTTCAACGTCAGCAGGCGCGAGAAATTCTGTTTGATGATCTCAAGAAGATGGGTGGCCAAAATCTCGGGAGGCGAGACGATGGTAGCGCCGCTCAGCGCCGCGTCTTCCTGATCTTTCGGAAGAATCCAGCGGGCAGGTGCGCCATAGACGGGCTCGGTCACATCGTTGCCTTCTGGAAGCAGATCAAACCCGTCCTGTACAAGGGCCAAAACAAGATCCGGATTGAGAACGCCGCGCGCCTGTTCGACACCGTGAACCTTGATCACATAGGTCCCGGTTGGCAGATCGGCGCGGTCCGTCAGACGTATTTCAGGCAGGATCAACCCAAAGGTTGACGCCACATAGGTGCGCATATTGGCGATCCGGGCATCTAGGCCAGTACCTGGGTTCAGCACCATGCTGACCAGATCGGGGGCGAACTCAAGGTGCACATCGTCCAAATCAAGGATATCTCCGATGGCCTGAGTAATTGGTGTATCCGTTTCGGTCGCGGGCAGCTGCGCCGCGGTTTCTTCCTCTTGCCGTTTGCGATGGACGGAATAGGCCGCGTATCCCAAGACACCTACCCCAAGAATGAAGGGCAGAAACGGTAGTCCGGGCACCAACGCAAACAGGACCATCAGAACCGCCACTGTGGACAGGGCCGCCGGGTGGCGGCCCAACTGCGAGAAGATGGCGTTGTCCGTAGCCCCTTGCGTGCCGCCGCGTGCCAGCAACAAAGCGGAAGCGATAGAGATGATCACGGCCGGAATTTGCGACACCAACCCGTCGCCAACGGTCAGGATCGCATAAGTCTCGAACGCCGATGCCACGGGCATTCCGTGCACGATTACGCCCATGATCAGACCCATCACAAGGTTCAGCAAAGTGATCAGCAGACCGGCAATGGCGTCACCCTTGACGAATTTCGACGCACCGTCGAGCGAGCCGAAAAACGTTGTTTCCTGCTGTTCGCGTTCGCGTCTTTCCTTGGCCTGCTGGTGGTCAATGGCCCCGGCGGACATGTCACTGTCGATGGCAAGCTGTTTGCCCGGCATCCCGTCCAGGGCAAAACGCGCGCCGACCTCGGCCATCCGGGCCGCACCTTTGGTGATGACCATGAAGTTTACAATCAACAGGACGCCAAACACCACAAGGCCCAGAAAAATACTGCCGCCCATGACGAAATTGGCAAACCCTTCGATCACATCACCCGCCGCGTTTGGGCCGGTATGTCCTTGCCCGATGATCAGTTTTGTCGAGGACACATTCAGCGACAACCGCAGCATAAGGGATGCCAGAAGGATCGTTGGGAAGGACGAAAAATCCAGAGGTCTTTCGATGAACAGGGTCAGTGTGAAAATCAGGATGGCCAAGGCAAACGATGCGGCAAGCCCCACATCCAGCACCCAGGCTGGCATCGGAAGGATCATCATTACGATGACCGTCATCAGAGCCAGTGCCAGAAGAACTGTGGGTGAAAACAGGGATCGGGCGTCGATTTTGGGCACACGAAACTCCTAGTTGAACGCGATAAATGCGGTGGCGGCGCCCGCGGTCGGGACCAAAGAGCCCAATGCCCCACCGTGCTTCACGCTTGACCGCAGGGGGATCAAAGGTGTTCCTGTCCCGGTGAACGGATCGCGTGACATGGCTGCAAGCCGAGGCGAGGTCTCGCCGCTAAGCTGGGCCAGCACGGCCTGAAACCGCCCCGTGTACGCTTTGGCCAGCGATTCCGTACGGGAGTGATAGGCCCCGGCGGCAGCGGGCCACGTGCCAAGCTCGGTATACAGGGCTTTCAGGAAGCGGGCGGCGTAGCTGGCGTTCTCATCGGGGTCGAACATCGCGTCGATCGAGCGGAAGTCTTTTCCGTGCCAGCGGTAGTTGATCTGGAAACAGCCGACATCAAAGCTGCGCGCACCTGCTTTGAAGATCTTGAAAACATGGGCTTTGGCTTCATCTTCGGTCGTGAACCAGTATCCCTGACCTTCGGCGTTGATGGTCCATGGCCAGGGTGAAAAATGCCCCGCCAGTGTACGGCCGGTTTCAACACGTGAGATTGCGCGCAACACGTCCAGAGGCACCCCTTCGGACAAAGCCGCACGTTGCGCGGCTTGATCGCACAGATCCCGTGTATGGGCATTGGGCGCGGCAAACACTGCCTCAGCCAGCGCGCCAAGCAGGAACATGATGAAAAACGAAAGCTTTCGAATTGGCATTCTGCCGGTCCGGGATTCTGAACTGTCCCGGCCAAGCTAGCCAATAATCGGTTTACAGAGGGTTATCGCCGCTTCAGTTTCGATCGATCCTGCGCCCAAAGACAACGCTGGTATTGGTGCGCAGGACGCCGGGAATCTTGGCCAGGTCGTCGACCAGAATGTCCAGATCTTCCAACCGGGGTGCTTCAGCCGAAAGCATAAGGTCGAATTCACCGTTGATTGACAGACACAATTTGACTTCGGGGTAGGCTTCGAGCCGTTTGATGATGCGGGTCGTTTCTTTTTGCTGCACCTCCAGCATGACGATCACCTGAACCTTGGGTGTATCTTCCGTCGCCCCAAGGCGCACGGAATACCCCGTGATGATGCCGCGCTGTTCCATCCGGTTGATCCGCTCATGTACCGTCGTGCGCGCGACGCCCAGTGTGGCTGCGATCTGTGTTGTCGATGCACGCGCATTGGCTTGCAGTGCGGCGATGATGCGACGGTCTAGCTGGTCCATTGGGGCTCCGGTATGCTATGACTCCGGGTTTAGTTCAGATCGAAGCTCTTGCTCAAGGCTCACGCGGGAAGTGCGGGTGCAGGTCGTCAATGACAATTGGATGCACATGCGGGCCTGACCCGGCCAGGTGCGGGTGATCGGGCGGTAAATCCGGATGATCGTGAAGGATCGGTTCCTGATCAAGCCGCGGCCAAAGGCTGATTGCACCTACAACGCCCACCACGGACAATGTCGCCATGCTGCTGAGGGTAACGGTCGGCCCGTACACGGTCATCAGCCATCCTGCCAGTGGGTAAAGAACCAACCAGCAGCCATGCGAAAGGGTGAACTGTGCGGCGAACACGGCAGGGCGGTCTTCGGGCTGCGCCGACCGGGTTAATAAGCGGCCCGAAGGTGTGAGCGTTGTGGAATATCCGAAACCTGTAAAGGCCCACAACAGGGTCAGCAGACCCAGTGACAAGGGAACAGTTGCTGCAAGAACCGCAGCGACGGCCATCGATCCTGTAGCAAAAACGGCCCCCGAGAGCATGACGCGACGGTCTTCGATCCGATCCAGAAGGCGAGGCAAAGTAAAGGCTGCCAGCATCGATCCGCCTCCGAACCCGGCCAAGGCTATGGCCACGGCGCTTTCCGACAGGCCCAGATTGGCGCGCACGATGACCACAGTGTTGACGATAACCGTCGAACTCAACGCGGCTGCGCTCCAACTGAGCGAAAGCAACCCACGCAACCGGGGTGTCCTCAGATAAATGCGAATGCCGCGTGTCGTGCGGTCATAAATGCCGCGGGGTTTGGTTGGCCTTGGAGAAGGCAGCCCGACTGAAATCACAAGTAAAGCAGAAGCCAAAAAACCCAATGCAGTGCCCCAGAACAGGCTGTTGAAGCTGACAAGCAGCAGCAGGGTTGCGGCAAACATGGGGCTGAGCAAGCTTTCCATGTCATAAGCCAGGCGCGACAGAGACAACGCGCGTGTGTATTCAGCCTCATCAGGTAACACGTCAGGAATCGTTGCCTGAAAGGCAGGCGTGAATCCCGCCGAGGCTGATTGTAGTACGAAAATCAATACATAGACCTGCCAGACTTCAGTTACAAAAGGCAGGCATACCGCAACAGCAGCGCGGATAAGGTCCAGAAAAACCAGCATTTTGCGACGATCCAGGCGTTCGGCAAATGCGGCCGCCAATGGGGCGACGGTGACATAGGCCACCATCTTGATCGTCAACGCGGTGCCCAGCACAAGGCCAGCGGCGTCCCCTGCCAGTTCAAAAGCAAGCAAACCCAACGCAACCGTGGCCAACCCGGTTCCGGTCAGGGCGACGATCTGGGCGAGGAACAGGTGGCGGTAGGTGCGGTTTCTAAGAATGCTCAGCATGGTTCAAAGGTATTTCGTAATCGTTTTGAAGTCTTCGATCCCGCTGCCACCGTCTTCAGAAGACAGGCAATGGTCGATATGATCATGGATCAAAGCGCGCTTGGCATTGGTGACGGCCCTTTCAACAGCGAAAAGCTGTTGTGCGACGTCTGAACAGGGGGCGTGTTCTTCCAGCATGGCAATGACCTTGGCCAAATGACCGTGGGCGCGTTTCAGCCGGGCCGTGATTTGTGGGTGCGACTCATGTTTGTGATTTGGCATGATTTATCCTTATCCCCCCCTTGAGGATAAAATCAATTGCTTGGTGATGAAATGACCGCGATTTTTGGACGGCGTTGAGTTTATGGACCAAACCGCCTATCTCGGAGGCGAAAGCGCTCAGAGGAATAGTTGCGTGGCGAACCATTTGTACAAAAACGATCTGCCGGACGGGCTGGATTTGGGGCCCATTGTGGCCATTGACTGCGAAACCATGGGGTTGAACCCGCATCGCGACCGCTTGTGCGTGATCCAGATGTCGGGTGGTGACGGCAACAGCCATATTGTTCAGGTTGAACGGGGCCAGACCGCAGCGCCGAACCTGTGCGCCATGCTGGAAAACCCCGACGTGCTTAAGCTGTTCCACTTTGGGCGTTTCGACATTGCCGCGATGTATCACACCTTTGGCGCGTTGGCTGCACCGGTTTACTGCACCAAGATCGCCAGCCGGTTGGTGCGCACTTATACGGACCGGCACGGGCTGAAAAACCTGTGCCAGGAACTGATCGGTGTCGATATCTCGAAACAACAGCAAATGAGCGATTGGGGCGCTGAAACCCTGACGGACGCTCAGTTGGACTATGCGGCATCGGACGTTCTGTACCTGCACCGCCTGCGGGACGAATTGAACAAACGGCTGGCCCGCGAGGACCGGACCGAGATGGCGCAGGCGTGTTTTGATTTCTTGCCAATGCGTGCGAAGCTGGACCTCGCCGGTTGGCCCGAAACGGATATCTTTGCGCACTCATGACCGATACCGAAGCCTTTCTAAGAACTGCCCGACAGGTTGTCACTGATGAAGCCCGCGCCCTTGACGTGCTGGCCGAAAGCCTTGATGAACACTTTGCCGAGGCTGTGCAACTGATCCTGCAAGCAACGGGTCGCATCATTGTCAGCGGGATCGGCAAATCAGGCCATATCGGTCACAAGATTGCTGCGACTCTGGCCAGCACGGGTACGCCGGCCTATTTTGTTCATCCGGCCGAGGCCAGCCATGGCGATCTGGGGATGGTATCCAAGGGCGATGTTGTCCTGGCGATCTCAAACTCGGGCGAGGCTCCGGAACTGGCCAACATGTTGGCATTTACCCGACGCTTTGGCATTCCGCTGATCGGCTTGTCCAGTAAGCCCCAGAGCACGCTTATGAAGCAGGCGGATGTACATCTGCTGATCCCGTCAATGGGTGAGGCATGTGGCTTTGGCATGGTGCCTTCGATCTCGACGACATTGACTTTGGCAATGGGCGATGCGCTGGCGATTGCTTTGATGAAGTACCGGGATTTCAAGCCCGAGAATTTCCGCGACTTCCACCCTGGCGGTAAACTCGGCGCGCAGCTCAGTAAGGTGCGCGACCTGATGCATTCGGATATGCCTGTTGTCGCATCGGGCACTCCGATGAGCGAGGCTTTGCTGGTCATGAGCCAAAAAAGCTTTGGTGTCGTTGGTGTTACCGATGACGCAGGCCGTCTGCTGGGCATTGTCACCGATGGCGATTTGCGTCGTAACATGGACGGGCTGTTGGACAAGAGCACGCAAGATGTCATGACCCGTGATCCGATGACCATTGCTCCCAACGCACTGGCCGAAGAAGCGGTCGCGATCATGAATGATCGCAAGATCACTTCGCTGTTTGTGGTCGACCCCGAGGCGGATGGACAAGCACAGGGCTTGTTGCATATCCACGATTGTTTGCGCGTCGGTCTGGGCTGAGGGGGGGCGAAGTGGACAGATATTCCCGCATGGTGCAGTTCCTGAAGGTCCTGTTGCCGCTTGCGGCCATCGTCTTGCTGTCCACTGTCTTTCTGCTGTCCCGCAGCATCGAAACAAATGTGTCAGTGCCTTTCGCGCAAAATGACATTGATGAACGGCTGGCGCAGCAAGTCGTGACCCAGCCAAATTACCAGGGTACAACCCGCAAAGGCGAAGATGTGCAAATTGAAGCCACGCAGGCCACCCAAGGCAGCGAAGGGTCAACTCCGGCAGCGTCTGAATTCCGCGGCCGGTTTGGTTTACTGAATGGCGGAACGATCACATTGGATTCCAACTCTGGGTTAATTCGTCCGGATGAGGGCACGGCCACCTTTGTCGGCGACGTGGTGATCACCACAGCGGATGGTCTTCAGGTCACAACAGATCTGCTCAACACGTCGCTGGACGAAATTCGCGGCGACACACCGGGGCAGGTGAACGGAACCGGGCCGATCGGCAACTTTTCCGCCGGGCGCATGACCTTTGGAACTGAAAAAAAGGATGGTCCCGTCCATATTGTTTTTACAGATGGCGTGAAGCTGATATACGAGCCTGAAAAGGCAGAAAGATAACCTGTGTTCGATTTTCGTTTTGTTCCTCTGTGTCTCGCTGTAATTGTGGGTGCCGGGTCCGCGACTGCGCAAGAAGCGCAGGTGGCCTTTGGTTCTGCGAATGCCGACCCAAGTCTGCCGGTCGAGGTGACGTCTGAAACGCTGAATGTGAACCAGGAAGACGGCTCTGCCGAGTTCCTTGGAGATGTCATCGTTGTACAGGGTGAAATGCGGCTGACAGCTGAACGGGTTTTGGTGATCTACAATCAGGAACGCTCGGCCATCGAACGGATGGAGGCAAGCGAAAACGTGGTTCTGGTCAGCCCACCTGACGCTGCTGAAGGCGATTGGGCAGAATACACAATCGACTCGGGCGTGATCGTGATGAAGGGGAACGTCCTTCTGACACAGGGCCCCAGTGTTATCAGCGGCGATCAGATGAACGCCAATCTGACGACGGGTACCGCAACGATGACAGGGCGTGTCAAAACGATCTTGCAGCAGGGCAACAACTGATGGCGCGCCCCGAGCTTTCTGTGGCCGAGGGCAGTTCAGGCCTACGTATCGAGAAGCTGCGAAAGTCTTATCGGAAAAAGACGGTTATCCGAGAGGTTTCCATGACACTGGACCGGTCCGAGGTCGTGGCGCTGCTGGGACCAAACGGATCGGGTAAAACCACAACTTTCTATTCCGTGGCGGGTCTTGTGTTTCCCGAGGCGGGTAAAGTGACAATCGACGGCCAGAATGTCACGACCTTGCCGATGTATCGGCGCGCTCGAATGGGGATCGGCTATCTGCCACAGGAAATGTCGATTTTCCGCGGGATGAGCGTCGAGGACAACATCGCCGCCGTTCTGGACATCACTGTCGCACACGCCCATCGGCGGAAAGAGCGGCTGGAAGAACTGCTGTCTGATTTCTCTATCGAGCATTTGCGCCGGGCCCCGGCCTTGGCGCTTTCGGGTGGTGAGCGCCGCCGTGTCGAGATCGCGCGCTGTTTGGCAGCAGATCCGAAATATCTGCTCTTGGACGAACCCTTTGCAGGCGTCGACCCGATCAGTGTCGGGGATATTCGGCATCTGGTGGCTGACCTGAAAAAACGGGGAATCGGTGTTCTGATCACAGATCACAACGTCCGGGAAACGCTGGAAATTGTGGATCGCGCCTATATCCTGCATGATGGCCAGGTGCTGATGTCTGGCACACCTGATGAAGTTGTCGAAAACGAGAATGTGCGTCGGGTCTATTTGGGCGAAAACTTCCGTATTTCATAGGGTTGTGCTGAATGGCATCCGGTTCACGACGGAAATCGCGTATATACACGCCTGTTTTGATTGACTCTTCCTTCGTCTCTTGCCTCAATTGGTCTATGGCATTTACTCGGTTCCAGTCTGGATCTCGATGTCCCTTCTTCGAAGGGCAGGTTTTAAGGCAACCGCAGAAAATGTCGCGACCCCCCACCCGATAAAAACAAGTTCGTCGCGGACTGCGACGTCAGAATGGGTGTGAATTGTGAAGGAGATCACATGCGTTACCAAATCAGCGGAAAACAGATCGACATCGGCGCGGCCCTGCAGACACACGTGCAGACCGAGCTGGGCGAGGTTGTGGGCAAATATGCTCAGCGGCCAACAGATGCCAACGTCGTCTTTTCCCGTTCAGCGCATGAATATGTATGCGAAACAACTGTGCATCTGTCGACGGGCCTTACCGCCCAGGCCAAGGCGCACGCAACTGAGATTTATGCAGCATTCGAGGCATGCTGTGACAAGATGGAAACCCAACTGCGCCGCTATAAGCGCCGACTGAAGGATCACCACAAGGACCGTTCAGAGCCGGTTGAACTCTTTGGTGCGTCCTCTTATATCCTCGCCTCTGACGAATCGGACACGGCAAACGAACCCGAATCGCTGCAGCCCATGATTGTGGCTGAGATGGAGACGAAAATTCCGTCTCTGAGCGTTGGGGAAGCCGTGATGCAAATGGAACTTGCTGGCGCTCCGGTGCTGGTGTTCAGGAATGAGAACAAGGATGGATTGAACGTTGTCTACCGTCGCGATGACGGTAACATCGGCTGGATCGATCCGTAACAGGCAAGAAAACGGGACCGCACCCGCCAAGGCGGGTGCCGTTCCATGGAGCGTGATCATGGAGCTTTCGAGCATTCTCAAGCCCGAGGCAGTACGTGTACTCTCGGCCGCTTCCAGCAAGAAGCGGTTGTTTCAGGAAATCGGCGACGTCGCCGCCGCGACCCGGAGCCTTGATGCTCAGGCCGTCGTTGATTGCCTGCTTGAGCGCGAAAGCCTTGGCCCCACTGGCGTTGGGCATGGTGTGGCTTTGCCGCATGCGCGCCTGGCCGGGCTTGAAGCGGTTTCGGGCGTGTTTGTCATGCTGGAAAAACCCATCGATTTCGGGTCGGTTGATCGACAGCCTGTAGACATCGCTTTTGCGCTGTTTGCGCCGGAAGAGGCGGGCGTGGATCATCTCAAGGCGCTGGCATTGGTGTCGCGCACGTTGCGAGATACTTCGGTCTGCACCAAGCTGCGAGCGAACCCAGATCCGGTTAAGCTCTATGCGATATTGACCGAAGCTCAATCTATGCAAGCTGCTTAAAAGACTAAAAAAGCCCCCGTTTTCCGGGGGCTTTTTTAGGCAGATCTGGATCAGCCGCCGGATCCCATTTCCAGCGTCCACCAGATTTTTCCACCGCTTTCCTGATGCCAGGCGAACCCCATCTGGGTTGCCTTAGGGTCCATGATGACAGCGCGCGGTCCCGGTTCTTGCATCCAGGCTGCCAGTGTCTCGGTCTCGGTCTCGTAGGTTTCGGAAATGGCCTCGCCCAGAAATGTGCCGAAATACCCGACCCGCGCGGCCCGATCGATCGGCGAAGAACCATCTGACCCAAAGTGCCAGGGCCGGTTTTGTCGGGCCATATCCTTGGAATGCGTTGCTGCCGCCGCGTTAAGCTGAGAGTTCAACTGCACTGCCTGCAGACCCTGAGCCTGCCGCAGAGCGTTGACCGAATCCAACATACGGAACTGCAGCTTTTCCGGGTTGCCGCGAATCTTGTAAACCGTCGGCAAGGGGCGGCCATCTGCGCCAATGGCCGTGGTGCGGGTGTCAGTACATGCCGCAAGTGCGACAAAGCAAATCAACAGTAAAGAAACGATACGCGTCATGATCGACCTGATAATTGTGTTGTCACCCGGCATAGCGTGCCTGACTGCGCTGAGCAAACGTACATTCGTCATTACTCGCGTGATTCTGCCGGTTTGGTTTGCGACTGAAGCATTCTCGCAATAGAATAGGCCAGATTTCAGAACTCTCCAGAACACAGGACCCATTGTCATGGACAAAAAGCGTTTTCTGTCGCCCACACGCCGGGGGTTTCTGACCGGTGCTACCGCGTCGTTGGCGTCTCCGGCGCTGGCCCAGTACATTCCGGGTGATCCGCTGCGCCCCGCGCCTGAACCCGAGCCGCCCGTGCGTCGCAACGTGTCCGGTTTCCGGGCTTTGGACTGGCAGCCGTATTTCTCGAACACCAGAAACGGCGCTATTCTGGTCGATACCGTGTCTCGCGCGCTGCATTATTGGTCAGATGATCAATCCGTATACAAACTCTATCCATCTTCGGTGCCTTTGACCGAAGAGATGACCCGTCGCGGGCGCACCAGCGTGATCCGCAAAGTTGAAGGCCCCAGTTGGTCGCCGACACCGTCGATGAAGAGAAGAAATCCGGAATGGCCCGACTATATCCCGCCGGGGCCAGATAACCCTCTGGGAACGCACGCTTTATATCTGGGCTGGAAATATTATCGCATTCACGGCACCCACGATACGCGCAAAATTGGGCGACGTTCGTCGAATGGCTGTATTGGCCTCTTCAACGATGATATTGCTGAACTGTTTTCTATGGCGAAGGTCGGCACGCAAGTGTTGCTAATTTGACGACATTTTCCTTCGCGAAGCCGCTTAGCGCTCAAGTTGCAATTGCAATCCAGCGCCAATGCTGATTAGAAAAAAACACGAGGTAAGTCTTAGGTGCGCGGTTCCGGGCATTGGAACCGTGCAAATTCTGGAGGTTAATATGAAAAAACTCGTTCTCGCCGCAGCTCTGACCGCCGCAGCTTCGACCGCATACGCTGGCAACCTGGAAGAGCCGGTTGTTGAAGCACCTGTTGTTGTTGAAGAAACTCAAGGTTCGTCGCAGGGCATCATCCTGCCGCTGATCCTGCTGGTTGTTGTTGCTGCTGCTGTTGCTGCAAGCTAAGCCAACACGGAATTCTTGAAAAAGGCGGTGGAGCAATCCACCGCCTTTTTTATTTCCGACTGTTTGTCTCGGCCCTCGGGGATTCATTGTTGAACGAATCGCCCGTCCACCGTGGCGATCGCCCGAGCGAAATTATTCCAGCCAACCGCGCAGGTTATCTTCGACCACCTTCCCAAGGGCCGCTATGTGCGCATCGTCGTCGTTCAGGCATGGAATATAGGTGAAGGTCTCGCCTCCCGCCTCTTCAAAGCTTTCCTTGATCTCTTCGTTGATCTCTTCCAGCGTTTCGATGCAATCGGCTGAGAACGCGGGCGCGATGACGGCAATGTTTTTCTTACCCTGCTTTGCCAGATCCGCCACATGATCCACGGTGTAAGGCTTCAGCCATTCCTCGGGACCGAATCGAGATTGGAAGGTCGAAACCAGTTGATCATCCGACCAGCCCAACCGCTCTTTCAGCAGACGTGATGTCTTGGCGCACTGGCAGTGATAGGGATCGCCTTGCTGAAGATAGCGATCTGGCATTCCGTGGTACGAACAGACCAGAATGTCGGGTTTTGTCTCCATTGCCGCATAGGCGCGCTCGACAGATTGCGCCAGCGCGTCGATGTAACTGGCCTGGTCGAAATAGGCGGGCACAGTGCGAGATGCTGGTTGCCAGGCCTCTTCCATCAACGCACGGAAGAACTGGTCATTGGCTGTGGCCGTCGTTGCGCCTGCGTATTGCGGGTAGAGCGGGAAGAACAGAATGCGGTCACACCCTGCCGCCACCATTTCACGTACCTTGGACTTGGTTGAAGGGTTGCCATATCGCATACAAAAATCGACCATCACCTGATCGCCATAGCGGTCATGCATCGCCGCCTTAAGCTTGGCGGTCTGATCCTTGGTGATCGTCATCAAAGGGCTTTCGCCTTTGTCGTGATTCCAGATCGATTTATAAGCTTCGCCTGAGCTAAAAGGCCGTTTGCTTAGGATTATGGCCTGCAGAATCGGCTGCCATTTCCATTTCGGATAGTCGATGACGCGCTGGTCCGACAGAAACTCGTTCAGATAACGGCGCATCGGCCAATATGTATAGTCATCCGGTGTACCCAGATTTGCCAGCAGAATGCCGACGCGGCCCATCCTGATCTTGGGATGATCCGTAGGAGCGTGTGCAGGGCGGATAGCGTCGAACATATGGGACTTCCTAAATTTCTTATGGTCCGGCCTGAGATAAGGGGATTTATCCGCACGTCAATCAGGCAGTTTGCCCTCGGTGGTGCGCAAGGCGTCAGCCAGACGGGCTTGGGCCGATCCTGGGCGCAGGGGTTTGGGTTGGCTATCGTGCGGCGACCAACCGGTCAGACAGATCAATTCGAAAGTGGCGGTCAAGCGGCCTGAGTCGGTCGAAAAGTGATCCGCATAGATACGTTGTGCGGCCTCGAACACGGTCCGTCTGGTCGGGCGTTTTAGCCGTGCAGACAAAGCGTTGGTTTCGCCCATATGGCGCAGATCGCGCATCAGATGCCAAATGTCGCGGTATTCCGCCGTCAGAGGTATCGAATCCGCCACGGGCAAGGCCAGACCTGCCCGCTGTAGCAGCCCGCCCAGATCTCTCAGCTCGGCCATTGGTGCGACACGGGGGCTCAGCCCGCCTGTACTTTCGACTTCGGCTTGCCCCAAAGCCGCGCGCAGTTCGTGAAGTGTTTCGCCGCCCAAACATAAGACCAGCAAAAGCCCGTCAGGTTGCAGCGACCTGTGGCATTGAATCAGCTGCCCAACCGGATCATTGGCGCAATGCAGGGCCATCGCGTGGATGACCAGATCATGGGCGCCGGGCTGCAGTGCCAGAACGTCGTCATCCTGGACCAAGGTAGCTCCCGAAAAAATGCCGTCCCAAAGCTGTGGAAACGGGCTCACGATCGCAGGCGCTGTAAAGGCTTTGTTAACTATAGAGAGCCGATCCTGCGCCTCGTCAATCGCGGCGCGATGCAGGAAGAAGGCGTCATCCTGTGCACGTCCGCGGTGGCGCAGGATAGTTTTGCGATCAAACAGAGAGGGTGCGTTGGACTCGGGCAACTTCATAGCTCGCAAGTATCGCATCGCGCGGCGGATTCAAACCGCACTCGCACTGATTTACCCGCCTCGTTGTATGGGATGCGGCGCGCTTACCGCGTCAGATTTTGGCCTGTGCGGGGCGTGTTGGCGCGAAACGCCCTTTATTGGAGGCACCGTATGCGAAAGCTGCGGAGTGCCGCTGATGGGCACACAGGATGGGTATCGGATCGAGTGTGACGGCTGCCTAAAAGCCCCGCCGCCCTGGAAGGCTGGCAGATCAGCGTTGCTGTATGATGGAAAGGCGCGTGCGCTGATCCTGGCTTTGAAACATGGCGACCGGCCCGAGCTAGCCCGCCCGGCAGCGCGTTGGATGGCGCAGGCAGGGCATGAGCTGTTGCGACCGGATATGGTGATTGCCCCTGTGCCGCTGCATTGGTCCCGTCTACTCAAACGGCGTTACAATCAATCGGCCCTGTTGGCGCAGCACCTGGGTCAGGACAGTGGGCTGGACTGTGTGCCGGACCTGCTGGTGCGAAAAAGACGGACACCGGTTCTGGATGGCAAAACGGCGCAAGAACGGGCCGAGATCCTGAAAGATTCGATTCGCATCCACCCGCGCAGGGTACAGCATCTGAACGACCGGGACGTGTTGCTAGTGGATGACGTGATGACATCTGGCGCAACACTGGCGGCCTGCGCCCGTGTATGCCAGGATGCAGGAGCAAATCATATTTTCGTGTTGGCTCTAGCGCGCGTTGCCAAGGATGCCTAATTCGCCCAAGATTGCGCGAAACCCAAAGGGAACGGAAAATGAAGCCGGTAGAAATTTATACCTCGCCGCTATGCGGTTTTTGTCATGCGGCCAAACGTCTGCTGAAACAGAAAGGCGTTGAATTCAAAGAAGTCGACGTGCTGATGCATCCCAAACGCAAACCCGAGATGATCAAACGGGCCGGTGGCAAGCGCACGGTGCCGCAGATCTTCATCGGAACACAGCATGTAGGCGGCTGTGACGATCTGTATGAACTGGAACGTCAGGGCAAGCTCGACCGGTTGCTGGCGGCCTGATGAAGACCGCGCTGCTGCAGATCACCTCGTCGGACGATCCGGCCGAAAATCTGAACACGGTGCGCGCCATGATGGCCGAGGCGGCTGGGCAAGGCGCGCGGTTTGTTTTGACGCCTGAGGTTACGAACTGTGTTTCGACCAGCACAACGCGGCAGCGCGAGGTTCTGCAGCATGAAGAAGACGACATCACCCTGGCGGGCTTGCGCGAAGAGGCCGCCAGACTGGGTGTGTGGCTTTTGATCGGTTCGCTGGGGATTAAAACCCATGACACGGATGGACGCTTTGCCAACCGGTGCTTCATGATCGACCCGCAGGGTCAGGTCGTGGCGCGCTATGACAAAATCCATATGTTTGACGTGCAGGTTTCCGAATCCGAGACCTTCCGCGAATCGAAGAACTACCGCCCGGGCGAGAAAGCCGTGATTGCCGAGACCGATTTTGGCAAGGTGGGGCTGACCATCTGTTACGATATCCGCTTCCCCAATTTGCACGCTGCTCTGGCGCAGGCGGGGGCACGCATCCTGACGGTTCCAGCGGCGTTTTCGCCTGTCACAGGGGCCGCGCATTGGGAATCGCTGTTGCGCGCCCGCGCGATCGAGACCGGGTGTTGGGTGCTGGCTCCGGCACAGACCGGAGAACATCCCAAGACGCGCGGAAAAACCCGCTACACGCACGGCCACAGCATGGTTGTCGCCCCGTGGGGGGAGGTGCTGATCGACGCAGGTACCGATCCGGGCATTCACATTTTCGATTTGGATGATAGTTCTGTGACAGAGGCGCGCCGACGTGTGCCCTCTTTGACGCATGTGCGGCCTTTCGACAGGCCCTGATCCAGAACCGGACTTATGACGGACGAAAAAAATGCCCTGGCGGTCACGCTGTTCAGCGAGATTCTGACTGCAGACCAATTGTTGCGCAACCGGCTGAGCCGGGTGCTGCCCAAGGGCATGGAAATCTCGCATTTCTCGGTGCTGAACCATCTGGTGTTTGTGGGGGATGAGCGGACCCCGGCGCAACTGGCCAGCACCTTCCACGTCACGCGTGGAGCCATGACAAACACCTTGGCCAAGCTGGAATGGGCCGGATACATCCACATCCGCCCCGACTGGGACGACGCCCGCCGCAAGATGGTGGCGATCAGCCCCGCCGGTCGGCGGGCACGGGATCAGGCGATTTCGTCGATTGCCCCGCTGATCAACCGCGTGGTCGGAGAACTGGGGCTGGAGCGCGTCCGCAGCACGCTGCCGGTGTTGAGGGATTTACGGTTGCAGTTGGAGGGAGAGTAGGGGTAGACGCTTTCCAATTTTCGACGTCCGTCAGTTTCTAGTTTTAAGCTAGAACTGGCCATGTTTGAATAACCTGCGCGACAAAACACTAAGATTAAGCGGCCGTTTTAGTTTGCACCTGTCTCTATGGGTTCTAAACCAATTGGAATGAACCTCAATTCTTCGTCAATGTTCTCATGAAGCCGTGTTCCCATTACGGCTCGCATCGTTCCCAGCGTGTTATCAACATAAGGAAAGCCGCGAACAAGCTGACCCCACATCTTACGGCCACATACTCGAATTTCCGGAACATTTAGCGCGCGAACGCTATGAAGCCATATCATTGCACCCGCCGCATCAGATGGCTGCCCGATTTTCTGGAATTTCTTTACACCATTTACTAATTTTAACGAACACATGTCACATTGATACATAACGTCCTCATCCCGAGGGATGCTTAGGTCGAGTGCTGCGGCTGGAATCACACCGCTATCTAACATTCTAAGCCTTAAAATATTTGCTATAACCAACATTGTTGAAATTTCTTCGGCATCAGCACCTTCTAAGCCAGCCGTGAAGCGCTCGATATCGTTTTTCATTGCATCCGCGGATGCGTTTAAAACTCGTTTTTTCAACCATCCAAACATAATTTTTCCAATCGTTTTAATACCAATCTATTGGCTTTTTTGGACGTGTTGGCAGGCAACAGCAACGGGAATGCCAACTTCGATCGCCTCGAATTATTGTTTGGTTTTTTATGCTCTTTCTTTCCACACCAGTTTTATGACCCCGGCTTCACGCTCGCCGTCACATAATTCACGCTCAAGTCCCGGTCCGAGATCGACCAGCTCCACAAGATCGGGTTGAACACAAACCCCTTGCGATCCACCGGGTCCAGCCCGGCCTGGCGCAGTAGCTCGAACAGTTCGTCAGGTGTGATGAACTTGTTCCACTCATGCGTGCCGCGCGGCAACCAGCGCATGACCACCTCGGCCCCGAAGATCGCCATCGCGTATGATTTCGGATTACGGTTTATGGTGGAACAAATCTGCAGCCCACCGGGTTTCAGCAAGTGTTGCGTGGCGGTCAGGAAGCTTTGCGGGTCGGCCACGTGTTCAACCACTTCCATGTTCAGCACGACGTCGAACTGCTCACCAGCGGCTGCCATGTCCTCGGCAGTGGTGTGGCGATAGTCAATCTCCAAGCCCGATTGTTCCGCATGGATGCGAGCGACAGGAAGATTGCGTTCGGCGGCGTCGGCACCCACGACCGCCGCGCCCAAGCGCGCCATCGGTTCACTGAGCAACCCACCACCGCAGCCGATATCCAGCAGGCGCAAACCCTCGAACGGGTTTTGCGCGGTCAGATCACGGTCAAACTCACCTGCAATCTGCTGTGTGATATAATCCAGACGGCACGGATTCAGCATGTGCAGAGGTTTGAATTTCCCGTGGGGATCCCACCATTCCGCCGCCATCGCCTCGAATTTTGCGATCTCGGACGGGTCCACAGTGTTCGGATGCGCTTGCATTCCTGTCTCCGTATGCTCTTTTACGCTTAAGGACTATATAGGGCCATAATGGACAAGTACCCGGACCAAAAGCGCGCAGTTCAATATCTGTACCCGCCGATCGACCCGTTCGATCAGCGCATGGTCGATATGGGCGATGGGCACCGTATCTATGTGGAACAATGCGGCAATCCCGATGGGATACCGGTTGTTATCCTTCACGGAGGCCCAGGGGGCGGCTGCAGCCCTGCTATGCGGCGCTATTTTGATCCGCGTGCGTACAGGGTGATTCTGTTTGATCAACGCGGATGTGGTCGGTCGCGGCCCACAGCATCGGTCGAAAACAACACGACGTGGCATCTTGTCGCTGATATCGAACGGCTGCGCGAACTGTTCGAAATTGATGAGTGGATCGTTTTTGGCGGCAGCTGGGGGGCGACGCTGGCTCTGATCTATGCGCAGACGCATTCTGATCGGGTCAGCCGTCTGGTGCTGCGCGGTGTGTTTCTGGCCACGCAGGCCGAGTTGGACTGGTTCTACGGCGGTGGGGCCGGACGGTTCTGGCCCGAGCACTGGCAAAAATTCACCGCTCTGCTGCCCGAGGGTGAGCTGGACGATACAATTGCTGCTTATAATAAGCGCCTGTTCTCGGGCGATCGCGCGACCGAGATCCTGTATGCACGCGCCTGGTCGCATTGGGAAAATGCGCTGGCCTCGATCCATACCAACGGATCGGTGGGCGAAAGTCCGGGTGAATACGCCCGCACCTTTGCGCGGCTCGAGAATCACTATTTCATCAACAAGGCGTTTCTGGAGAGGGATGGGCAGATTCTGGATCAGATGGATCGGATCGCCGATATTCCCGGACATATCGTTCAGGGGCGGTACGACATGATCTGCCCGCCTCAGGCCGCATGGAATCTGGCTGAACGCTGGCCCAATGCCGAGTTGAAGATGGTGCGGCAGGCGGGCCATGCGTTGTCTGAACCCGGCATCAGCGCCGAGCTTGTGCGCATCATGGATCGCGTGGCGGAGGGTGTGGCATGACCCGGATTGACCGCCGTGCCTTGTTTGCGTCAGGTGCCGCTGCCGCGCTTTTGGCGGCGACCGGTGCGTCCTTGGCGGACACGCCGAAGAAAGGCGGCACGTTGCGTCTGGCCGTACCGCGCGACGACAGCCTTGAACAAGTTGCACGCGGGGCTGTTTTCGACTCTTTGACCGAGATCGCGCCCGACGGAACGCTGCGGGGTGAGCTTGCAACAGGGTGGCAGACCGACGCCGACGCACGGGTCTGGACCTTTGATCTGCGTGATGATGCGGTTTTCCACGATGGTACACCGTTGGAAATTACGGACGTTCTGGCCGTTCTGGCGGAAGTTGGTCGCGCCGAAGCCATGGCCCCCAATCGCGTGCACTTGGAACTGGCTCAGGCCAATCCGGGTCTGCCCTTTATGTTGGCAGACAGCCGGTTTGTCGTCAAACGATCGGGTCAAACTGTGTCGCCATTACATGCCGCCAACGGCACTGGCTGTTACCGCGTCGAACGGGCCGAAGACGGGCGACATTTCCTCGGTCGCCGTGTGGTGGGGCATTACAAGGATGGTCAGGCCGGATGGGTCGATGCCATCGAGGTTATCGTAATTCCGGACGCGGGGGTTCGGGCCGAAGCGCTGCGCGATGGTTATGTCGATGTGGCGGCTCTGCCGGATAAGGCGGAAATGCAGGGTGTCCGCGGTCTTCGGTTTCACCCGTCCGAAGCGGACATGGCCCTTGCTGTAGCTGGTGCTGTCGGAATGCCGCGCCATATTGCAGGACCTTCGGTTTTAGACGACGGCCGTATCGCAGAACGGTGGTGGATGGCGTAAATTCGGCTGCGAATCCCGCCGGGGGTTGCAGACTCGGACCATCCTGCGTATATGCAGTTTCAACAGCGGCGCGTTGGACTTCTGGTTCAAGGCTCCACCGGAAAATTCGACGGGCCGCGCGCCCGTTTTTTTGTGCCCGATTAAAGGGTAGAGCACCTGATGACAAACGACTTGATAGCCAAAGCTGCCATTGACCGGCGACTGGCCGAGATCATCGCCCCCGTGATCGAGGATCTGGGGTACGAACTCGTGCGTATCCGCCTGATGAGCGGTAAGCAGACCACGCTGCAGATCATGGCGGACAAGCCCGACGGCGGCATCGAAGTGGACGACTGTGCCGAGATTTCGAACGCGGTCAGCGCCACGCTGGATGTCGAAGACCCGATCCTTGATGCCTATACGCTGGAAGTGTCCAGTCCCGGTATCGACCGCCCTCTCACGCGCCTCAAGGATTTTGAGACGTTTGAAGGCTATGAGGCCAAGATCGAAACGGCCGAGCTGATTGACGGTCGCCGCCGCTTCAAAGGTGAATTGGCCGGGATCGAAGGGGATGAGGTTCTGATCAACATCCCCGAGGGAGATGAGACGATCACCATCGGTCTGCAATTCGACTGGTTGAGCGACGCCAAGCTGGTCCTGACCGATGATCTGATCAAGGAAATGCTGCGCCAGCGCAAGGACGCCGGCGCCCTGAACGAAAACGCTTTCGACGAGATTGAGACCGAAGGGTCCGAAGAGGAGACGAACTGATGGCAATCACCTCAGCCAACCAGCTGGAGCTGCTGCAGACCGCCGAGGCCGTGGCCCGCGAAAAGATGATCGACCCCGGTCTGGTTGTCGAAGCGATGGAGGAATCGCTCGCCCGTGCCGCCAAGAGCCGTTACGGCGCGGAAATGGACATTCGCGTGTCCATCGACCGTAAGACCGGCAAGGCGACCTTTACTCGTGTGCGCACCGTGGTCGAGGATGAAGAGCTTGAGAACTATCAGGCGGAAATGACTGTCGAACAGGCGCGCCAGTACATGGAAGCGCCCGAGGTTGGTGACGTCTTCGTCGAAGAAGTGCCCCCCGTGGAAATGGGCCGTATCGCAGCGCAGTCCGCGAAACAGGTGATCCTGCAAAAAGTCCGCGAAGCGGAACGTGATCGTCAGTACGAAGAGTTCAAGGATCGTGCGGGCACCATCATCAACGGTGCAGTCAAGCGCGAGGAATTCGGCAATGTCATCGTCGATCTGGGCGGTGCCGAGGCTGTTCTGCGCCGCAATGACAAGATCGGTCGCGAAAGCTATCGCCCAAATGACCGCGTTCGTGCGTATATCAAGGAAGTGCGTCGTGAGGTTCGTGGCCACCAGATCTTCCTGTCGCGCACCGCGCCAGAATTCATGGCGGAACTGTTCAAGATGGAAGTGCCGGAAATCTATGACGGCATCATCGAGGTCAAGGCCGTGGCCCGTGACCCCGGCTCGCGCGCGAAGATCGCCGTGATTTCGTATGACGGTTCGATTGACCCCGTCGGTGCTTGCGTCGGTATGCGCGGCAGCCGCGTACAGGCGGTTGTGAACGAATTGCAGGGCGAAAAGATCGACATCATTCCGTGGAACGAAGATCAACCGACCTTCCTGGTGAACGCGCTGCAGCCCGCCGAGGTCTCCAAGGTGGTTCTGGACGAAGAAGCCGGCAAGATCGAAGTTGTGGTCCCCGAGGAACAGCTTTCGCTGGCCATCGGCCGCCGTGGTCAAAACGTACGTCTAGCCAGCCAGCTGACGAATCTGGACATCGACATCATGACAGAAGCCGAGGAATCGGCGCGTCGTCAGAAAGAATTCGAAGCCCGCACCCAATTGTTCATGGAAACGCTGGATCTGGACGAGTTCTTCGCTCAGTTGCTGGTGTCCGAAGGCTTTACTAACCTCGAAGAGGTTGCCTATGTCGAAATCGAAGAACTGCTGGTCATTGACGGCGTTGATGAAGGCACGGCACAGGAACTGCAAACCCGTGCACGTGAATTCCTGGAAGCGCAGGCCAAGGCAGCACTGGACGCAGCCCGTGCGCTGGGCGCTGAGGACAGCCTTATTGAATTCGAAGGCCTGACACCCCAGATGGTAGAAGCGCTGGCCAAGGACGATGTGAAGACTTTGGAAGATTTCGCAACCTGCGCGGACTGGGAACTGGCCGGTGGCTGGACCACGGTTGATGGCGAACGCATCAAGGATGACGGTGTACTTGAACCTTTTGGCGTGACGCTGGAAGAGGCACAGGACATGGTCATGACCGCGCGCATCCTGTTGGGTTGGGTTGATCCGGCCGAGTTGGAGCAGGCGGAAGAGGATGTCGACGGCGACGGAGAAGACGAGGAGGTCGAGGCCTGATCTCAGGCCTCGGGTGGCGCGTATGGGTCGCGGTGGCGTCCATAAAGATCGGTCTGACGGACCCGAACGCAAGTGCATTGCCACGGGCGAGGTTCAGCCGAAATACGGTCTGATCCGCTTTGTGACGGGACCGGACGGTCAGGTTTATCCCGATGTTGCGGCAAAGCTGCCGGGGCGTGGGGTCTATGTGGCGGCAGATCGCGCCGCACTGGACAAGGCCGTTGGCAAAAAGCTGTTTGCGCGCGGGTTCAAGGCGCAGGTTTCTGTGCCGAGCGATCTGAGCGACGAAGTTGAAAAACAGATCGCGCGCCGCGTGGTTGAGTTGCTCAGTCTGGCGCGCAAGTCTGGTGACGCGGTTGCCGGTTATGAAAAGGTCAAGACGTGGCTGGACCGAGAAGAAGCGCAGGTGCTGCTTCAGGCCATTGATGGATCGGGGCGCGGCAAGTCCAAACTCAGCACGCCGCACTTCGGAAAATACATTGGTTGGCTGACTGCGGACGAATTAGGGCAGGCATTTGGACGCCAAACGGTGATTCATGCTGCCATGGCCTCTGGCGGACTCGCCAAACGTGTTGTAGAGGAAGCGCAGCGCTTGCGTGGCTTGCGCGAAACGGATGACGGCGGCAGGGGCCGCGCGGAAGGGTAAGAAGCTTTATGAGCGATAATGACGGCAAAAAGACATTGGGTCTTCGTGGCGGGGCACGCCCCGGAAATGTGAAACAGAGTTTCAGCCACGGACGCACCAAGAATGTCGTGGTGGAAACCAAACGCAAGCGCGTGGTGGTCCCCAAGCCGGGCGCGGCAAAGCCAAGTGGCGGTGCTGCACCTTCGGGTGATCCGTCGCGTCGCCCGGCGGGTATATCCGACGCGGAAATGGCGCGCCGCATGAAGGCGCTGCAAGCAGCCAAGGCGCGCGAGGCTGAAGAGGCCGCCGCCCGTGAGGCCGCTGAAAAGGCGCGCGAAGAAGAGCGCGCCCGCCGCCGTGCGGAACAGGAAGCCAAGGAGCGCGAACAGCGCGAAGCCGAAGAGCGTGCACGCCAGAAGGCGGAAGAAGAAGAGCGCAAGCGCAAAGAGGCGGAAGAAGCTGCCAAACGTGCTGCTGCAGCGCCCGCGCCGGAAGAGCCGAAAGCGGCACGCGCTCCGACCAGCAAACCTGCGCCTGCTGCGACTCCGCGTAAACAGGATCGTGAACGCGAGCAGCGCGGTCGCGGCAAAGGTCGTGAAGATAATCGCCGTTCTGGCAAGCTGACACTGGGTCAGGCCACTGGTGGCGAAGGCAACCGCCAACGCTCGATGGCTGCGATGAAACGCAAGCAAGAGCGTGCGCGTCAGAAAGCCATGGGCGGCACGGTTGAGCGGGAAAAGGTGATCCGTGACGTGCAGCTGCCCGAGGCCATCATGGTCTCGGAACTGGCCAACCGTATGGCCGAACGTGTGGCTGACGTTGTCAAATCGCTGATGCAGATGGGCATGATGGTCACACAGAACCAGACCATCGACGCTGACACGGCTGAACTGATCATCGAAGAATTTGGCCACAAGGTCACGCGTGTTTCTGACTCGGATGTTGAAGACGTCATCAAAGAGGTCGAAGACAGCGATGAAGATCTGAAGCCGCGCCCGCCGGTCATCACCATCATGGGTCACGTTGACCACGGTAAAACCTCGCTGTTGGATGCAATCCGCGATGCGCGTGTTGTGGCGGGCGAGGCCGGTGGCATTACCCAGCATATCGGCGCCTATCAGGTGAAAACCGAGGGCGGCACCACGCTGACCTTCCTGGATACACCGGGCCACGCAGCGTTTACGTCGATGCGTTCGCGCGGTGCTCAGGTCACGGATATCGTGGTTCTGGTTGTTGCGGCTGACGACGCAGTGATGCCGCAGACGATCGAGGCGATCAACCACGCCAAAGCGGCAGAAGTGCCCATGATCGTGGCGATCAACAAGGTCGACAAGCCGGACGCAAACCCGGACAAGGTGCGCACCGATCTGCTGCAACACGAAGTGATCGTCGAGAAAATGTCGGGTGAGGTTCAGGACGTCGAAGTGTCCGCGATCACCGGTCAGGGTCTGGACGAGCTGCTGGAAGCCATTGCGCTGCAAGCCGAAATTCTGGAACTGAAAGCCAACCCCGACCGCGCCGCCCAAGGTGCTGTGATCGAGGCGCAGCTGGATGTTGGTCGTGGTCCTGTGGCCACCGTTCTGGTTCAGAACGGCACGTTGCGCCAGGGCGACATCTTCGTTGTGGGTGAGCAATACGGTAAGGTCCGCGCGCTGATCAACGACAAGGGTGACCGCGTCAAAGAAGCTGGCCCATCGGTTCCTGTCGAGGTTCTGGGCTTGAACGGCACGCCCGAAGCCGGTGACGTTTTGAACGTGACCGAGACCGAAGCACAAGCCCGCGAAATCGCCGCTTATCGCGAACAAGCTGCCAAGGACAAACGCGCCGCCGCTGGTGCCGCAACGACCCTTGAACAGCTGATGCAAAAGGCGAAAGAAGACGAGAACGTGGCCGAGCTGCCGATCCTCGTCAAAGCTGACGTGCAGGGGTCTGCCGAAGCTATCGTTCAGGCGATGGAAAAAATCGGCAACGACGAAGTGCGCGTGCGCGTGCTGCATTCGGGCGTGGGCGCGATCACCGAGACCGACGTCGGCCTGGCCGAAGCATCAGGCGCGCCAGTCATGGGCTTCAACGTTCGTGCCAACGCATCGGCCCGGAACACCGCGAACCAGAAGGGTGTTGAGATCCGCTATTACTCGGTGATCTATGACCTTGTGGACGACGTGAAAGCAGCTGCATCCGGCCTGCTGAGCGCCGAGATCCGCGAGAAGTTCATCGGCTATGCCGAGATCCGCGAAGTCTTCAAGGTCACCGGCGTCGGCAAAGTTGCCGGCTGTCTGGTCACCGAAGGTGTTGCCCGTCGTTCGGCAGGTGTCCGCCTGCTGCGCGACAACGTGGTGATCCACGAGGGCACGCTGAAGACGCTCAAACGCTTCAAGGACGAAGTGGCCGAGGTTCAGTCGGGTCAGGAATGCGGTATGGCGTTCGAGAACTACGACGATATTCGCCAAGGAGACGTTATCGAAATCTTCGAGCGCGAAGAGGTCACCCGGACACTGGATTGATCCGGTTCAAAACGAAATTAGAGAAAGCGGCCCCCTTGGGCCGCTTTTTTGTTGGTTCTTGTTGGGTTTCAACATCTGCCGCGTGGGCAAAACCAATCTTGGATTCCGCACCTTTTCTGACGCAGCATCCTGACGCATTCGCGGCAACTACATTTCCTCTCAACACTGCGTTGGATGGTGCCTTTGTTCCAAATGTATGGACATCTTCGGGTGCAGCAGCGGCTGAATAGTACGAGTTCGCCTTTTAGTTGGTCGCGCTCTCAAACCGGGATCCCGTTTAGCCAAGTAGGGGGTTGGACTTGAGGCACTCGGCGGCAAAATCCACAAAGGCGCGCACTTTCGCAGACACGGTTCGGCCCTCTTGATGCACAAGATGGATGGGAACCTCGGGCGGTTCATAAGGCTTTAAAACAGTCTTGAGTCGCCCATCTGCTATGTAGGGTGCCACCTGATAAGACAGAAGCCGCCCGATGCCATGGCCTCGCAAGGCCAACTCGATCACAGCATCATTTGTATTCATGCTGATGCGCGGGCTCACGCGTTTGACAGTTGTCTTTCTGCCCGTTTGAAAATGCCATTGGGCCGATGGATTGAGCGCAGTTGAGTTGATTATGGCACGATTGGATAAGTCTTCGGGTGTTTCCGGTTCGCCGTGTTGGTCAAGATATGCCGGCGACGCAAATAGTACCTGCCTCACTGCGCCGCATTTGACAGCCATGAGGCTTGAATCCGCCATGTTGCCGATCCTGATGCCGACGTCGAGGCCCTCATCAATCAGATTGACCACGCGGTCAACATAGAGGGTACGTGCCGAGAGCTTTGGGTACAGATCCAGAAATTCGCCCAAAAGCGGAGTAATGAACATACGACCAAACAAGACCGATGCAGTGACACTTAATTCCCCGGTGGGTTCGGAATAGGAACCGATTGCAGCGCGCTCGGCCTCTTCAAGATCAGCCAGAATACGTTTGGCATCCTCAAAAAACCTTTGCCCACTATCAGTCAGCATAACTGAGCGCGTTGTGCGCACAAAAAGACGTAGCCCGAGGCTTTCCTCAAGCATGGAAACCATTCGGGTCACTGTTGGCGGCGACATTCTGAGGTGACGGGCCGCAGCGGCAAAGCCTTTCAGCTCGGCCACTTTGACAAAGACGTTTAGCGCGTGAAATCTGTCCAAAATATTATTCCATATTTTGGAATAATATATTGCCAATTATCCTAATTCCGCAACACAGAAGCTCTGATTAACTTCACCTCAGTCCCAGGGCATAGCCCAGATCAAGGTGGAGAATACGATGGTACGACCCTTTGCAGAGATCAGTTTCACGCCCTCCGTACGCGAAACGCAGGCCAAGAATGGGTCAGCGACCGGTTACGCGAAGTTTCTGGCAGGTGCCCGTCAGGAGGACCTGATCAGCCCGGTTGAGGCCAGCTTCATCGCGCAAAGGGACGGCTTCTATCAAGCTACGGTCTCGGAAACCGGCTGGCCTTACGTACAATTCCGCGGTGGACCAGTTGGTTTTTTGAAGGTGTTGGATGAACGGACACTTGCCTACGCCGATTTTCGGGGCAACCGGCAGTATCTCAGTACAGGCAACCTGCTGATCAATGACCGCATCTCGCTGATCCTAATGGATTACCCCAATCAGAGACGTCTCAAGATCTGGGGTCGGGCGATGCTCATTGATGCCGAGACTGATCCGGCCCTGATGCGGCGCCTGAGTGCGCCAGGCTATCGCGCTCATCCTGAGCGGGCGATTGTGATCAAGCTTGAGGCGATGGACTGGAACTGCCCGCAGCACATCCCCCAACGCATGACCCTTGAAGAATTTGAAGATTATCTGGCCCCGTTTCGCACTGAACTGGCAGCGCTGAAAGCGCGAAACGCAAGGCTCGAAGAGGCGCTCGGCTAGCAAAACTGACCGGTGTCAAACCCCGCGCGTTAAGACGCGCGCCCTAGAATGACGAAAGGAAATACCCATGCCGCGCAATCTGAAATCCATCCTGAGCGCCAGTATTCTTGCGCTTTCTATTGTTGGGCCATTGGCACCAGCCCCTGCAATCGCCGCAGAGACCCAAGTTGAAGCTACTCAGGCCATCAGTTTCCGTACGGAACAAATCGGCGACATCAATATCGCCTATCGTGAGGCCGGAGATCCGAACAGGCCCACTGTCCTGCTGCTTCATGGG
The DNA here is from genome assembly GCF_013034605.1 of Ruegeria sp. HKCCA4633. Lineage (NCBI taxonomy): Bacteria > Pseudomonadati > Pseudomonadota > Alphaproteobacteria > Rhodobacterales > Roseobacteraceae > Ruegeria > Ruegeria sp. HKCCA4633. The sequence goes on from NZ_WQGJ01000010.1 coordinate 88,571, forward strand.
TTTCCGACCTCTTCACACATGTTCCGAAACCTTATTCCTGAACTGGCCAAGCGCTACCACGTGATTGCGCCCGATTTTCCAGGATTCGGGGCATCGGATATGCCGATGGCCGAAGACTTCGAGTATTCCTTCGCGAATATATCGAAAATGATGACGTCGCTGCTCGACCGAAAGGGCGTAGATCACTACGCGGTCTATCTGATGGATTACGGCGCTCCGGTTGGTTTTCGTATGTTTGCGGAACGGCCCGAACGAGTCACGGGCTTCATCATTCAAAACGGGAATGCCTATGAGGAAGGGCTGCGCGAATTCTGGGACCCAATCAAAGCCTATTGGGCCGAGCCATCGCAAGAGAATGGCGATCAGCTTCGTGGATTCCTCACTCTGGATGCTACCAAATGGCAATTCACCCACGGTGTCCAGAAACCGGAACTGATTAACCCGGACAATTTCTGGCACGTCCAATACTTGCTCGACCGCGAAGGCAATCAGGAGGTACAACTTGAACTTTTCCTGGATTACGGCACCAACGTTGCCGAATACCCAAAATGGCAGGCGCTGTTTCGCAAGCATCAGCCACCGGCGCTGCTGATGTGGGGCAAGAATGATCACATCTTCCCTGCCGAAGGTGCCTTTCCCTATCAACGTGATCTGAAGGATCTTGAGTTTCACCTGCTCGATACTGGACACTTCGCGCTGGAAGAGTATGGACCCGAGATTGCCACGCAGATGACTGCCTTTCTGAATCGTATCACCAACGCCAGCAACTGACGTAGAAATGGCCGCACCATGCTCAAGGGTGCGGCCTTATGCATGGAGACGAACAATGAACACGCAGGCAAATACAGCCAGACAGGCAACGGTTGAAGTCGTACACGGCTTTGTCGACGGTGGCACCGGAGGAAATCCCGCAGGTGTCATTTTGGACGCTGATGAATTGAGTGAGCAAGACATGCAGGACATTGCAGCAAGGGTTGGATTGTCCGAAACGGCCTTTGTCTCTCGGTCCGAGACCGAAGGCTTCAAGCTGGATTTCTTCACACCGAACCGACGCATCGCTCATTGCGGTCACGCGACAATCGCAGCCTTTTCGCACCTTGATGCGTTAGGTCGGATCCCCAACCCCGATACTTCCAAGGAGACGGTTGATGGGCCGAGGCGCATCCTCATGAAAGAAGGTGCCGCCTACATGGAGCAATTGGCCCCACGCTATTCAGGAGTTGAAGAGTGGGCCAAAAAGGGCGTGAAAATCGATGATGTTCTGAACTCACTCGGGATCGACAATTCTCAAATTGATCGGAGGTTCCCACCGCTTCTGGTCAATACCGGTAATAGCTTCATCGTTGTTGGTCTTTCAAATGCCAGGGCTCTTGCCAATGTCAAACCAGATTATGCCAAAATCACTCAAATCAGTGAGCAGCTGGATTTGATCGGCTACTACGTCTTCACAAACGATCCCTTAGCGACAAGTCGAGATGCCACGACTCGCATGTTCGCGCCCAGATACGCGATTGAAGAGGAAGCAGCGACCGGGATGGCCGCGGGGCCGCTGGCATGTGTATTGCACGATTTTGGCGATTCATCTCAGCGTTCATTCCAGATCGAGCAAGGAGTGTTTATGAACCCTGCAAGCCCGAGCCTAATTAAAGTTGAATTGGAGGTTGAGGATGGCGCAATCTCGGGCCTCATGGCGGGTGGCTACGGCAAGGTCGCGCGCTCGCTTCAAATTGCTTTCTAGCGACAAAAAAGCTGATCACGTGTGACGTTCGTTGGGGCCAATTCCGCGTAGGACGAGTTTACGAAATGAGTTCATCCCATTGGCGTATGGACTGCTTTTCCATCGCAATGCGACACGAGTATTTGCGTTTCGGAACAACAATTCGTGCTGCTCGCGGGGGCAGCACGAAATTTCAATGGCCGGGTTGCGCTTGGGGCTGGCATTTGCAGTTCCGGTACAAACCTCGGTTCGTGTTTGATTATTTGGCTCTCGGCGAAGGGGACAAATCTTTTGGGCGCCCGATGTCCTTGACTAACGCGACACCGATAAAAACGTCCCCGGATGCATGATGATGTCAAAATGGTGCATCCCACGTTTCAGATCGAAACTGACGGAATGCCCGGCTTTGCGCAGCTGTTCGGCATAGTCCCGGCTCTGGCGGATGAACTCGGGCGTATCGCGTTCGGCCACGGTCACGTGATAGCGCGGGCCGGGGCGGGGCAGGTGGCGGGTGGGGGACAGGTCGTTCACCTCAACCGGGGTCAATTGCAGGGGGTCGTTGATCGGCGTCAGGCTGATCGGTTCAAGATCATAAATTCCGCTGATCAGGATCACGTCGCGCACACGCAGCCCCGCGCGCGCCAGTTTGTTGGCTGAGCTTGCCATTACCATGCTGACCAACTGAGCCCCGGCGCTGTGCCCGGACAAGGTGATCCGCGACGGGTCAAAACCCAGATCAGATGCGTTGGTTGCTAGCCAGAGCAAAGCGTCGCGACATTCTTCGACCATCTCTCCGATCCGTGCATTCGGGGCGAGTGTGTAGTTCAGCGTCGCAAACGACTGTTCAGCCTCGATCAGGGCAGGTGCCATCATCGCCGAATCGCGCTGGCTGAGGGCTTGCCAATAGCCCCCATGAATAAAGACATGCAGCGGAGCACCAGCACCTTTTGCGGGAAAGAAATCCAGAACCTGAGCGGTTCCATCACCGTAAGAGATGTTCCCGATCACCTCCATCTGCGCGCGATGCTGTGCACTGAGCGCGGCGTAGCTGTCCAGATAGGGTGTGAGGTCTCCACCGATCATTGACGAGGGCGAATACTCCTGATCCAACTCGGCCTGTGTGAACCCCCGGTACAGCATTGCTCACTCCTGATCCGCATACATCAATTCGGTGCGTAGGTCGTAGAGATCATGGAAAAAGCGTAAATCCAAGGCCTTGCGCAAAAACGACACGCCACTGGAGCCGCCGGTGCCGGGTTGGTTGCCGATCACTCTTTCCACCGCTGTGACGTGATCGAAACGCCAGCGCTGGAATAGGGATTCCACGTCCATCAGCTTTTCCGCCAGTGCATAAAGATCCCAATACTGCGACCTATCCCGAAACACCTGCAGCCAGATTTTGACCACGCGCGGATCACCGGAATAGGGCTGTGCAAAGTCGCGGTCTAACAGGTCCTTTGGTACGTCAAAGCCCTGGCGGGACAGCATGAACAACACCTCGTCGTACAGAGATGGTTTGGTCAGCGCATGATTCAGCATCGCCATAACTTCGGGGTCATGCTGATGCACTTTTAGGGTCGCGGGGTCCTTGTTGCCCAGTATGAACTCGATCTGCCGGTACCCATAGCTTTGAAACCCTGAAGAGTTGCCCAGAGCCTGCCGAAACGTCATGTAATCGGCGGGCGTCATGGTCAGCAGGGTTTCCCACGCCGCGATCAACTGTCGCTGGATCGCCTTGACCCTGTCGAGGTTCTTCATCGCCGGGCCGAACTCGTCCTGTTGCAGGAAATGACGTACTTCCACCAGTTGGTGGTGCATCAGTTTCAACCACAACTCGCTGACCTGATGGATGATGATGAACAGCATCTCATCTGGTTGCGCAGGGTCCTGAAAGGTCTTTTGCAGGTTCAGCAGTGTCTTGAGCTGCAGGAAATCGCCATAGCTTTTGCGATGGGTCTGCGCGAAATCGGTGACCAGAGTGTCTTCGATCCCGCGTTCAAGAAATCGATCATCCTTATCGCTCATGTGCTTCTCCCTGCGCCGGCGTCCCCCCATGTGTAGGGGGTGAATCGGCGCAGGGCCAGAGTGTCAGGTCCAGTCGAGGACCACCTTTCCTGACCTACCCGATTTCATCGCGGCAAAACCCTCGGTAAACTCGTCGACTTTCATCTGGTGTGTGATCACGCGAGAAATATCCAGCCCGTTTTGCAGCATGGCAATCATCTTGTACCAGGTCTCGAACATCTCGCGCCCATACACGCCCTTGATGGTGATGGCCTTGAACACGATACGCGACCAATCGACCGGTGATTTCCCGGGCGGAATGCCCAGCAAGGCGATCTTTCCACCCATCACAAGAGCTTCGACCATTTGGTCAAGCGCGGCTTGAGACCCGGACATTTCAAGACCGACGTCGAAGCCTTCTTTCATTCCCAATTCGGTAATGACGTCTTGCAGGTCTTCTTTGGACACGTCGACGGTGCGGACAGTTGGCACCACATGTTCAGCCAGCTTCAGGCGATCTGGATTGATATCGGTAATCACAACATTCCGCGCACTGGCATGGCGCGCAACTGCGGCGGCCATGATTCCGATCGGGCCTGCGCCAGTGATCAGAACATCTTCGCCCAGCAGATCGAAGCTCAGCGCTGTATGAACAGCGTTGCCGAGGGGGTCGAGAATGGCTCCGATCTCATCCGGTATATCGTCGGGCAGTGGCACGACATTAAAAGCCGGCAATTTCAGGTACTGCGCAAAGGCCCCTTGCTCATTCACACCGATCCCGCGAGTGCCGGGGTCGAGGTGGAACTTGCCCGCGCGGCTCTGGCGGCTGTCGGTGGTGATCAGATGCCCCTCTCCGGAACACCGCTGACCGATCTCAAGCCCCGTCACGTTGCGCCCGATCTCGACGATCTCACCGGCGAATTCGTGGCCGGTGATCATCGGAACCGGCACAGTGGCAGAGGCCCATTCATCCCAGTTCCAGATATGAATATCGGTCCCGCAGATGCCGGTTTTGTTGATTTTGATCAGCACCTCTTCCGGCCCGATCTCGGGCACCGGGGCCTGCACCATCCACAGGCCCTCTTCGGGTTTGGATTTTTCCAGTGCCTTCATGGTGTTGGGGCGCATTAGATCACCCCCAGTTCTTTGCCAACCTTGCCAAAGGCGGTCAGCGCGCGATCCAATTCATCCTTGGTTTGAGCCGCATTCATTTGCGTTCTGATCCGCGCTTGTCCGCGTGGAACAACCGGGAAGAAGAAACCCGAGACATAGACGCCCTCATCAAACAGCTTTGTCGCCATGTCCTGCGCCAGCGTCGCTTCGCCCAACATCACCGGGATGATCGGGTGTTCGCCGGGCAGTAGATCAAAGCCCAGATTTTCCAGCCCCGCGCGCCAGTATTTGGCGTTGCCAAACAGCTGGGCACGCAGCATGTCGCCTTCTTCTACAAGACGGATCGCCTCAAGCCCTGCGGCGACGATGGAAGGCGGCAGCGAATTTGAGAACAGATAGGGCCGCGCCCGCTGCCGCAGCAGGTCGATCACTGGCTGCGGCCCGGCGATGTAACCGCCGATTGCCCCCCCAAGTGCCTTGCCCAAAGTTCCTGTTAGAATGTCGACATCAACACCGAAGTGGTCCGGCGTACCCGCACCGTTCGGCCCCATGAAGCCGGTGGCGTGGCAATCATCAACCATGACAATGGCGTCATACTTGTCCGCCAGTTCGCGAATCTTCGGCAGGTTAGCCAGATAGCCATCCATCGAGAACACGCCATCCGTTGCGATCATGATATGCCGTGCCCCGTCCTCGCGTGCCTGTTTCAGCCAGGCTTCGAGGTCGTTCATGTCATTGTTCAAATAGCGATAGCGCTTTGCCTTGCACAACCGCACTCCGTCTATGATCGAGGCGTGATTCAAACTGTCTGAGATAATCGCGTCCTCGGGGCCGAGCAGCGGTTCGAACAAACCGCCGTTGGCATCAAAACAGGCAGCAAACAGGATCGCGTCGTCCTTGTTCAGGAAAGTCGCCAGCTTCTGTTCCAATTCACGATGAATATCCTGCGTCCCGCAGATGAACCGGACCGATGCCATGCCGAATCCTTTGGGCTCCATCACGCCCTTGGCGGCGTCGATCAACGCCGGATGATCGGCCAGACCCAGATAGTTATTGGCGCACAGGTTGATGACCTGTTTGCCGCCCACCGTAATCTCACCGCCCTGAGGCGAAGTGATCATTCGTTCGCGCTTGTACAAACCTTCGGATTCGATCTGCGCGAGTGTGTCCGTGATGTGGGACAGGAATGCATCTGCCATGGCGACCTCCGTTCAACTGAGTCGTACATCTAACATAGCGGATGAATTTCCCAAATAGGGGAAATTCAATATGAAGGAAAAATTTCCGTGAAGGCGGAATTTTGCCGGATTCAGGCGTTTTTCACGATCAAAAAGACTCGTGCGGGCCCTTTGGCAACAATGGAATGCGCGATGTCTGCAGCGTAACGCGCGGTGTCTCCTTGGTTCAGGTCCGACATGGCGCTGCCGGACGTGACCCTGACCCTGCCTTCCAGCACCGTCAGCTGCTCGTGCGCTCCGCGGGCGTGGGGTTGGCTGTTCAAAGCTCCGCCTTCACCAAACTCAATTTCATAGACCTCGTGACCTCCGGCTTCTTCCGGCGGGGAAAGGATGCGAATACGGCAGTTTTGCCCCATATTGTCGATACTGGGGACCTCAGAGCTTCGCAGAACCTCGATCTGGTCACTGGCTTGTGCGCCTTCCAACAGACCTGCAAAATCCACCTGCAAAGCGCGGGTCAGGTTCCAAAGGGTCGAGATCGTAGGGCTGCTTTCGCCGCGCTCGATCTGGCTGACCATGGACCGGGAAACGCCGCTGAGTTTGGCAACCGCCTCAAGCGACAGTCCTTTTGCCCGGCGTGCCTCTTTCAGGCGTGCAGGCAGGAGGTTCAGGATATCGTCTGTGTTTTCCGTCATGACGGAATCCATGCGTGTTGCGCAACGTAATGTCAATTCCGGGCGTGACAGTGAGTCTAATTTGAAGATCATGCTGCAAGTGCATAATGCGCGCGGGTTTTGGAGGAGAAAATATGACTGACGTAGTGATTCTGGATGGTGCGCGTACCGCCATCGGCACATTTGGTGGCGCTTTGGCCTCGATGGCTCCGATTGATCTGGCAACTGTTGCCACCGAAGCAGCCCTTGAACGTTCGGGTGTTGAAGGCGCGCAGATCGGCAGCGTTGTCTTTGGTCATGTCATCAACACCGAACCACGCGACATGTATTTATCACGCGTGGCTGCGATGCAGGCGGGTATCCCCAACGGTACGCCGGCCATGAATGTGAACCGTCTGTGCGGGTCCGGGGCTCAGGCCATTGTATCCGCCGTGCAGTCCCTGATGCTTGGCGATGCGGAATTTGCTGTGGCGGGCGGTGCCGAGAGCATGTCGCGCAGCCCTTACATCGTGCCTCAGGCGCGGTGGGGCGCTAAGATGGGTGATGTTACCTCGCTCGATATGATGCTGGGCGCACTGAATTGCCCGTTTGGCACAGGGCATATGGGTGTCACGGCCGAAAACGTGGCCGACGAACATCAGATCAGCCGTGAGCAGATGGACGAGTTTGCCATGACCAGCCAGACCCGTGCGGCTGCTGCGATTGAGGGGGGATTTTTCGAAAGCCAGATCGCTCCGGTGCAGGTCAAGGTCAAACGCGACATGGTCGATTTCCAGGTCGATGAACACCCCAAAGCGACTACAGCCGAGGCGCTGGCCGGGTTGAGGCCAGTGTTCAAGAAAGACGGGCGCGTCACGGCCGGGAATGCCTCGGGCATCAATGACGGCGCGGCTGCGATGGTTCTGGCAACGGCGGACGCGGCAGAAAAAGCCGGTTTGAAACCGAAAGCACGCGTGATCGGCTATGCCCATGCCGGTGTGCGACCCGAAGTTATGGGTATTGGCCCGGTCCCGGCGGTGCAAAACCTGTTCAAGAAGACCGGTTTGTCGGCAGGTGATTTCGATGTGATCGAAAGCAACGAAGCTTTTGCCGCACAGGCACTGGCCGTCAATCAGGAGCTGGGTCTGGATGCGGCCAAGGTAAACCCCAACGGCGGTGCCATTGCGCTGGGCCATCCGGTTGGCGCGACCGGCGCGATCATCACCCTCAAGGCGCTGTACGAGTTGGAGCGTACGGGTGGGTCAAAAGCGTTGATCACCATGTGCATTGGCGGTGGTCAGGGGATTGCCCTTGCCATCGAGCGGCTCTGAACGACAACGGAGCAGGGGGGCTGTCTGCCCCCCATTGCGCTTTTGGCGCAATTCCCCCCGAAGGTATTTTTAGCCAGATGAAGCAGGCGGGTTTGAATTAGCCCAGCACCACGGCAATCAGCGTTGCGGCTATTCCAAAGAGCGCACCTATCGTGGCAGGTAGGGCATATGCACCAAAGCCGTTACTCTTTTTGTCGTCTTTTTGGGTTTGCGCGATCAGTGCGTTTTCAACAAGCGCTGGCAGGCGCGGGCCGAAACGGGCGAGCACCATTGCGGTTTTCCCAAAATCCCTCAGAGCGGCGCGAGGGCCGATAGATCGCTTGATGTAGTCTTCGACTACAGGGCGGGCGACCTCCCAGATGTTCATGTGGTCGTCGAGTGAGCGCGCGACACCTTCGACCACCACCATGGTGCGTTGCAGCAGGATCAGCTCGGTTCTTGTTTCCATGCCAAAGCGCTCGGTCACCTCGAATAGGTAATTCAGCAGGCGGCCCATCGAGATATGTGAAGCATCCATGCCGAAGATGGGTTCGCCAACTGCACGCAGGGCGCGGGCGAATTCATCTACGTCCTGGTTTGCGGGGACATATCCTGCTTCGAAATGTACCTCGGCCACGCGTTTATAATCGCGGCGGATGAAACCAAAGAGGATCTCGGCATAAACCCGGCGCGTGTATTCGTCGATATGGCCCATGATGCCATAGTCATAGGCGATGATATCGCCATTGGCGGCAACCTTCAGGTTACCCTGGTGCATGTCGGCATGGAAATACCCGTCGCGCAGGGCGTGCAGCAGGAACAGGCGCAGGACGCGTTCGGCCAGATCGCGGCGGTTGTGGCCTGCGGCGTCGAGGGCTGCGTTGTCGCCCAGCGGGATACCGTCGGCCCAGCTCAGTGTCATCACGCGACGCGCAGACAGCGACCAGACCACGGGCGGCAGCCAGAACCCGGCATCATCCTTGGTGTTGGCGGCGTATTCCGATGCAGCAGAGCTTTCCAGCCGCAGATCGAGTTCGCCACGGACAACGCCATCGAAATGTTCGATCACTTCCATCGGACGCAAACGGCGCGCGCCGGGGGCGAAAAGCTGCACGATACGGGCCGCGAAATAGAAAGCGTCTACATCCTTGCGGAACGCGCGTTCGATGCCGGGTCGCAGGACTTTTACGGCAACATCCTCGCCCGTGCTGACCAGTTTGGCTTTATGGACCTGCGCGATTGATGCGGCGGCGATTGGTTCGCTGAAATCGCTGAACATCTCGGCAACAGGCTGCCCAAGTTCTTTTTCGACCTCGGCCATGGCCTCAGACTTAGAAAACGGGGGTAGTTTGTCCTGAAGAACGCGCAGCTGTTCGGCCAGTTCATTGCCGACGACATCGGGGCGGGTGGACAGCACCTGACCAAACTTGATGTAGGCCGGACCAAGCGCTGTCAGAGCACGGGTGGCAGGCGGCATGTCAGGATCGCCTTTGTAGCCCAGCCACTGGAACGGCTTGCCCAACGCGTGGGCGATAAACCGCAGCGACCGGGGGGCCTCAAAAGCGTCCAGAACCACGTTCATGGCACCGGTGCGCTCTAAAGTGGCGCCTGTGCGGATCAGGCGGATAATATTGTGAGGACCGCGCATCAGATTTTCCAGCCGGAATGCAGCGCGGCGATGCCCATGCTCAGGTTTCGGTACTTGGCGTTCTCGAAGCCAGCAGCGCGGACCATGCCCAGAAAGGTTTCTTGATCGGGGAATTTACGGATAGATTCCACAAGGTACTGATAACTGTCATAGTCATTGGCGATCAGCTTACCCATGCGTGGGATGACGTTGAAGCTGTAGAGATCGTAAAGCTTTTGCAGCCCGTCATTGGGCAACTGGCTGAATTCCAGCACCATCAGGCGACCGCCGGGTTTCAGTACGCGGAACGCTTCGTTCAGGGCCTCTTGCGGGCGGGTGACGTTCCGGATGCCGAAAGAGATCGTGTAAACATCAAAGGTGTTGTCTTCAAACGGCAGGGCCATCGCATCCCCGACCACCCAATTCAGGCTGTCCGACATCTGGTCGGCTTCGGCGCGTTGGCGGCCTTCGACCAGCATAGGTTCGGTCAGGTCCAGAACAGTGGCGTGGCCGTGGCCTGCGCGTTTGAGGAAGCGGAAAGAGATGTCCCCTGTTCCGCCCGCCACATCCAGCAGCCGTTGGCCAGGGCGTGGGGCCAGCCAATCCATCATCGCGTCTTTCCAGACTCGGTGGATGCCCATCGACATGACATCGTTCATCACGTCATATTTCGAGGCCACCGAGTTGAATACGCCCTGCACGCGCCCGGCCTTGTCAGCCTCGCGCACGGTTTCAAACCCGAAATGAGTGGTCTTGTCGCTGTTGTCGGACATTTGCCTTGCCGTTCGTCGAATTTCGCCTCTGTTATAGGGCCATAAGAGGCGCGCACAATGCGGCCCTTTGAATTAGGAGCCGTGTAATGCCCGAATTGCCCGAGGTCGAGACAGTAAGACGCGGCCTGAGCCCTGCGATGGAAGGCGTGGTGATTGAACAGGCAGACGTAAATCGCCCTGATCTGCGCTGGCCCTTCCCCGAGCGTATGGCCGAACGGCTTACGGGTCAGCGGGTGGATCGTTTGCGGCGGCGCTCGAAATATATTCTGGCCGATCTCAGCAGTGGAGAAACGCTGCTGATTCATCTGGGCATGTCGGGCCGCATGACAGTATCAGGTGATCCTTTGGGGCGGTTTGTACATGAGCACCCGATGCCTGAGAAGCATGACCATGTCGTCTTTCACATGGCCAACGGTGCCCGCGTGACCTTCAATGACCCACGTCGGTTTGGCGCCATGGACCTGATGCCGACAGCAACGGCGGATGACCACAAGTTGCTGTCGGTTCTGGGGCCAGAGCCCTTGGGCAATGACTTCCACGAAGAGCACCTGATCGAGGCCTTCAAAGGCAAGAACACCCCGGTCAAATCCGCGCTCTTGAATCAGGGAATCGTTGCCGGATTGGGCAATATCTATGTCTGCGAGGCGCTTTATCGCGGCAAGGTGTCGCCACGTCGCAAAGCCGGGCAGATTTCTGCATCCCGTGTTGCCGCATTGGTTCCGATCATCCGGCAAGTGTTGCAGGACGCCATAGAAGCAGGCGGCTCTTCCTTGCGAGATTTCCGCCAAGCTGATGGAGAACTTGGATATTTTCAGCACAGCTTTGACGTCTATGGGCGCGAGGGAGAGCCTTGCCGGACAGAGGGCTGTGGCGCGACAATCAAGAGAATCACACAGTCCGGTCGCTCATCCTTCTATTGTGTGCAATGCCAAAGATAACTTGATCCAACGAAATCGCGTGATAAGGAATCGTATCTGAACGGAACAACCGGAAGCTTTCACCTCATGGCTTTTGAGACGATCATCGTCGAAATCGAAGACCACGTCGCTCTTATCAAACTCAACCGACCGGATGCGTTGAATGCGCTCAATACCCAGTTGCTGGGTGAGTTGTGTGCCGCGCTGGAAGATGCAGACAGCAACGACAAGGTGCGATGCATTGTGATTACCGGATCGGACAAGGCCTTTGCCGCCGGTGCGGACATCAAGGAAATGTCCGAGATGAGCTTTGTGGACGTCTACAACGTGAACCTGTTTGCCGATGCCAACGACCGGGTTTCGGCGATCCGCAAGCCTATCATCGCCGCTGTTGCGGGCTATGCGTTGGGCGGCGGATGCGAGCTGGCGATGCTGTGCGATTTCATCATCGCCGCAGACACTGCCAAGTTCGGACAGCCCGAGATCAATTTGGGTGTCATCGCGGGGCTCGGTGGAAGTCAGCGCTTGACGCGGTTCGTCGGCAAATCGAAATCGATGGATATGAACCTGACGGGCCGGTTCATGGATGCAGAAGAGGCCGAGCGCGCAGGTTTGGTAAGCCGAGTTGTGCCCGCCAAGAAGTTAATCGAAGAGGCAACTGGAGCGGCTCAAAAGATTGCTGAGAAGTCGCAGATTACCGCCATCGCAGCCAAAGAAGCCGTCAATCGCAGTTATGAACTTCCGCTAAGTGAAGGCATGTTGTTCGAGCGTCGCGTCTTCCATTCGATGTTTGCGACTGAAGACCAGAAAGAAGGCATGGCGGCGTTTCTGGAAAAGCGCGCGGCGCAATTCCGCGACAAGTAAGGCGTAGCTAGCCAAGGTTCGGGGGCGGGCTTTTGCCCGCCTTTTTTTGTCCGGTTCGCAAGCGCAGAGAATCGGCTTGGCAAACCCGAAAAACTTGGATACATACCGCCGCCATACATGCGCGTGCGGCCCGCTTGGCCCGACTCACACTCGTGATTTCTGATCCGGTGCGGATATGTCCGTGGCGCGCAACCCAAGATAACCGTACCGAACGAAGGTCAGAAACACATGGCAAATTCGCCCCAGGCAAAGAAACGCGCACGTCAGAACGAAAAGCGTTTCGCAGTCAACAAAGCGCGTCGTTCGCGCATCCGTACTTACCTGCGCAAAGTCGAAGAAGCGATTGCTTCTGGCGACAAGGACGCGGCAACCGCTGCTCTGCGTGCCGCTCAGCCTGAACTGATGCGCGGTGTTACCAAAGGTGTGTTCCACAAAAACACCGCAGCCCGCAAGATGTCGCGCCTGTCGGCCCGCGTCAAAGCACTGGGCTAAGTCCACTGATTGACCAATGGTCATGTCAGCAAGGCTGATCTAAATACAAGGCGTCGCGTGAAGCGGCGCCTTTTTTCGTGTTGCCGGAAAACCGCGCCTTCACAAAACTGAGAGATTCTTTCGGCCAAAGAACCGAGTCAATAACAGAGTTTCGTTGCCGCGCCCCGCAAGGAGTTGTTACCACTGTAATCAGCGATTCACTCGCTTGGGGGGACAGGCTGTTTCTTCGGTCGAACTGACGGGCATCAGGACGATCCGGAGAAGTTGTCGACGACTGGCTGATGTCAGGCTGCCGATTTGTCGAGAAATCCGGGACAAGCCCGGTGTGCTCGGCCCTGTCTAAAAAATTGAGAGTGCGACGTGCAACCCGGTTTTCCGGACGCTCAACTATTGCCGGGCTTTTAGCGGGGACATGTGTGCATTTGAAAGACATCCCGCCAAACCGGGTTGGTTTTGGCGCTTGGATACCTGTGTGCGAGTGAACGCTTAACCGGGCTACCGGGTTTGTATGAATAAGGCCGACAGGCCAATAAGAATGGGATGCGTGAGGCGCTGAATGACACAAGAGAAATGGGGACTACTGCGTAACAAATTGCTGAAGGCCGTCGGTCGGAACAACTACACCACCTGGATCGAGCCTTTGGAATTTAAGGAGCTGCAGAATGGTGTGGCGGTTTTTTCCGTGCCGACCAATTTTATGGGCAACTATGTCAGTCAAAATTTTGCAGACCTCATTTTGTATGAACTGAACACGGCAGGTGAAACCGTGCAGCGGCTGGATTTCCGGGTTGCCGCCAATTCGCCCGCACGTCCGAAACCAAACTTGCAAGCGGCCCCGGACGCGCCTGCAGATCCTGTTGTCGCGCCCGTGGCTGAGGTTGCCTCGGATGCGCTCGAGTCCTTGCAGGCCGCGCCTTTGGATTCCCGCTTTACCTTTGACAGCTTTGTTGTGGGCAAGCCCAACGAACTGGCGCATGCCGCCGCCCGCCGTGTCTCGGAAGGCGGACCTGTCACCTTCAACCCGCTGGTTTTGTATGGTGGTGTGGGTTTAGGTAAAACCCACCTGATGCACGCCATCGCGTGGGAGCTGAAGACAAAACATCCTGAGCTTAACGTGCTTTACCTTTCGGCCGAGCAATTCATGTATCGCTTTGTTCAGGCGCTGCGTGAACGCCGGATGATGGATTTCAAACACTTGTTCCGCTCGGTCGATGTGTTGATGGTGGATGACGTGCAATTCATCGCGGGCAAGGATTCGACGCAGGAAGAGTTCTTTCACACCTTCAATGCGCTTGTGGATCAGAACAAGCAGATCATCATTTCGGCCGACCGCGCCCCGGGTGAGATCAAGGATCTGGAAGACCGTGTGAAATCGCGCCTGCAATGCGGTCTGGTCGTCGACCTGCATCCAACTGACTACGAACTGCGCCTGGGCATCCTGCAGAACAAGGTGCAGCAGTACAGCAGCACCTATCCCGATCTATCGATTGCCGATGGTGTTCTGGAGTTTCTGGCGCATCGCATCTCGACCAATGTCCGCGTTCTGGAAGGTGCTCTGACCCGTCTGTTCGCCTTCGCATCGCTGGTGGGCCGCGAAATCGATATGGAGCTGACACAGGACTGTCTGGCTGACGTGCTGCGTGCCTCAGAACGAAAGATCAGCGTTGAGGAGATCCAGCGGAAAGTGTCCGAATATTACAATATTCGCCTTTCCGACATAATCGGGCCCAAGCGCCTGCGGTCTTATGCGCGTCCGCGCCAGGTGGCGATGTATCTGTGCAAGCAGCTCACCAGCCGCTCGTTGCCCGAGATTGGCCGCCGTTTTGGCGGGCGAGACCACACAACGGTCATGCACGGCGTGAAACGTATTGAAGAGCTGAAACTGACCGACGGTCAGATCGCCGAAGATGTAGAAATGCTGCGGCGGTCGCTGGAAGCCTGATCTGAGCATTTCATGAAGAAAACGCCCCGGTGCTTTGCGTCCGGGGCGTTTTCTTGTGCGCATTAATCCACGGTTGGACCAGAACTGAGGCTAGTTTGGCACGATGCCCTTGACGCTAAGGGCTTTCCAACCCAGAAATCCGTAAAAAATCCTTGTGCCTCAGGGTGGAACCGCTAACGTGCCAGTCCCGCCCATGTCGGTACGCAAGTCAGAGGAACTGAGGGTATGAAGATCAGCATTGAACGCGGCACCCTTCTCAAGGCCGTTTCGCAGGCTCAATCCGTTGTGGAACGGCGCAATACCATTCCCATACTTGCCAACGTGCTGATTGAGGCGGAGGGCGATCAGGCCCAGTTCCGCGCCACCGATCTGGATATCGAAGTGCTCGATAAAGCGCCCGCGCAGGTCGAGAAAGCCGGTGCGACCACTGTTGCGGCGACCACCCTGCATGAGATCGTGCGGAAACTGCCGGATGGGGCGCTGGTGACTCTGACCGCAGACAGTGCTGCAGGTCGGTTGACCGTCGAGGCAGGCCGGTCAAATTTCTCGTTGGCGACGCTGCCGAAAGAAGATTTTCCGGTCATGGCGTCCTCGGAATATCAATCGAATTTCACCGCGTCAGCGGCGCTGCTGCGTCGGCTGTTCGACAAATCGAAATTCGCCATCTCGACGGAAGAGACCCGGTACTACCTGAACGGTGTCTACATGCATGTGGCTGATGGCTCTGACGGCGGCAAAGTTCTGCGTTGTGTGGCCACCGACGGTCACCGTCTGGCGCGTATCGATGCAGATCTGCCGGATGGGGCCGCAGACATGGCGGGAGTGATCGTGCCACGCAAAACCGTGGGCGAGCTGCGCAAGCTGCTGGACGATGATGAAATGGATATCGCCGTTTCGGTCAGCGAAACCAAAGTACGTTTTGCCACGCCGGATATAACTCTGACCTCGAAGGTCATCGATGGCACATTCCCCGATTACACACGCGTCATCCCGCAAGGGAACACGCGCAAGCTTGAGGTCGATGCGGCCGAGTTTGCGCAGGCTGTAGACCGGGTGGCGACAGTGTCGTCCGAACGGTCGCGTGCGGTAAAGCTGCAACTGGACGGCGACAAGCTGGTCCTTTCGGTTAATGCACCAGACAGTGGCGCTGCTGAAGAAGAACTGGCCGTCGCCTATGGGGATGAACGGTTGGAGATCGGGTTTAACGCCAAGTATTTGCTAGAGATTGCGTCTCAGGTCGATCGTGAGAATGCAGTGTTCCTGTTTAACTCTGCGGGTGATCCGACCCTGATGCGCGAAGGCAATGACCAGAGCGCGGTTTACGTTGTCATGCCGATGCGCGTCTGATCGCGCTGGCGCGCGATGCCTTCGGCGACCGTATTTTTGACAAGAAGAAGGGAGGGGTCATGGGATTGGCCCTGACCGAGCTTACGGTCTCGCATTTTCGATCTCACAAACTGGCGCGGTTGTCTTTGGATGGGCGGCCCGTCGCGATTCATGGGCCGAACGGAGCCGGCAAGACCAACATCCTTGAAGCGGTATCTTTGTTTTCGCCTGGGCGCGGAATGAGGCGCGCGAGCGCGGCAGAGATGACGCGGCGGCCCGAGGCGTTGGGCTGGAAGGTGTCAGGGGTGTTGGGTGCGCAGGGGCAGCGATATGAGATCGAAACCTGGTCCGAGGGCGGTGCGGCGCGGCAGGTTCGGATTGACGAAAAAGCCTCGAGCCAGATCGAGCTTGGTAAACTGGCGCGGGTTGTTTGGCTGATCCCATCGATGGACCGGCTTTGGATCGAAGGAGCCGAGGGGCGGCGGCGGTTTCTGGACCGTATCGCGCTGAGTTTTGATCCGACCCATGCCGAAGCGTCTTTGTCATATGAAAAAGCAATGCGGGAACGGAACCGTCTGTTGAAAGAGCAGGTGAGGGATGCCCATTGGTATGCGGCCTTGGAGGGTCAGATGGCTGAGTCCGGACATCGCATCCATGCTGCGCGCCTTTCGGCGTTGGATTATCTGCGTGCCGCGCAGGATCGGGCGGAGACGGCTTTTCCGTCGGCTGAGCTGGAATTGATCCAGACTGAAGGCGCGATGCCTGAGACAGCAGAGGATCTGCGTGACGCCTTAAGTGAGAGTCGCTTCCGGGATCTGGCTGCGGGCCGGACTTTGGTAGGGCCGCATCGGTCAGACGTGTATGGGGTTTTTGCTGCAAAGGGCGTTCCGGCCAAGGATTGCTCGACAGGCGAGCAGAAAGCGTTGCTTGTGTCTTTGATTTTGTCGAACGCGCGTGCGCTGGCAGAGATGGTTGGGGCGCCTCCGATTGTACTGTTGGACGAAGTGGCTGCCCATCTGGACGCAGGTCGGCGCGCGGCGCTTTATGATGAGATTTGCGCTCTGGGGGCTCAGGCCTGGATGACGGGCACCGGGCCTGAGTTGTTTACTGAATTGGGGGACCGGGCCCAAACGGTGGTTGTCACCGAAGGGGATGAGGGCTCGGTCGTGACCGCTTAGGCCGGTTCGCTGACTTTACGTTCCCACAGGAAGCCGCGCATAACTTCGTCGACCGGGGTTTTGGCCATGTGGTTGACGTAGTTCGACATGGTTTTCTGTGCCAGGCCCAGCACCACATCCAGAACAGCGCGGTGTGAATAGCCCGCATCGAAGAACGCCTGCAGCTGTTCCTCGGTCGGGTTGCCACGTGTTTCCATAACTTGCAGAGTGAAGGTGCGCAGTGCCTCGAGCTTGGCCGAAGGCAGCGGAGTTTCATTGCGCAGCGCCTCGGTGATTTCGTCCGAGACTTTCATCATCTTGGCGATACCGGTGTGCGCGGGCACGCAATAGTGGCACTCGTTTTCCACGTTGATGGTCTGCCAAACAACGGTTTTCTCATCGTTGCCGAAATCGGTTTGCAAGAAGAGGCCGTGCAGAACCTGATAACCTTCCAGGTGCTGCGGGCTTTCGGCCATCACCTTGTGCAAACCGGGCAAGCGACCAAACGCGGCCTGCGATTTTTCGAGAAGAGGTTTGGACCCTTCGGGAGCGGTTTCGAGGTCGTGCGACGGAAAATTGGCCATGTCGGAACTCCTGTTTTTGGCGCGATGAATCGTATTTAGAGTTTATTGAACGATCGCTCAAGTATATACTTG
The DNA here is from genome assembly GCF_013034605.1 of Ruegeria sp. HKCCA4633. Lineage (NCBI taxonomy): Bacteria > Pseudomonadati > Pseudomonadota > Alphaproteobacteria > Rhodobacterales > Roseobacteraceae > Ruegeria > Ruegeria sp. HKCCA4633. The sequence continues at coordinate 106,300 of NZ_WQGJ01000010.1, forward strand.
AGTGAACGTTCAAGAATTGGTGATGCTGATGCCCCGGAAACCCGCATATGATCGTGATGCTCTGATTGCTAAAGCAAAGGACATCTTCTGGCGTCAGGGCTGGGCCGGGACGTCGTTGAAGGATTTGGAGCGGGAATTGAAGCTAAAGCCCGGCAGTTTTTATGCGGCATTCGGCTCGAAGGATGCGCTCTATGCGCTGACGATGGAAAGCTACACCCGGGAAGGCGTGGCACGCCTAAAGGCCTTGGCTGAAAAGTTGGGGCCCAAAGGGGCGTTGAAAGCGCAGCCCCGTTTGGTGATCGAAGCGGTCGAGAGCCCGACGAAAGCCTGCATGTTGGCAAAGACATATGCGGAGTTGCAAGCGAAAGATCACGATCTTGCAGATCAAGCTGCGCGGCACATGACTGAGATGAAAGCGTGTTTTGCCGAGCTGTTCCGAAGCGCTCAGAATGCTGGTGAAATTCGGTCTGAACATGACCCGGATCGACTGGCGGCGCGGTATCAGTCTGACATTCTTGGGCTGCGATTGTCGGCTGAGCGCGAGGATGTCGACGCAGAGGAAATCGCTGCGGATATTGCCGCTGACATTGATCGCTTGTGAGCCTGTAACCAGCAGGCAAAAAACGACCCTCGCAAACACAAAATCTTGGGGGATCGCGTGACATTCCCCACCAGAAAACGTATAAGTTACCAAAATAATATAGGTACTGACTGAATGTCCGAAGACGCACAGGCTCCTCAAGAATACGGCGCAGATTCCATTAAAGTTCTCAAAGGGTTAGAGGCCGTTCGCAAGCGCCCCGGCATGTATATCGGGGACACGGATGATGGCTCGGGCCTGCACCACATGGTGTATGAGGTGGTCGACAACGGGATCGACGAAGCCTTGGCGGGGCATGCTGACCATGTCACGGTAAAAATCCACGCGGATTCCAGCGTTTCTGTCAGTGATAACGGGCGCGGAATTCCGGTCGATATTCACCCGGAAGAGGGCGTTTCAGCGGCTGAAGTCATTATGACCCAACTGCACGCGGGCGGTAAGTTCGACAGCAATTCCTACAAGGTGTCGGGCGGTCTGCACGGCGTGGGCGTTTCGGTTGTGAACGCCCTGTCCGATTGGCTGGAATTGCGCATCTGGCGTGCGGGCAAGGAACATGTCGCACGCTTTGAGGGTGGCGAGACAGCGGAACATCTGAAGGTCGTGGGTGATTGCGGCGATCGAACAGGAACCGAAGTGCGGTTTCTGGCCTCGACCAACACGTTTTCGAACCTCGAATACTCATTCGACACGCTGGAAAAGCGTCTGCGCGAGTTGGCCTTCCTGAACTCAGGCGTGCGGATCATCCTGATTGATGAACGCCCTGCCGAGCGGTTGGAGACCGAGCTGTTCTATGAGGGCGGTGTCAAGGAGTTCGTCAAGTATCTCGATCGGTCCAAGACCCCGGCCATGCCCGAGCCGATCTATATCAAGGGTGAGCGTGACGACATCGGCGTGGAAATCGCGATGTGGTGGAATGACAGCTACCATGAGACGGTTCTGCCCTTCACCAACAACATTCCGCAGCGGGATGGCGGTACGCATGTCGCCGGTTTCCGGGGCGCTTTGACTCGGACAATCAACAATTATGCGCAGTCCAGCGGGATCGCAAAGAAGGAAAAGGTCAGCTTCACAGGGGACGATGCGCGTGAGGGTCTGACCTGCGTGCTGTCGGTAAAGGTGCCAGACCCGAAATTCTCATCCCAAACCAAGGACAAGCTTGTCTCGTCCGAGGTTCGCCCGGCGGTCGAAGGTTTGATGAATGAAAAACTGGCCGAGTGGTTTGAAGAAAACCCCAATGAAGCCAAGGGTATCGTCGGCAAGATCATCGAGGCTGCTCTGGCCCGTGAGGCTGCCCGAAAGGCCCGTGAACTGACTCGCCGCAAGACGGCGATGGATGTGAACTATCTGGCCGGTAAGCTGAAGGATTGTTCCGAGAAAGACCCGTCCAAAACCGAAGTTTTCCTGGTCGAGGGGGACTCGGCAGGTGGTTCCGCGCAAACAGGTCGGGATCGTCTGACTCAGGCTGTTTTGCCCTTGCGCGGGAAAATCCTGAACGTGGAACGCGCGCGGTTTGATCGAATGCTGTCGTCGCAGGAAATCGGCAACCTAGTGATGGCGCTGGGCACTGGTATTGGCCGCGATGAGTTCAACATCGAAAAGCTGCGCTACCACAAGATCGTCATCATGACCGACGCCGACGTGGACGGTGCACATATCCGGACGCTGCTGCTGACCTTCTTCTACCGGCAGATGCCGGAACTGATCGAGGGCGGGTACCTTTATATCGCTCAGCCACCGCTTTATAAGGTTTCACGAGGTAAATCAGAGGTTTACCTGAAGGATCAGGCCGCGCTGGACGACTATCTGATCAATCAGGGCGTCGAAGGGGCCGTGTTGAAGCTTGGCTCGGGTGAAGAAATCATCGGCCAAGACCTCACGCGTGTCGTGGACGAAGCGCGCCAGTTGAAACGTGTTCTGGACGCCTTCCCGACGCATTACCCGCGTCACATTCTGGAACAGGCTGCCGTAGCCGGGGCCTTCGTGCCAGGTGCCGTTGATGCCGACCTGCAAGGCGTGGCTGACAAAGTTGCTGCCCGTCTCGACTTGATCGCGCTGGAATATGAACGCGGCTGGCAAGGCCGGATCACTCAGGATCACGGCATCCGACTGGCCCGTATCCTGCGCGGTGTGGAAGAGGTGCGCACGCTGGACGGCCCCATGCTGCGTTCGGGCGAAGCGCGAAAAACCGGCAGCTTCACTCAGAGCCTGCAAGAGGTCTACAACACCCCGGCAACGCTGGTGCGTCGCGACCGTTCCCAAGTGATCCACGGACCGCTAGACCTGCTGCGCGCTATCCTGGAAGAGGGCGAGAAGGGTCTGTCGCTGCAACGCTACAAAGGTTTGGGTGAAATGAACCCGGATCAGCTGTGGGAGACAACACTGGACCCGGACGCCCGCACGCTGCTGCAGGTGCGCGTGGACGATATGGTCGAGGCCGACGATCTGTTCACCAAGCTGATGGGTGACGTGGTCGAACCACGCCGCGAATTCATCCAGAAAAACGCGTTGAGTGTTGAAAACCTGGATTTTTGATCGTTTGTAGGGACGCGCACAAACCTTCACGCACCCCATAAGTTTGCACGATTTGCCCATAAGTTTGCACTGTTTCACGATAATAGTGCAGAGGAGAGCAAATAAATCGCCTTATGCGGGTGTCGAGGGATAGGTTTCAGTTGCTCAAGGATTGAACACCTGATCGCGATACCAGATCAGGTTCTCCTTGTGCCCAGCAGTTTGACCAGAGATCTGCTTGGAATGTCCAGAAAACGAGCTCATTGCCGGTGCGGACAATTTACTCGAAAACCTAGGTGTCCCGTCGTCCTTGAAAGTCACCAGACCCTTGTCAAATGCTGTATCCCATGATGCTGACAGCAAATAGCTTTATTCGGATACCCTAAGGTCTGTAGCTCGTTCAGCTCTCTTTTCGGGCAGTGTTGCAAAGCGAATACCCTTTAAGAAGAGTTTGTCGCGCAAATCATTCATCCGACGCAAGTCATATGCGCTTCCTTCGGGCACGATCATGAGAATTTCTGGCACAAGCTTTTCGATAAGGGCCAAGTGCCCCAGTGTACCGATGATATCGCGGCGGTTTACTTGACTACGATATGCTTTTGTTTCGATTGCAAACCGGCGTCCGTCTGCACAATCCACGACTAGATCGGGGCTGACCGGTTCTATAACTTTGCCTGAACGAATGGTGGGGATGCCGAGTTTGTCCAGCGTACGCCTGGTCGGAAGATGCGACCCTTCGACGAGGCGAATGATCTCCAGCTTCTCAGATGCGGGATTGGCGGCTGAGTTTGAGAAGATAGTGACCAAGCAGGGAGGTCATCGGCTGTTGGTTGAGATTAATAAGTTGAAGAAAAAGAAGACGCCTTCATCTTAAAGTAGGCCCAGAACTGTCTTGTTGTTGGAGGCTCTACATAACAAGAAATGCTGGAACAGCTTAGGTATACCGCTGAGTTAGTCACTGATCCAAGGTTTGCAGAGAAAACGGCATTCCCAAAACTTGCTTACTAAATTCCCAAAGATGATCAAAAATATTCCCAAAAAAATTCCCAACTATGCGGTCGTGCCCGTGTAGTCTGCTCGTTTAGAAAGAGGCATCACGTCTAACAACGGAACGAGAACATGCCTAAGCACTCAAGATACCGCGAAAACCATTACGTCTCCGAGCCCACGAAGTTCACTGCGCACGCACGTGAACGGATGATGTCCAGATCTATTCCTGAGGGAATTGTCGGTATCATTCTGGAGTACGGAGAACCTGCATGCACTATCGATGGCGCCGAACGAGTGGCTCTCACAAAGCGCGGGTTGAAGGAGTATCGCAAACGCTATGGAGTTGCGCTTGCAAAAGCCTTGGAGCCATTTCGACGTGCATATGTGGTCGTTGACGGTAGCGCCGTCATTACGGCGGCGTTCTCTAAATCACCAATGCACGGTTGACCCTACTAAGGCTGTTGAGAAAAAGCGATGAACACTCAAAATACAGATCAGAACGACCCGTGCGGACTTCCGAGTGGGGCCTTTGAAAAGCAGCTGGCAGAAAATCAACTGCGGGTGGAGCAGGCGAAAGCCCTGAGCAAAAAGCTGGAGCAGGAGAGCAAAGTTCAACCAGGCCAAAGGCCTTTGTTTGCTCAGAACCTCGGAAAAATGTTCCAAGTCGCCCGGAAACGCGATGGCCTTACTCTCAAGGACTACTTCGAGATTGCATTCGGTGCGCACTGGGAGAGTTATTACAAGAAAAGGAAGCGGTTTGTGTTGCTGGAGGGTGAACTAGCCTCAGAGGGCACATTTAACGCCGAAGGTCGAAAATACTTAAGGTTAGCGCAAGCGATGTCCCGTACGCGGGGAGACCAAACGCGACAAATTGCTGAAAGCAGAAACCTGTTCGCTGTCTTGCCTCTAGTTCAAGGCACTTACTTGGACAATACGCGCGCAGCATCGATACGACATTCAACTGTGCAAGAAGAACATCTTCTCACACTATTTGAGAAATTTGTTTCCGTCATGGTCTCCTCTGTAAATCTGGATGACTACAGACAGAGTATAACATCGTCCAACCTAGGTGTTCCGCCGGAATGGCCTCGAAGCGGTGAACTTTCACTGATATCAGGCGCTGGTTGGGGGCAAATCTTTGACATGGACGCCGACTATGTATTCGACGCGCCTTTTCAACGACTGGCTCCAACGGTGGCTATTTGTGATATTGGTACACCGGCTGCCAAACATCCCTATTGCGTCGTCAAGGTGCCAAAACGACGGGTAGACCGTCTCGGTCTGGATGCTGCCGTCGAATTCTCGATCTATGACTTTTTTGGGCTGACCGACAGACTCTCGATTGGGGAGGACGACTTTGAAGACGGCGGTAACTGGGCGCTGTTTAACGAGTTGTATGAGGAACATCACTGGGACTGGTACGCGGAGTTCCGAGACATCGCTAGAAAAAGGCCGGATCTTTCGAAAGCTTTGCAAGCCGTGAATTTTAAGCTCGAAACCGTGTTACGACTATCGCTGCAATTGCGATTTGACGCCAGTTTTCAGGTCTGGAAACCAGCCTTTGTCCTTAGGCTGGCGGACGATCCAGGGACCTGGAATTATGAGATGAACGAAACTCGCATCCAGCCCGATCCATCCATTTTTGGAGACCTCAGTGGGAAGGTTGAATTGCCCGGGAACATGGCACCATTTAGAGACCTCAAACGCTTCGAGACGGCGGAAGACTATATTTTCATCGTGGCGTGGCCAAAATGGAACGGGGTCAAGGACGACCTCTTTCAAGCGATTGCAAACAACGAAGTCGAGCGCCTTTCGGGCGAGAATGATCTTTTCGCTTCCGTAAACGGCGTAAATTTTGGAACGATGTTCGTTCCCGGAAGAGAGGCTGTGAACTTTCTGCTCGAGCCGGTTGAGGCAGCGCGCTATTCGATTGATTACCTAATCGATATTCCGGAGAGACAGTTCACGCCGTTCCCCGTTGGCTCAGTCGCGGAGGCACTGTGTTTGAATCTGCGCTGCGCTCAAAAGGAGGAGCGGTTGGATATGCTGCTTGCCAAGGACGCACAGCTAAGGATTTCGAATGTAGATGAGTTCCTTGGGCAACTACGGTCGGAATATGACAAATGGGTTGCGGGTTTCCCGCACGCGCCTGAATAAGGCACCTATTCTAATATTGATGCTGCGCAAATCGTCATTCCAGCCATCAACGGGAGAAACATTCGTTTTCCTGAAACTGTCGAAAACGCGCACCGGTTTTGTGGCAGAAAGCCGGGATTTCGAGATTTAACATAAGTCGCGATTATAGAGCGGTTGCGTTCTAGTCAGCCAACCACCCGTAAGTCCGAAAATCGGACATTCGTGAACATTCCTTTAGCTGAAATCGTGAACACAAAGTTCAAAATGCTTCTTCGAATTCAAAGGTCAGCGATGCGCAGAAAGCAGACTTTGCAAAGTCCGGTTGACCACATTGTCCACCAAAGGCGACAGTTCTGCTTCGCGACTGGGCTATACATAGCCCTCAAAGCGTATTGTTTGCGGGACTTCAGTTGCACCGTTTTCCTGAGCGAGTAGGGCGCGTGCTGACGAAAAGGTAGCAAGCGCAAAAAGAAAAAGAAGGGCCTTTATCATCGTAGCGCCTCGGATCCGGGTTTTGAACTTGGGCCGGGGTTCACAAATGATCGCCCCGGCCAGCGTCAGGGCAAACGAGGTAGTTCTTGCCCTGAAACATCGTACTTTCGTCTAGTTGAGAAGATCACCGACGATGCCGACGGCATCGACAACAGTAGACAGATCATTCGTAACTTCGAGGACTTCGCCATCGACCTGAATGTAGCGGTTTCCTTTGCCGGGCTCCCCCAGCTTCCATTTGGAAAGGTCCCCAATATCCTCGAACTCCAGGTCAGATGGGAGCTTGGCACCGCGCGTGTAGCGCTTGATCTGTCCAGGTGGTACAGCTTTTGGGCCTTTGCCGGGTTTGTCTTCTATCTGAATGCTGACATCACCGTTCTTGCCCCCCTTGTTCGGCTTTTTCCCCTTGTTGTCTTTGGCATGGGCATCGCTGCCTCCAAGGATGAAAAACACAACTGCTAAGGCTGCAAGAATTCCGTATGCAATCTTCATAGATTGTTCCTTTGCTTCCCAACTTCATTCGACCGGCGTTGAAAATTCCGGCACGCGCTTGATCTCTCTTAGTTGCCCTTTGGCACACCCCTTAGTGACTGCCTTCACCCCGCATTAGAAAACGATCCGGGTTCTTAGACCGAACAGGGTAATCCGGTCCTGATCGGGATTTAGAAGCGGGTCGGAAATGAATTGTACCGATGGCGTGATCTGCAGTCCGGGTGAGATTGAAAAGCGGTAGAAAGCTTCAAGCGTGAACTGATCGCCATCTATGCCTCTTGCTTCGGCCCAGTTTAGGCCCAGACCGGCCAAATCGGTGTTGCGACCATAGTAACCGAGACCGGCAGAAATCGACCGTTCATAAAGCGCTGCGGTTCCCTTCGAGGCCCCTGCACGGAAGAACGGCATCCATTTATTGTCAACAAACCATGCGGCGGAAAACGCTGCGCCGTAATCTTCTGCTCGACTGCCATCGTCAGCCGCATCCGCATGCCAGAGGGTCAGATGGATATTGTCGAAGTAGATGCGATCAAAGCCGGACGTGTACCCAAGTTCGAGCGATTTGAAGAGATTGCCGTCGCTAAACACATCAAAGTTTGGATCGGACGGGTCGGCGTTTGCGTCTGATACGCTGGCAACGGCGTAGAGGTTCTCGCTCAGCTTTACCCCACCGGCAATACCAAGGCCTTGGTTGGGCGTGTTGATTGTCGGGTTGGTATTGAAAGACAGGTTTTGAAAACCACTGTAGGGGCTTACCAACCCGTAGATATCCACAAAGTCCGTTACATCAATCTGGCCGACTTGCAGCGCCCACGACCCATTCTCAGCCCTTTGGGTCCAGAACAAATTGGTCAGAAGCAAACCGTTGTCATTGAAGGCTGTTCCCGTGATTGAAAGGGCTCCGCCATCCAGCCCGAGAAATTGCGGAGCAACGTCAGTATAACTGTGCCTGTCTTCGATCTTGAATGTCAGAGACCCCCGTTCAGTTGCCTGCCAACTGCCGTAGAACCGCGCAATTCCGCTGGCTGCTTCGCCGGTTCCCAGATCAGCATCCGTGGTTTGGCCCAATGCCAGGTAGTCAATGTTGAACCGAAAACCACCCTCAGCCAGTCGGTCTTTCCACTGAAACCAACCCGGTGCGATGTTGCGTGGAAAATCGGAACGATATTGCGGATCGGTGAGCCCGTCTCCGGGCGCAAGATCGGCTTCGACTGAAGATGGCCCGGATAGTCCCTGAGCCGACGCTGCGCCAGCAAATGCAATGCTCAATGCGGCAACCAGAAGTCTTATCATTTTGACGCCTGTGCCCCACCGGTCTTGCGATTTCCTGCCGCGCGGATGAGATCAGCAGCACGCTGCTTCCATTCCAACCTGTCTGCCTCGGTTTCCAGAGTTTCGACACGTTCCGCCTCTAGCTGGAAAGTCGCATTCATAGGCATGAGGCCATCCACAACCATCATATTATGAACGGAAGGATCGATAGTCAGCGTGCCTGTCAGCCGAACGGGTTCGTGGAAATAGCTAGGCGCCCAGTCCCCGTTCAACCGCACACGGATCATCTGGTTAGGCGGAGGTGGAGGCATGTGGCTGCACATCCCTCTTTCTGGCACCAAATACGCCACAGGCCGGCCGTCCGGATCGCTTGGAGCAGGAATGGCAAAGCCCGCGAGTGTGATTGTTCTGCCGTCGAATTGCGGGTTTCCGCTCGTTCCAGCCTTTCTTCGACGTTCAGTCACAACCTCGCGCTGATCGAGTAACCAGTCGACGTCAATTCCGTCTGACACCAAGGCGTCTTCGGTCTCTGCTAAAAGCAATTGCCATTTCTGCCGTTCTTCGGCGCTGCCAACCTCCTGCTGCAACCTGCCGCGTATACGCACAACGAAAAGAACATCGTCGAACTGTTCGGGGCTGAGTTCACGATAGGGGTCATCAAAGACCTGCGCAGACGGATCTGGCAGATCTGCCCAGTCCAACGCGGTTCCAGGCGTCGCCGCAGCATCATAACCGCACAAAACCAACCATGCGAATACTGCGGAGCAAAACCAATTTCGCATGAATGCTCTCCGGCTGCTTTATCTGGTCAATCCAGTGTGTTTTTGTAGATCACACCGTCCTTCATGATCAGGCGGATTGTTTCCGGGCTGTCCGGCCTCGGGTCCGCACCGAACCACTGATCGCCTGTTCCAACGACAGAGAAGTCTTCGAGGGGGTTGCCGTCTATCAGCAGGATGTCGGCATAGGCGCCTTCTTCGATCACACCCAGTTTGCCTTCCGGATAGGGGTTCATGAAATCACCGCTAAGTGCCGCGATCTCGCCACCTACCGAAGTTAGGGTTACCATCGACGCATAGGGGCCGAAGAAATGGTTATTCAGATGTTTCTCGTAGGCGATCTGGATGTTGCACGCTTCGACCGAGCCGACGCAATCGGTTTGGAAACCGCGCGGCGCCGGGCATTCCTTCATACTTGGAATGTAGGCTTCGAAGGTCGCCGAGGCCGATTTGGCCTTCCTCAAACTGTTGGGGTTGTTTTTCACGGAAGGAACATCAAGTAGGCCTGGATCAAATGCTGTGATGTTCGTCGTGATGTACGCTCCTTTTTCTTTCATCAAAGCAGAAATCTCGCAGTCAAAGTGAAATCCGTGTTCAATGGTTCTGACCCCTGCATTCAGGGCATTGATGATCGCTTCTTTGCGGTAGGAATGTGCCATGACATAGGTGCCGTACTCGTTGGCAACCTGAACAGCGGCCTCGATCTCTTCTTTCGAACCGGCGAGCAACTGCCATGGATCGAATGCCGAAATCACCCCACCTGATTGCATGAACTTCAATTGCGTGGCACCCATGCGCAGGTTGTTGCGGCCATACATGTAAATTTCGTCAACACCGTTGACCTGTTGGGCCATATTCAGAGTCCCAAAGTTGGTCACCCCACCCGGCGGAGATGTGAAGGATGCGAAATCGGCGTGACCACCACGTGTTCCGAGAAATGCCCCGGAAGGATAAAAGCGGGGGCCGACGATCTGGCCGGCGTCAATTGCGCGCCGCAGCCCGCCGCCAGCGCCCCCGGCATCGCGAACGGTCGTGAAGCCCTGCATCAGGTACATTTCGGCCATCCGGGTCCCGTGGATGGCGAAATCCTCCCAGGTCGAGTTGGTTTCCATCTCGGCAATCGATGGCCCCATGAGCATCAGGTGCGCGTGATTCTCTATAAAGCCCGGTGTCAGAGTGCGCCCACCGCCGTCGATAACCGTCGCGCTCGGCGCATCAATGGCATCGGTTGAGACGGACTTGATCAGATTGCCCTCGACCAGAACACTGGCATTTTCAATGCGTTGCTCATTCACACCGTCGAAGACATGCACGTTGGTAAACAGCGTTTGGGGTTCTTCTTGATCCTGAGCCTGCGCGGTCGCCGAAAAAGAAAGAACTGCCGCGACAATTGCCGTCGAGCAAAGAGACATTCGTAAGCCGGACATAAGTACTCCCTTCATATTCATGTTTTGCCAACTATAGTCTGGAATTCATTGGCTCGGTTGCCCCTTTTGAATTAGGATGTACGAATGTGACTGCAAAAATGGCCACTTCTTAAAGCTAATCCAACAAGGGTTATGAGCTTGCCTTTCAACTCCACCTCCCGAGAGCATAGCGAGGGCTTTGTTCGCCTCTCTTTAGCCGCTCCCTTTCTGCAATATCTCACCGAACGTAAGATCAATCCGCAACCAGCATTGGATCAGGTCGGCTTGAAAGCTGAACTGATGACTAACCCATCCGTGTTCGTTCACTCCGAGTTGGTTTACGGCTTGGTAAATGCTTTCTCAGAAGTATCAGGGGATCGATACCTAGGACTGAATGTAGGGGAAGCGTTTGACCTACAAGGATGGCCGCCCTTCGCTCAAGCCTTGCAATCTACAAAAACGCTGTTCGAGTTTTTTACCCGCTTTGTTGAGCTCGTGCCGCAGGAGTCCAATTCTGTGCGGCACAGCCTTGTCATTGAAGCAGACAAAGCGACTTATCGTATCGAGAGGCAACAGGAACCAACCGTCCCACCCATTCAGGTGACCGGTTTTGGTGCCGCAATCTATGTACGCCTATTGCAGACCGTCGTCGGAGAGTCCTGGGACTCTTCCCGTGTGCGATGGGAAAGCAGATACATCAATGGGCTGCCTATCGACTACAAAGGGATCGAGGTTGGCCTTGGGACTGATCCCGGAATGCAAATTAGTTTTCCTGTGGAATGGTTGTTTTTGCACCACGTCTCTGAGGGTTCTGCCAAGCCCATAGCATCACTTCGACAAGATGAAGAAGTAACCGTGGTGGCAGCTTTGCGATCTGTCTTACGCGACAAACTGGATGAAACCGATTTGGGACCAGAGATGGTGGCTGGAATGCTGGGAATACAACCGGAACGGTTTCTGAAAGCGCTTCAACAACAAGGCACAACACTCCCCCGCGAAATCAAACGGCTGCGTGTCGATGTCGCCAAAGAGCACCTCAGAGATGACAAGATGACAATTGCTGAGATCGGTCTACTCCTTGGCTACTCCGACAAGTCCCATTTCACGCGCTTTTTCCGGGGTCAAACCGGAATGACACCGACCAAGTTCCGAAGCAAGTAAATGTGGTCGAGCCAAATGAACGCTTCGAAGATTAGGTCCTCGTGGGATCAGTTCGGAGAAGTTGTAGTGCGACGTTGAACAGGTTAGTCGACGACATGAATGGTTGGTTGCCACCGCCGATCATCGACTGAATTTGTCGATCATCACACCGGTGGTAGATGCGGAGCTCGCCGATTTTCTCTTTGATCTGAAGGACAAAGGGGTAGGTGGCACCCTTCAGATCGCAGTATTCCTTAGGGGAGCAGCACCGCCAGTTGTTTTGAGGTTCGCGCCACAGCTCACATCGCCAGCAATTCCTGATGAATTGCGACCATTGCCCAAGTGTCGCGCGTGCAATACGCCACAAGATCAGAATAGACCTTCTCGCGCGCTGGATCATCCGGTTCGGTCAGTGTTACGTCCTTCCAAAGGCGAGACGCGCTCGCCCCCTCTTTGATGTCCAGATCATCGTATGAAAGTTCTGGCAAAAACGCTGGAAGAACGGCCTTGATAGAGGCGCTTCCTTTGAACGCAGGATAGTTGATCATTTCATCCGCAAACGGCTTCATCAGATCTACAACGCGTGCATTTAGGCCTTCCAGGAACTCTGCATGCTCTGGATAAGTTTCCGCCATTTCCGTATTGCGCGATTTCTCGAACGGCGCATACCAAACCACTAAAGAGCCAACGTCTCCTATGTCCTCACGAAGCCTTTTCAGCAAGGCTGGCATCGGGTTACTGGCGTCTCGGTGGAGATACTCCCTGTGCTCAATTTCTCCGCCAGGCTCATGCTGGACATGCAAGGAATACTGGAAAGCCACTTGCTGATAGGGACGCGTTCCGTCCCAGGGTGGCAGCAAACTCTGAGACGTCTCGTAGTCAAAATAATAAACCGGATAGACAATCTCGCTCAGAAACCTGCTCAACTCCTGATGATCGATTGTGCGCCCACCATTCGCCGTGGCTCTCAAGTAGCGTTGCGTCGACTTGCCCAACACAAATGGATCGCTGATCTCGTCAATCTTTGTGATCCCATTTGCGATGAGTTCGGAGGCTTTTTCCGAATTCATGAACGGAAGGCGGTGGATACTGTCCTGCGCGAGAGGTGGGTCGAGTTTTTCGCGAATTTCCAGCCATTCACCGTAGGATTTAAGGCGCGCACGTTCGGGGGACGGGTCAGGCATCGTACCGCTGGCAACGACGCTCAATGCCTGATCGATACGCGTGCGTGTTTTTTCGAGCTGCTCAGTCACCGCATCCGTGATGTCAGTGATGCTGACAAGCTCTTGCGGATTGATTTCGCCGTTTCTGACGTAATCACGGTTCACATGTGCCACTTCGCAGCGCGCAATGGGGAACCCCGCTGCCTCAAGCACGACACGCTGGAATGCGAGATCAAAAGTGTGTTCGGGCTTTGCAGAAGTCCCGCTCTTGATCTCTGTCAGAACGTACCCATCGCCGCTGCGGCTCACGATGTCGGAGATGCAAGTTATGGTTCCATCTTCATAGCGTCCCTGAGCCACGGCGTTCGCACCATCTCTCCAAGCATCCAGAGTGCGTGCAGGCAGAGCTTGGTATTCAGAAAAATCTGAAAAACCGAGGCGAACGAGATCACCAAAAAGCTCCTCTGCATAAGGCTCAAACGCGTGCCCCTCGTCAAAGCGTGCTTGCAATGAGGGGTCAATTGGCGGCAACAGATGCCTGGCGTGTTTTTTGATCCATAGCCAGGCAGGGTGCCTGAGAAACATCATGTAATCTGATTTGGATAGCATCGTGTAATTTGCTTCCCAGAATTGATGGAACCAGTGGAAGACCATCATGGTCAGCTATTGAGAGCAACTTTTCTTTGGTGCAGTCGGCGTCACCAATCTATCAAAGCCTCATGTAAATCGTACCGATAGCTCGGTGTCCATCACGCCACTAAAACCAGCTGACCATTCTTCACCCGGAGACACTGGCCATGCGTCTGTCAAAGTACCGGTTGTAACCAGCTCGCCTCCCTGAAGCTGGTCGGCTTCGGAGAGCAGAGATACAAGATGAGCCAGGACTTCAATTGGGCCTCCAAGCGCGTTTTCACCTTTGCCGGACTCGATGGCCTCGGTGCCCTTGAACAATGCTAGTGGCACTTCGGCCAAGCCGATCAAAACATCATGCGTCGCCGCGATTTTGTCGCCAAGAACAAGGCAGCCGTGCAATCCTTGTGCTGCGATTGAATCTTCGACTGAGAATTTCCAGTCGGGATAAATCGATTGCACGATTTCAAACCCTGGAGCGACCCACTCCACGCAACCTGCCAACTGTTCATTGTTCATTTCAGCCGTCGGCGCATCGCCGAGGCCAAGTACGATTTCTGGCTCGATTCTCGGTTCTGAATACCTTGCCAAGTTTACCGGCTGATCAGTCGAAAACAGCCCATCTGAGTGAACCTCTCCCCAAATGGGTTGATCCACACCATAAACAGGCCAAATCGTGCGGTTCGTGAAGCCGACTTTTCTGCCAACTCTTTCTTTGCCCAAAATCTCGCGGACACGACTAGCAATCGAATATGCGTCATCCAGCGATAGCTGTCCTGCCTCTGAAGACAGTTTAGGTATCTGCCGGGCAGAGGTCAGGGCATCAGCGATTGTCTTAGCGTTAGCTTCAATATCTCTTGTCATATTCGCATTATACGCGCCTACGGCTGGATTGCGATGCAATCAAGGTATTGAAGAACTAGGCTCCTCAATTCACAGGTATGAAAAACGATGCTAACTATTGGCCCATTCCGTTGGAGACCTGACATGACCAAACTTCGCCTTTTTGGTATCGTCATCCTTTTCCTTGCAGCACTAAGTGGGCTTTCAGAGCACCTGTTTTATGGCGGTGTCGACCCAAACGGCGTTCTGCAAGAAAGCTTCTTTTTGCCGCTGACTTTCATTCTCGCAGCAATTGGCGTCGTTGTGCTCGTAGTTTCGTTGTTCCAATCACCGCGTGACTGAGACGCGTCCGTCAGTTAGAACGCTGTTCCAAAACGCAAATCGGGTAATCTCCAGGATGGCGACCTCCGCCCAAGTCTAGGCAGGCCTCCTCATATTGGTAACGTTCGACCGCACGTCCCGCTAGGAACATGCATAACCCGACCGTCAATACGGTGAGCGCCAACAGTATCTTCGTACTCCGTGTCATTGCTCAGTTTATTGTTTCATTCTCTTGGTTTCAGTCAACCAGCTTTCAGATCTTGTCGAAAATTGGCAAACTCTGAAACTCAAAATTCAAATTGGTTTCGTCGAGTTTCTGAATAAGGGACGCGCCCTCGATAAGATCAATCTCGGTCCAGAAGTTTTGGCCTACTAGCTTGAAAAGGTGCGTATCGGCGGAGCGGTGAGCATCTGCATTGATCTTAGCTATCGACTCCGAAATCCAATGATCCATGCCTATACTCAATGGCGCTGTTCAGCGCCCGTCAAGCTCGGGAAAATCGTTTCAAGGCTTGACCTTTTGCGACGGCTTCTACGCAAAGGTGCGTATGGTCGGAATGCAAAACCCGGCTTGTCTTGCCTCGCAGTAATTGCACGAGCAGGTCTGCATTGGGCAGACCTTCCCGTGTTGTGAGTTTGCTCATATGCCACAACAAAAAATCCAAAAAGATAAACTTTGTTTTTCAAGTCCTAAGTTAAGGTAGCTTCGCTTGTACTGCGAGAGGAGAAAGTTGGTGACAAACAATAGGCCGTTCCCACTAAGTCGAATTGCTCAGCTCATCACTCTGGCGAATATCGCATTCGTAATTTTGGCTTATTTGATGTCGCCAACCAAAGCACAAGCCCAAAGCTCACAGGCCTGCGTAGAATTGGGGTCTCCTCGAATAGAGTATGCTTCTGGATCTGAAAGCACTCGCGTTAATCAAACAATCTCAACGACGGAACGCACGTGTCTGCCGATCCCAAACGGACCCATAACAGGACTTACAATTGGTAACTCCTCTATCACGTCCTCAGGTGAAATTGAGTTGTATGTTCCTGGCCAAAATACCGTTCCAAGCAATGCTTCAGTTTTAACTCTTCTGAATGTTGATGTCGCCGCAGGCAGCGGAGACTTTGTATCCCGGGAAGCATTGGCAACAAACATCAACGGGAAGCTCAGAGTGAACCTCATTGGAACTTCGATTGGTTCCGGCAGATCAATGACGTTCGTTCCGTTCAACGGCGCGAATATCGACCCCACTGAAGTTTACTTCCAGTCAGACCGACCGTTAACCTACGACAACCTGACCGTTATGGGGGCTACCGAAGTGGTTTTCGGGGCGTACTATATCCAGACCCGGGTTGCCGAGGCTTCTGATTTCACACTGACGAATAGTTCGATTTCTTCAACCAGTGACATGGCGATTGCGGCAGGCACGACTGTTCGGCTTGATGCGGCAAGCAGTTTGAACACCGTAAACTTTGAGAATTTTGGCACGCTGGCCGGAACGGGAAACGTGAACGCATTCAACTTCACAGTTAAGAACGGAGGGGTGCTTTCGCCGGGCTTTTCAATTGGTACGCTTAACAATAGTGGCGGTATCGCATTTGAAACTGGGTCAAGGATCTTAAGTGAAGTCGATCCGACGGCCGGTCAGAAAGCCGATTTGGTGTCATCCAGCGGGCGCGTTACAGGGATTAACCGCGCCACTATACAAGTCGAAGCCGCTCGTCTCGGCCTGACTGCGCAGGACTATGCTGCTGGCAACGACTACACGGTTTTTCAAGCCTCGCGTTTCGATGGAAACTCCCCAACTCTTGTTGCCGGAGGATCTCTGCCCGCCCTATCCAGTCTGAGTATCTCAAACACGCCAACCGCGGACGGTAGAATCGACATAGCGTTTTCGACCCTCCCCGTCTCGAGTTTACCACAACACCCATCAGTTGTTGGATCTCCCAATGCAAGCAACCTTGCTGGTGCGGTGGCCAACACCACAAACACGTCACCTGGAACTAATCTGACCAATGGCTCAACCTTGGGTAATACCGTTAACACGCTTACCAATTCAGGTTTGGCTGGGTTTAATCGTGTGCACGCAGAACCCTATTCCTCCAATTTGACCGTTGGGCTTGAGCAACTTGACCTGATAACCAACACCGTGCTGAGCCACGCTGACTGCCGCAAGTATCAAGCGGTCGGCTTCAGCAATGAGGATCAACCTATTGCATCGGGAGACATCGACTCGGCCCAGAGCCCTAGTGGCGCAATAGACTGCTCTGATCGGCGCTGGTGGATCGACACGGCCTATGTGAGCGGGGACGTTGATGGAAGCAACGGCCTTGGGACATTCGACTATTCGCTGGGCACCATTCTGGTCGGAGCGGATGTCGCAAGCACCGATAGAGGTGTGGTCGGCGTGTACGCAGGTTTTGGGACATCCTCCATGGATGAACACGATCAAGTCGATCAGGACTTTTCGACCGACAGCTATCATGTGGGCGTCTATGGGCGTACAACAACAGGAACCTGGGAGTTTTCCGGGCTGATCGGTTACATGTTCGGTGAAACTGATGCCAAGCGGAACAACCCTTCTGTTGATGGCTTTACGGGGGGCGAGGCTAAATCGGATTTGGACCAAGAGGGAATCCACGCCGGTATCCAGGCACGGAAGTTGTTTAACCTGGAGAGCGGTGCAAGGGTTTCTACGGTTTTCGGATTGAACTACGGGCGTATCCAACAAGGTTCAGGCACAGAGACTGGCGGTGGTGATTTCAATTACTCGATTGAAAAAGCGAACGCAGAATCGCTGGTCGCTTCTATTGGAATTGACTACCAGCGGGATTTCTTGACAGAGAATGGTTTGCTAACCCCAATCGCCTTTGCCCGGTATGAATATGACTTCTTTGCCAACAAGGACAATGAGCACGAAATCACTGTAACAAGCCCGATATTTGGCACGTTCACGCAAGTCGGTCAAAACCGAGGAGCAAACGGCTTCGTTCTTGGTCTGGGGCTAGGGTATCAGATCTCTGATCTGGCCAGACTAACGGCAGGATATGGCTATTCAGTTCGCTCCAACGGCCAAGAACATGGCCTCGGTGCAAACTTAAGCGTTCGGTTCTGATTAGGGCGGGCCAACGAAGAGGAGTGGTAAGCTAGCTGCAACAACTTGCGGAAGCTATCGTGGCGGTGTGAACTTCATTCTCTAGCGATCAAAATTTGGGGATATTAAAAACATAAAGCCGCGATTTCTTGGCATCGTCTGTTAGGACATAGAGAAGCCCT
>NZ_WQGJ01000011.1:0-81526 GCF_013034605.1 Ruegeria sp. HKCCA4633
AACCGGGGTCAATATTGGATGCCGATAGGGGGTCAATGTTCAATGCCGATTGACATTTTGTGTATAAGGTTTGCATTGCATCAAAACTGTCTCTGAAAAGATTTTGACGAAAGGCTGAACAGCTACGAGTTTAAATAAATCACATCACGCCGATGTTTTTTCTCGATTCCAGCATGCAGATTTCCTATACTAAAGTGGCAATCAGTGAGTGGTTGTTTCATTTAATCGATTCTGGTCGCTCCTCCCATTTGCGGGCGGAGCGACAAATTTTTTTGACATGCTTGACGAAAAGCGTTCTAACCAGCTTCTTGATCCGATTGATTGATTTATTTTCCGGTAAAGTAAGTTCGGTAAATACTGCCGCTTTCCAAGTTCACTGAGTTTATTGCTGGGCGCGAGCATAACGCAGAGTTTACTCCTAACCGTTATAGAGTTCGCGACCAAGACTAAAGTCTAGGGTAGGGGCGGATCCACAAATGCAACGTGAACTGAGCAAAACCGATACTTCACATCGATCGGGCGAACGTGCAAAAGGTCCTAACTATACCGGAGAGTTCGAATTTGCTAGCAAAGCAGCTTGCGTTCTATTACTCACCCGCAGTTTTCCGAGAATATTCGTTATATGAAACTTCACGGTCACTTCCTTTAAACTTAAATCTTGCGCTATCGATTTGTTGGATTGACCTGATGCCAGCATCTGGAGGATCTGCCTCTCTCGAGCTGTTAAGCCATAGATTTTCAGTCTATCTTCAGATTGTTTCAGAGAATTGTCACTTGAGTGATCAACAGGACTATTCGCAATCAGTTCGTTGATACTAGCTAGCATCAAATCCACAGGCATAGACTTTGGAAAATAGGCGAGCGCCCCAAGTTCAATGGCTTTATCCGCAACTTCAGGAGAGGCTACTCCGGAAATTATCACTGTTTTTTGGTTTGGAAACCGCGATCTGAGTCTCACTAGACCCTCTAACCCGTCCATTCCTGGCATCTGATAGTCAATAATGGCGAGATCGATATTTCTGAAAGCTGAAAGCGATACGTATGCTTCCTCAGCGCTTGAAGCTACCTTTACTTCAAACCCAGCTTTTTCAGACAGATAGGCGGCCAAGGTATCGCGAACCAGTTGGTGATCATCGGCTAGTAAAATAGTACGCATCGACAACTAGGTTGCCTCCGAATAAGAACTATTGTCCACCAAGCGGCGATTGGCTCGGCTTTCCTTACAGTATGTTCGCTGCCCAATTAAATGATAACATCAATGTAACACCATGCGTTTGGGGAGGCCAACTCTATGATATCAAAAAGTGTTCTGAGCATCGTTTTAGCACTTGTCGCGATGTGTTTTTCATCAGCTAACGCACAAAATTCAATCCCATTGACGGTTGTGCTTGTTGGTGGAGAGCAAATAGAACTCTCATTGGAGGACTTGGATTCGTTGGAACAGGTTTCCTTTTCTACTTCTACAATTTGGACTGACGGAGTCCGAAAATTCAGCGGCGTGCCGGTTTCCGGCCTGCTTGGAAACCTTAACGCCGAAGGTAGTCTTCTTAAATTATTCGCTTTGAACGACTATTCAATAGAAATGCCCGTTGCAGAGTTGGAGTCGGAAGTGCCGATAATCGCGACCCGGATTGACGGCGCCACAATATCGGTTCGTGAAAAAGGACCTTACTGGATAATGTTTCCGTTTGACGACAGTCCTGACTATCAAACAGAGACGACTTTCGCCCGCTCAATCTGGCAGTTGCAACGAATTGTTCTTCACGAATGAGTTGTAAGCGACTCTAGTCTAAAAGGCAGAGTCTCAGGGAGTTGTGATGCAAGATAAACTGGCTAGGATCCTTATTCCGGCATCCGTGTTATTTCTTGTTGCGCTCGTGGTTGCCTTGGGGCGGAATCTTTGGCTTGAACAGCGCGCTTTGTCCACTGCTGGTAACGAAAATGCCCAGTGGACAATTTTGCAGCTGGACACTGAGTTTTCTAATTTGCGTTCTGTCTTGCTTGAGGAATCTTCAAGTCTCAGCCCCCACAGTGCAAGGATCGACATACAGACCCAGATCGCCTTGAGCCGAATTGACCTCGTTAGTGAGGGAGTTGCGCGAGAAATAATCGAGAGCGATAACCGTGCTACGGAGCTGTTGCAACAACTCCATCATTTCGCCGAAGAAGCTACCAAACTTACTCAAAGCGACAGCCTACCCGCTGTTGTTGATGAACTTTTCAACTTGACGACACTCTACAAGCCAGTGGCAAGAGAATTGTCGTTGCTGGGAGTGTCTATCGGAGCCGAAAGAACTGAAGCTCGCCGACAAGTGTTTTCATCAGCTCTTAGAAATGCTGGCGTGATCGCAACTTCAGTCGTCATTTTATTGGCTGCCGTGCTTCTGTTTTTGTACCAAATGTTGCGGATATCAAGGAAGCGCGACCTCGCACTTCGCGAAACGACAGCCCGGTTAGAGTCGACAGTTTCAGCTTCGCTTGATGCTATAGTGATTGGAAATGAGAAGGGAGAAATTGTAGAATTTAATCAAGCTGCTGAGCGTGTTTTTGGCTCGAAGAAGAAGGAAGTTTTAGGTAAGAAAATTGAAGGCACGATTCTGCCCGCTGTACCTTCCAAAGAAAGCAATGAGGCCGATAATACCGAACTTCCCAATCTTTTTTCTGGTTTTTCAGAAAATAAGCGAGTTGAGATTATAGGAACTAGGCGAAACGGGGAGGAATTCCCGGCTGAAGTCAATGTCATAAGGGTTTCAAAGGCCGGTAACGCTTTGGTTGCCGTTTACCTGAGGGACATAAGTGAAAGAAAGCGCAATGAGCGAGCGCTATTGGAGGCCAAGGAGAATGCAGAGCGAACTGATAGGGCAAAATCGCGGTTCTTGGAGATAATGAGCCATGAAATGCGAACTCCTATCACTGGCATTCTAGGAGTTTTGGACCTCCTCAAGACCACAGACCTTACGGAGAAACAAAGCCACTTTTTGGAGGTGGCCATCGCGTCTGGAGAAATTCTGCTGAAGCAGGTAAACGAAGCCCTTGATATTACGCGAATAGAGTCTGGATCTCTGGTTCTGTCACCTGCTAAATTCAACCCACACAATAAAATATCACAAGCCATTGCAGTTCTTGAACCATTGGCGATGGCAAAAGGATTGAAACTGAAAACCGACCTTGATCCTGACTTGTTCGGCTACTTCATTGCTGACGAATTGCGTGTCGGCCAAATCGTCACGAACCTGGTTGGAAACGCTATCAAGTTTACTTCTGTCGGAAGTGTCAATGTCCAGTTGCGCGGCAACATTTCGCAGCAGATCACTGACTTAATTTTGACCGTCTCAGATACGGGAGACGGGATTCCAGAAAACCAATTTGAAAAAGTTTTCGAAGACTATGTGACGCTTGCACTAGACAAAGGTAGACTGCCTAGGGGAGATGGGCTTGGACTACCAATTTCAAGAAAAATTGCGAGGATGATGGGGGGAGACATTACTGTTTGCTCACAGTTGGGACGCGGAAGTCATTTTACCCTGACTATACCCATGAAAAAAGCGTCCGAATCTCCGCGAAATGGACCTAAGGTCGATCGCTTAAATTTAGTAAGATCCGCCCCGAGTGTGCAGAAACTTTCTGTCCTCGTCGTTGAAGACAACGCTGTCAACAATTCGGTTCTTTGTGAAATGCTATCAAGCTTGGGTCACAACGTTCAAAGTGCGCTCTCAGGGGACGAAGGATACGAATTGGCAATAAGCACAAAGCATGATGTCATTCTTATGGACATTGGTTTACCTGACACTGATGGTTGCAAACTGACAGAGAGGATCAGAATGTCGGGTGGCCCGAACAAAACCAGTCGGATTCACGGTCTTTCTGCTTACGATGAAGGGGAATATCTTAAAAATGCTTTGAAATCTGGCATGGACGGTTTTTCAACCAAACCAATTCGCCTCCGAGATCTCCAAAAGGTATTGCTGGGAGAGCCGCTGGTTTCGGACCCTGTGCGGGGAGATGCATCTTTAATTGATACAAAAATACTGCAAGAACTTGGTGACACACTAGGTCAAGCGCAAATGGAGAATGCTCTACGGGAATTCTTCGAAGAGATGTTCAATTTCTGTGTGGAACATGAGATGCTTTCTGATTTGAATGAGAGAGGAGAACTGGCATCTCACCTTCATAAACTCAGCGGAGCAGCCGCTTTGTTCGGTTTTCGCTCATTGACGAAAGTTATTGAGTACACCCGTAAGCAAGCTGTCGAGGCAGATATAAACTCACTAGAAATCGATTTAAGCCGCTTAAAGCAAGAGACCGAAGAGACTCGCCGGAGAATGGAAAAACTAGACTTCACTAAGAAAACTGACACTTCGCGCCGGTACATTAGCTAGTTTTTTGCCTACTTTTGGCGAGTATTGTCTTGCCGATCTATTCTAATTGGTAGGTTGATAAAATTTATCGGTAGCAGATAATTCGGAGAGAAAAAACAAAAGAACGGTACTCACTCACCGGAACAAACTATCGTTCTTAGCCCGCCGACGTTGTTCGGCGGGTGTTTTTGTTGGTCTTGTCGGAAAAACTTTGATCGAGGCGGGCAGGAGGCAGTCGTAGCTTCCAATCAACAAAACAAAGTAGCCATCCAAGTACTTGAAAAACAAGACCCGTGATCATTCGTCCGGCTGTGAAGCTGAATGTGTGGTTCTCTCTTCGCTTCGAAATGTAAAAAACCTCACGCACGAGCGTGGCATCGAAGTAAGTCATGTAACTTTGCTCGTAAAACGGTAGTACACATCACCTTCATACGCCGCTTTGAAGAAACGGCAGCTTTGTCCGCTTGGCAGACGTTCAGCAGATTTCAGCGAACGTCCGCTGCCGTTCAATGCAGACCTTCGGGCGAAATTTCTCGGAATGACCACCATCAATGATCGCTTTCCGTTCCTAAGCCGTCATCTGACTGAAAGACTCATATGACTGCCTTGAGCCCAATCCAGTCGTTGTTGCGAAACGCAGCATTTGTTGAAAAGGGCGAAGCGCCGGTTTTTGACACTCATATCCTGTTGGGTAAATTGGCTCCGCAGATTGTGCGAAACGCTGCACGAAACATCGAAGAACGCCGAACCCGCCCAGTGCAGATAATCTGCTTAAAGCCCAATTAGTTTAGCATCAAAACTCTGAAAGTAGGGACCGCATTGCTCCACCTGCGCAGACGCTAGTCCAGAGTGCAGATTTCGGCTGACCGCTTGAATATTCAGGTCTGTGGAAGTGCATGTGTCTCCATTGCGGCCTTGTAGGAGCGGCTTTCATTCACAGATTCACACAGCGCGCTGAGCTTGGGTCGTGAGCCAAAGAGAGACTGTTTGTTGGCGTGCCACTCGGTCAGCATTGTGACGTAAAAATCCAGTGCGGTCAGACCGCGCGTCATGAAGTACGGATCGCCCGCAATTGCATCTTCGATCACATCGAAAAAGGCATCGTAATCGATAGCCGCTTTTGCGCCGACCTCCTCGATCGCTTTGCTGCTGTTCGCATAGCGCTCAGGGTGCCCGAGGCGCGCTGCCGTCATGTAGCCTGAGGTCGTCATGACATTCAGCCAATACAGAAACTCTCCACGATTATCATCACCGGGCGCTGGAGCGACCCTGCTCCCAGAGTACATCTCGCCGAGTAGCGTAACGATCGCGGCAGTCTCTCCAATCGTTTTGCCATCTGCGTAGCCGAGCGCCGGTATCCGGCCGGTTGGGTTTAGACGCAGGAAATCTGGAGTCCGATGTCCGTCTGCGCCCATGTCCACGTAGTGTAGTCGATATTCTGCACCGATTTCTTCAAGGACTGACTGCACCACAATCGAGCCTGCCAAATATTCCCAATAAAGCGTGAACATTCCCCGTCTTCCCCATGGTTCTGTTTTTCATGGCGACATCCTATGCACCAATGCTCAGTATGGGTGGGTTCGATTGCTTTGCACGCTTGATTTCATTTGGCCCCACTAAAGGAAACCTTTAGGGTGTCGACATGCATCTTTCTCATTTGAACGCGTTGCGCGCGCTGGAGGCTACATTGCGGCATGGGAGCTTTTCACTGGCCGCCAACGAACTTGGAATTACTCCGGCTGCAGTTGGGCAAAGGGTACGGTCCCTAGAACTTTACCTCGGAAAAAGTCTGTTCATTCGCTCCAGCTCGGGCATCGAGCCAACTGAGGATGCATTGCGGGTTCGGGAATTGTTGGAAGACGGCTTTGCAAGGCTTGCCGAGGCATTTGAGCAACTGAAGCCGAACTACTCGGCTGGCCGTCTACGCATTACCCTGCCGGAGTCCTTTTCGGAAAATTGGCTATCGCCGATGCTTGTGGAGTTCCACCTGCAATACCCGGATGCGGACTTATACTTGGACCCATCCAATCGCGATATCGACTTAGTGAGAGAAGACTATGATCTTGCGATCAGATACGGACCCACCCGTGACACTGTATTGGAAGAACGCGTGCTTTTCGGTGATTTTGTTGCCCCAGTATGCTCGCCCGCTTTTGCAGACCAGCAAGGGCTGGATCCGTATGTGCGATCGCTAAAGGGTGTACCGCTCATCCACGTCACCAATCGCACCAAGGACCCGGGATGGCTTGACTTCCAAGCATGGGGCGATTCCTTTGGGTTTGACCGCGATCATCTAAAACATGGCGTACGCATCTCTAGAACAGGTTCAGGGCTTCAAGCGGCGGCAGCGGGTCAGGGGCTGGCGCTTTGCGGGATTGTGGAAGCATTTCACGCGTTGAAAGCAGGATCGCTCATTCTGCCATTCGGACCGTCAATGATATGCCAGACAAAGTACGCCTATCGTCTCCTATGGGCGCGACCCCGAGCGAAATCTAATCTGCGGGCGCTATTCGTCGAATGGATCACAGACAGATCAGACCGTTTCGTCAGTGAGTTAGACGCATACCTCGCTTCCCAAGGCTCAAGAGCGTCCGGCTAGTGGCCGCATTGTCCGCGACCCGGTCATTTCGGGAAGCGGAATACTGCGAGATGCACGAATGTCTGGTTTGGTGAAGCTGCATTGCGGCGCTCAAGGATGCGACCAAGGTCCGCCTTGGGCCGCCCTCAACGAAGCCTAGCGGTGCAAGTTTTGAGATGCCGCGCTTGCTCCAAGGTCGGCTTAGAGCCCAACGCGGACCTTTTTTTGCCCGAGAGCCTCATTTTATAGATATAAAACGATAAGTTGCAGTTTGCCGGAATACACGATTTACTTGCTTTCAGCCCCCATAACGGCGGCAAACATGAATGGTCAACATAGTGGCGAAAAACATGGATGCCCACAAACAACAAGCTGGGAAATCACAACCGTTTCTCGTATTTGATAACGTGAAAAAAACTTACGACCAAAAGAACTTGGTCGTAAAGGGTTTCGATATGCAAGTCGAAGAAGGAGAGTTCATCACTCTTCTTGGTCCCTCAGGCTCCGGCAAAACAACTGTTCTGATGATGCTAGCAGGCTTTGAGAGCGTTACCTCAGGCGACATCGCAATAAAGGGGCAATCGATCAATCGTATCGCACCCTATCGTCGAAATATCGGGATGGTGTTTCAAAACTACGCGCTGTTTCCGCATATGACAGTGGCGGAGAACTTAGCCTACCCGCTTTCGGTTCGGAAAGTGGCAAAGGCTGAAATAGATTCCAGAGTGGTTGCCTCGCTTAAGCTCGTAGAGTTGGACGGGTTTGGCGGACGTTATCCCGGCCAGCTCTCTGGTGGTCAAAGACAACGCGTGGCCTTGGCAAGATCGATGATTTTTGAGCCGACGCTTATCCTTATGGATGAGCCGCTGGGTGCGTTGGACAAGAAGCTGCGCGAACAAATGCAGTATGAGATCTCGCGCCTACACGAGCAATTGGGGGTTACTGTCATATACGTGACGCATGATCAATCCGAGGCGCTGTCGATGTCCAACCGGATCGCTGTTTTTAACGACGGAGTCGTACAGCAATGCGCCCCGCCCGCGGAACTCTACGAGCGGCCTTCAAATGCGTTCGTGGCCGAGTTCATTGGCGAGAATAATTTTATCGATGGCCACGTTCAGTCGATCTCAGGCGATCAGGCCAAAGTCGTTACGCCGGGCGGCGAAACCGTGGTTGCTATGGCTGGCCAAGGGTTGACCGAGAATTCCGGTTGTCGTGTGTCGGTACGACCCGAGAAGCTGTTCATACACCCGACATCGCATGATCACGACAACGAGGTGACCGCGGCGTTCATAACGCGCATCTATGTGGGCGATTTCATCCGTTATTATTTCAGGCTGGCAAACGGTTCAGAGATTATTGTCAAAGTCCTGAACGATTTGTCCGCCCCTGAGTTTTCAGAAGGCCAGGACGGGAGTCTGATGTGGCTGACTTCGGATTGCATTGCGTTCCCTGTATGAGGTTGCGCGAAGTAATGAAAGGGAAAGCGGGACCCAAAGCTTCTCGCGACAACAGGAGGTGAATGTGATTAGAAATTCTGGATTGCTTACATATGCTGCTGCACTGGCAATGGTTTCATCGGGAGCCATGGCACAAGATCTGACCG
Organism: Ruegeria sp. HKCCA4633; assembly: GCF_013034605.1. Classification (NCBI taxonomy): domain Bacteria; kingdom Pseudomonadati; phylum Pseudomonadota; class Alphaproteobacteria; order Rhodobacterales; family Roseobacteraceae; genus Ruegeria; species Ruegeria sp. HKCCA4633. The sequence goes on from NZ_WQGJ01000011.1 coordinate 8,543, forward strand.
TGACGTCGTTTGGTGGCGCTTACGGGGCGGCACAACAGAAACACATGATCGACCCATATATGGCCGACAGCGGCGTCAACGTTTTGTTTGAAGACTACGGCGGCGGCGTCGCCGAAATGAAAGCGCAAAGCGAATCCGGCAACATCCAATGGGATGTTGTTGATATCGAGGTGATCGACCTAGAGCGTGCTTGCTCGGAAGGGTATTTGGAAGTCATCGATCATTCGATTTTGCCTCCGGGCGACGACGGCACACCCGCTGCCGAGGACTTTATTCCCGAGGCATTGCACGAATGTGGCGTCGGGAACATCGTTTGGACCATTATTTTCGCATACAACAACGATGCGTATTCCGACGGCCCTACAACGATCGAAGACTTCTTCAATACGGAAGCGTTCCCCGGCAAGCGCGGCCTGCGCAAACGTCCACAGGTAAACATGGAATGGGCCCTTCTGGCCGATGGCGTGGCACCAGACGAGGTCTATGACGTTCTATCCACCGATGAAGGTCAGGCACGAGCCTTCGCGAAGCTCGACACAATCAAAGACGATATCGTTTGGTATGATAGCTGGTCACAAGCACCTGTTCTTCTGAACGACGGTGGTGCCCAGATGGTGCAGTCCGCCAATGGTCGTATCTTCGCCGCCATCAAGGAAGAAAACGCCCCCTTCACAATGGTTTGGGATAGCCATGTCTATGACCTTGATGTTTGGTCGGTCATGAAAGGTACTGATAAGCTCGATACTGCGCTTGAGTTCGTCAAATTCGCAACTCAAACCGTGCCTCTGTCAGGTATGCAAGACGTGGCTTACGGCCCAACGCGCAAGTCTGCTCAGGCGCTTTTGCCGGATGACGTAAAGCAGGATCTGCCGACAGCACATCTTGACGAAGGTGTCAAAGCAGACGGCATCTTCTGGGCCGACTACGGTGAGTCACTAGGCGAAAAGTTCAACGAGTGGCTGCTTCAATAGTCTAAGAGCACCAACCTGCGCCGTTCAATCGGCGCAGGTTCATCGACCGGAGACGAACAATTGCCCGAAGCCACCAGCGTCACCCCAGATGGGTTGAGCCGCGAAGATGCCCGTAACGCCGCGCGTGAATACCGGTCACGGCGTTGGAGAGCTTTTCTGTTCGTTGTGCCCCTTCTGGCATTTATTGGTTTCTCATTTGTCGCACCTATAGCCTCGATGCTGTACCGCGGTGTCTATAATCCGACTGTTGCCAGCCTCGTACCCGAGACGCTCGAAAAACTGCCAAGCTGGCAAGGCGAGGAACGTCCAAGCGATGAGATTCTTAGCATCTTCGCCCTTGATCTAAAGAGGCTCGCCAACGATCGCACTTCTGGTCAACTGGCGGAAGAAGTGAATCGTGCCCTTCCCGGGTCCTCCAGCGTCATCAAATCCTCCGCTCGCAAGCTGCGTCGTGTTGATGACAGCGAGCTAGCCAATAATGGCGCCGCGATCCTGATTGATGCTAACGCCAAATGGGCAGAACCAGAGATCTGGCAAGCACTAAAAAAAACCGGTCAGGTCTATACCGCCGGATACTACCTGACTGCGCTCGACCTCGAGAATGACCCTGACGGCGGCATCCAACGCCGCGAGACGCAGATTTACGTCAAGCTCTATGGCAAGACGCTTCGGATGGCGCTGATCATAACGATTTTGACTGTTATTCTTGGTTACCCGCTAGCCTATTTCATGGCCAACAGCTCCAGCGGAACGGCGAACCTCCTGATGGTGTTTGTCCTGTTGCCTTTCTGGACCTCGCTTCTTGTGCGAACCACCGCATGGATCGCACTGTTACAAACAAACGGAGTGGTTAATTCCACCCTGCTTGCCCTGGGTCTGACCGATGCGCCACTTGAGATGTTGTATACGCAATTCTCGACCATCATTGCGATGACGCATATCCTGTTGCCCTTCATGATCCTGCCGCTTTATTCGGTCATGCGTGGCATTGATCCCAGTTACATGCGCGCGGCAATGTCGATGGGCAGCCCACCGATCCCGGCCTTCCTTCGCATTTACCTTCCGATGAGCTTGCCGGGCCTGTCAGCGGGCGCGTTGTTGGTTTTCATAATTTCAGTGGGCTACTACATCACTCCGGCATTGGTTGGGGGCACGGATGGCCAGATGATCTCAAACATCATCGCCTTTCACATGCAGCAATCCAACAACTGGGAGCTTGCAGCTGCCCTTGGCTCGCTTCTGTTGTTCTTAATCCTTGCGCTCTACTGGCTCTATGACCGGTTCGTGGGCGCGGGCAATATCAAACTGGGTTAGAGCGATGCGGAAGTTCCCAGAGTATTTTACCTTTTGGCACATCGCTGGACATTATAGTCTGCGTTTCTCAGCTTACCTGGTACTCGTTTTTCTGATGTTGCCAATTTTAGTTATTGTGCCCCTGTCTTTCAATGCAGAACCATTCTTTACGTTCACTGAAGGTATGCTTTCGCTAGACCCGGATGCCTTTTCCCTGCGCTGGTACCAGGCAATCGCACAGGACCAGAAATGGACGCTTGCCATCTGGAATAGTTTTGTCGTGGGCATCGCCGCTGCGATTTTAGCAACAGGATTGGGAACACTTGCGGCGGTTGGTCTCGCGTCGCCTTGGATGCCATTTAAGCGCTTGATCACTGCGCTTCTTCTCTCGCCCATGATCGTGCCATTAATCATCATCGCTGCCGGCATGTTCTTTTTCTATACCAGCTTTAATTTGGTCAGCACCTACCCTGGCCTAATAATTGCTCATGCAGCCCTTGGCGTACCGTTCGTTATCATCACTGTCACCGCAACACTGACTGGCTTTGATCGTTCACTATTCAGCGCTGGCCTTAGTCTAGGAGCTTCGCCAACTAAAGTGTTTTTCGATGTGGTTATTCCGATCATCCGGCCTGGTGTCATCTCTGGAGGACTGTTTGCTTTCGTAACTTCATTTGATGAAGTAGTCTTGGTGTTGTTTTTGGCGGGTCCAGAACAAAGAACAATCCCTCGCCAGATGTTTTCAGGGCTACGCGAGCAGATAAATCCAACGATCCTCGCGGTAGCAACGCTTTTGGTGCTTCTATCCATAGCTCTCTTAGCAACACTTGAATTGCTGCGCCGTAGATCCGAGCGTCTTAGAGGTACTTCTGACTAATTGCACCGGATTTAAGAAACTGGATTACTTCAGCCACGAAGAATGGTGACGATTCATCATAATCAAAAGAGTGAGCTTTCTTTAACCCAAAATTGATGCACTAAAAAATTGGTGATTTGTCCTCCGAGCAGGCGCTCGAAGGGCGATTGAACGCTGATGTGCGGTTAGCAGACACAAATGGCGCGTTTGTCCGCGTAGCGGTCACTCAAACAGAGCCCAGCAAACGGCTGCTCTGAGCCCAGAGTTGACAGTCGTGCTATCCTCTTTTCGTTGTTAGAAAATGGATGGAGACTATGAAGATCGCGACTGTAGCGACAGGTGGAATTGGTGGCTATCTAGCTGTAAAATTGGGCTTGCGTGGGCATCAAATCGCGACCATTGCGCGCGGAGAGCATCTGGAGGCCATTTCCAAGACCGGTCTCAAACTTGAAACATCCAGCGGCACGCTCACCCACCACCCATGGATTGCGACGGATGATACATCCCAGGTCGGAGAGGTCGACGCGATCATCTTTGGGGTCAAGGGAGATGATCTGGAATCCGCTGCCGAGGTCTGCAAACCTCTGTTGGGAACCAATACTGTCGTCGTGCCATTCTTGAACGGCGTGGAGGCCTCCGACCGACTTGCGAAGATATTACCCGAGGCCAATGTCGCCAATGGAATGGCGCAGGTTTCTACAACCATCTCGACCCCAGGAGTGATAACACAAACCGGAGAGTTCAACCAATTTGTGTTTGCCGAACGCGACAGTCGCCCCTCGAACCGAGTTGCGGCACTCCAGCAGGCATTGACTGACGCGGGCGTTGCGGCGCCGGAAACAGATGATATCGAGTGCGAACTGTGGTCCAAATTTGTTCTCTTTTCAGCCGTATCAGGTGTTACCGCTGCAGCGCGCTGCACCATTGCCGACATCACAGGTATCCCAGAACTGGCTGCCGTCTTCCGGCAAGTTCTGAGTGAAACCGCAACATTGGGCCGTGCTTCTGGAGTTGCTCTGCCGGATGACATCGAAGCAAAGACATGGGAGCGGGTGCAAGCGCTTCCACCAACCATGCGGGCCTCTACCGCAGTTGATGTCGAACATGGTAGGCGGCTTGAGATCGAATGGATATCGGGTGCTGCAGCACGTTTGTCCGATAAATGGGGACAGGAGGCACCAATGAACAAAGCCCTCTATGCTTTGTTGCTGCCACATAAGGCCGGTCGATAAGGCATTGTGGCTTTCCGAGAGAGGGACCATGGTGGTGTCGCTTTTGCTCGCGGAGCGACGACTGGAACGACCTTGATGGAGTTACATCGCGGCCAAGGGCAGCTTTGTCCGCATAGCGGTCACTGATGCACTGCGCAGCGAACGTCTGCAGCGAGCCCACTTTGATCGATGCTGCAAAATGCTTGAATGGCCGCAATGCGCATAAAACGGAATTTGCGAAATTTGGTGTATCGGCCTAAGATTACAGAGGTCTGGATCGGCGTAGGCTTGGAACACTGACGGATGCAAAGATCACGTCTGTGATAAAAGGTTTCATTTTGGTACTTTTGACGGAAAAGCCCGACAGGGCTTTCCCTTTGTGCTGGCCGTCCGTTCAGTAAATGTCGCCGTCTTCGGCCATGAGGATGTTCGTGACGCCAGCATCCTGCATTTCCTTCAGTACACTCAGACGGTCGAAATGCTCGGGGTCGTTATAGTTTTGGACGTGCGTCATGACGATCTGTTTGACGCCACTGTCGTCCTGAACCTTTTTCATGTCTTCTGGAAACATGTGGTAGGCACCAATAATCTTCACTTTTTCGTCTTCCGTGTCGCCACCCCAGACCACAAACATGATGTTCTTTCTCGTTATGCTTTCAATGACCAGAACGTCAGCGTCTTTTGCCGCGTTGACAAGGCCTTCAGAGTAGTGCCCGTCGCCGCCAAACGCGATAACGCGCCCGTCCGGCTTGGCGGTAAACCGATAAGCATAGGTATGATGAAGAAAACCGTGCTCTGTTGGGAATGCTTCGACCGTTACGTTGTCGTCCTCGTAAATTAGCCGCCCTTTGGGATCGGTCGATGGCCAGACCGGCACGCCGATTGCGGTTGCTCCGTCGGCCTTTTGGGTTGTCGAGCCCTGGAACATTTCGTTCCTGTCGAGCCGCCAAGCGGCGTTGATATTGGCAATCATCTCGTCAACGCCCTCGGGTCCATAAATCTTCTTGTCGGGGCCGGGGCCAAACTTGAACGGGCCCGATATGAAAGATGGCAATCCCACCGTGTGATCTTCGTGCAGATGGGTCAGAAACATATACTTGATGTTCTGTAGATCAAAAACGGTTGCCAGATCCATTGCGCCCTGAGAAAGGACGGCCTTCCCAAGTGACCTGAACCAGCCTTCGCCGGCATCAACAAAATATGGAAATCCGTTTATGATCACCGCGTGAGCTGGACCAAAACGGTAGGGATTGGGTGGCGGGTCGCCCGTTCCAAGGGTTATCACTTTGGTTGAGGAATCCGCTGGCGACCGGTCAATCGGACCACGTGGGTAATTAGTCGGCCAGTAGGCCGGACTCGTATAGGGAGTTTTGAAATCTTCGGGTTTTACGAAGGGAACGTTCAGATAATTTTGTTCCGTTTCGGTGGCGCCCGCAGCAAGATTTTCCTCATATAGCCAAAACCGGATGTTTCGCTGGCAAAGGAAAACAGCGCATTAATTTGCACGCTACAAAACTGCGCGCGCGTTGTGTACTATCGGTTCACCGGGAGGCAACGATGGATCGCCGATTGACCACTATCCTCGTCGCGGATGCTGTGGCATATTCCCGGTTGATGGGCGAGGATGAAGAAGCCGCGTTGGCAGAACTGACAGCCTGCCGAGCATTGATTGATGCCCAGATCGAGAGCCACGAGGGGCGCATTTTTGGCAGTGCCGGTGATAGCGTGATTGCTGAATTCGCAAGCCCTGTGGAAGCGGTGCGGGCCGCGTTGAGTTCACAGGAAGCAGTGAAGGCGCGTAATACCGGAAAACCGGAAGCCGGACAGATGAGGTTCCGTTTCGGTGTGCATCTGGGCGATGTGATGGATCAGGACGGAAACCTCCTGGGTGATGGTGTCAATATTGCAGCGCGGCTTGAGGCGCTTGCGCCGCCGGATGGGATCATCATGTCCAAACCGGTTGCAGATCAGGTCTTGGGCAAGGTGGATGCCACGTTCGGGTATTCCGGTGTGCATAGTCTGAAGAATATCACGAAAAGCGTCGAAATCTGGACCTGGCCCGCCGAAAAATCTGTGAAACCAATGTCGCGCTGGGGGGCGCGTCAAGTCGGCTCGCTGGTGGCGATGGCTGCCGTGGTTCTCGCGTTGGCTGTGTACCAGTTATATCCCTCACACCAGGAACAAGCCCTGCCGACCGGACCGCGCATTTTGATCCTACCTTTTGAAAACGTGAGTGGCGACCCGGCGGATGAATACTTCAGTAATGGTCTCACCCGCGACATCAACGCTTTGCTTGCGAAGTTTTCGAACTTGTTCGTGCTGGCACCTGAAACGGGCGTTGCATTTGGGGATAATGCCAATTGCAGAAAAATCAGAGATGAAGCCGGTGCCGATTACATCCTCGGTGGAACTGTGCAGCGGTCGAACGAGAAAATACGGGTGACGACCACCTTCATCGATGCTCGGACCTGCTTGCAGCTTCAAGCGCCGGGGCCGTTTGAACGCGACCTTAACCTTGCGAGCGTTCTGGATGTGCAGCTTGAGATCGCGCGGAAGATCGCCTCGTTGGTTGGATCAAGCGATGCGCCTTTGTTCAAAACGGAGATGCTCCAGTTGATCAGAGAAAAAGCGCCGGAAACCCTTGACGCCTACGAGTGCTACATGACGGCGCACTGGTTCTATCAAACATTTGCGTTGCCTGAACACCGCAGGGCGCGGGACTGCCTTCTGCGCACGGTTAGGGAGGAACCGGGGTTTTCCCTGGCTTGGTCACGGTTGGCCTACAACTATCTAGATTCCTATAAAAACTCCTACGATGTCGATCCAAACTGGGCGCAGCTCAGCGAGGAAGCCGCCAGAAATGCAATCGCTGCGGATCGTGACAACCCGGACGCCTACTATTCATTGGCGGTGCGAAGCCGCCTGCTGGGAGAAAGCATGGACGTGTTCCACAAATACGCCCAGAAAGCCGTCGAATTAAACCCGAATGACTCATGGATTCTGGCTGATCTGGGGATATTCCTGGCCTATTCGGGCGACTTCGAAAACGGCATCGAATGGATTGCACGGGCAAGGGCGCTCAACCCGAAATTACACCCCGGCTTCAGAAATGCCGAACATCTCTATGCGATCAGCAAAGGCGACTACGAGGAAGCTATAAACGTAGCTCTTTCCAAGGGGGCCACGTCTCACCACACTTTGGCCAGTCTTGCTGCTTGTTATGCGCTCAACGGGGACAAAAAAAGGGCCGAAGAGACTGTGGCGAAGCTGAAGACAAAGTTTCCCAATTTCCACAAGGATCCGCGTGCGCCTTACCGCGCGAGAGGCATGCCCGATGAGTTGATTGAAAGAATAATGGAGGGCTTAAGACTAGCAGGATACGAAGTGCCATTGGAAGAAAGCGGCGACGGAACTTACTAGCAAAAAATGAAACCAAAAAAACTTTGTGCAGCTGACGTTTCCCGGTAGCGCACAGCTACTTTTTGGCATGCTGTTTTTCGCAGTTGCTGCGAGCGGCAGCTTAGTCCGCATAGCGGTCGCTCGCGGTATTCAGGCGAATGACCTCACCGAGCCCAATGTAGACATTTGGTTCAAGCGAAGCATCTGTCGAAAAGGACTAGAAACGTTCATTCGCTGCGTCCTGCGCCTTGGTTCACGAAGCAAAGTTAAGCCGCCATTGCTTTTTCATTCTATACTAGTCCACACTGACTCTCCGTTAATGGTAAAGGGAGACCCCGATGAGCAAAGAAACGATCGGATTTGTTGGTGTTGGCTTGATGGGTCAAGGCATGGCCTCAAATCTGCTAAAAGCCGGTTTTACAGTTAATGTGATTGCTCATCGAAACCGTGGACCTGTCGATGAGTTGGTCGCCCAGGGTGCGACGGAGGCGGAAAACCTCGCGAAGCTTGCAGCAGTGTCATCAGTTATCCATGTTTGTGCGCCCGGTTCTCCTCAGGTCGAGGCAATCGTGGCAGCCATGATGCCGTCCATGCAGGCCGGTAGCGTCATTGTAGACTGCTCCACGTCAGACCCGAATTCCACTATGGCACTCGCGAATAAGTTAGCGCAGGCCGGTCACCATATGGCGGACGCGCCGTTGGGCGGGACACCCGTGCAGGCACAGAATGGAGAGCTGGCGACCATGGTCGGCGCTGATCCTGTTGTTTTTGAGCGGCTGAAGCCTGTTATCGCAGCTTGGGCAAAGACCATCGTTCACATCGGCCCATGTGCTGCAGGGCACAAAATGAAGCTTCTGAATAACTTTCTTTCACTGGGATATGCGGCGCTCTATTCGGAAGCGTTGGCACTGTCCGAAAAAGTCGGAATATCCACCAAGGAATTCGACTCGGTCATTCGTGGCAGCAGGATGGATTGCGGGTTTTATCAAACCTTCATGGGGTACGCCGTTGAAGGCAATCGAGAGTCTCACAAATTCACTCTATCCAATGCTCTAAAAGACTTGCGTTACCTAGAAGCCATGGCAGATGAAGTGGGGCTGTCCAATCCAATCGGAAACGCCGCAAAAAACAGTTTTGCAATGGCGCTTGCCGCTGGGGGTGACGGACCGAACGACTATGTTCCTCACCTTGTGGATTTCGTAGCTGTGAGAAACGGCGTATTCAAGGCGTGATTCTGGTCGCATTGCAAACGCAGTTAAATGCGAACTCTTTAAGATGCGGGAACAAGGATTTCAGGTAGTCCCACCAATCATGCTGAGGATCAGAACTGAGAAGTCATTTTGCCTTGGCGTTTGAATGGAAGGTTTCATCCTGCGTCATTTCCTTCTTAACATCAAAGCCTTCGTAAAATCGCGCTACTGACTCTGACGTCGTTAAATTTACAGAGTGGTTGTCGTTTGTTACGTTGAAATCCGGATAACTAAAATCATTGATGCTCACGAACTGTTGGCGACTACCAAAGCCCGCACATTGATCCAGCAAAAGCGGAGCTCGTCGAGTCTCGATCCATCAAACATTACGACCTGGTTGATAGTTAATCACCCAAAAGGATGATCGACATGTCAAAGGGTCAGAGAACATCGCAACCGGACCTCGTGCCTGATCCGCCCAACAAAACAGCTGACGCGTTAGAGGCTTTGGAAATCCGGCTGAAGGAAGCGCTGGATCGACAAGTGGCGACGGCCAAAATCCTGGACGTGGTAAACAGCTCTATTAGAGATCCCCAACCGGTTTTCAACTCCATTGTTGAAGCGGGTCAAACACTGTTTCCAAAATCGACAATCAGCATCGGATTGAGGGAAGGAAACAAACTGATTTTGGGCGCAATCTCCGGCCCAGAACCAGCTGGTGTCGAGGCTTGGCGGCGCCGCTTTCCAGCTCCTCTTCATCCAGAGACTATCCACGGCCACGTCATTTTGAATGGCAAGGCGATTGATTTGCCAGACGTCGCGGCGGCACAAGATCAGTTTCGAATTGGTGCTGGCAACTTCCTTGCGTCTGGAGCGCGGGCCGTAACGATGGTCCCAATTTCTCAAGGTGGGCAGACCGTTGGAGCTCTTGCCGTGTTGCGGCATTCGATCGGTAAGCTGCAAACAGAGCAATTCGATATTCTCAAGACGTTTGCAGCGCAGGCAAATATCGCTTTGGATAACTTGTATTTGCTGAACCAAATGCGTGAATCGAACAAGACCCTGGAGAACGTATCCAAACAGCTTGCCAAGTACATGCCGCCTCAACTTTATCGGTCAATTATAGCCGGTAACCAGCAAGCGGCTATCGAGAGTCGCCGCCGCAAACTCACGATATTCTTCTCCGACATTGTCGATTTTTCCGAGATTACTGATCAGCTTGAAGCAGAGGAACTGACCTCGTTACTGAACGAGTATCTGTCGGAAATGTCCAAGATCGCCCAGAGACACGGCGCATATTTCGACAAGTTCATTGGGGATGCGATGATGCTGTATTTTGGCGAACCCGAAAGTCTGGGCGCAAAGGAAGATGCAGCCGCTTGCGTTCGGATGGCGATCGACATGCAACGCGCCTTGAACGACCTACAAACTGGATGGCGGCGCAAAGGCTTGATTGATCGACCATTTCAGGCCCGCATAGGCATCAACACGGGCTACTGCACAATAGGCAATTTCGGTTCCAATGATCGGATGGATTACACTGCAATTGGGCGAGAAGTAAATCTTGCTGCAAGGCTTGAGGCTGAATGCGATCCTGGAGGCATATTGCTGGCAGCAGAAACCTATTCTTTGGTGAAAGATTGGCTCTCGGTTGAAGAGCGTGAGCCGGTTCAGGTGAAAGGATTTCAAAACCCGATTCGCACGTACGCGGCAACAGCAACCTACGAAGCCGCTGCGCGAGAGAGCCCGATCATCCACGAGGAGGATGAGGGCTATTCCCTCACTGTGGACAAGGATCGCATAAGCGCGGAAGCCATCCGTCGTCTAAAGTCCGTTATTTCTGATTTAGGCGACTAAACATCAAACGGATGTCATCCAGAAATGTTTGACCAGACCGTACAACCACCAAATGGACAGTGGTCTAAACTGGCAAGCGCGCGTGAAGTTCAATTGGGGCAATCAAACCACGTTCGATGTTCCGAACCATGTGTTGAACCTTAAGTGCAGTGTCTTCGCCCATGATCAGATGAAGACCCAAAGGTGGAGGGCCATCTGAACGGCTTTGCGCGGCTGCCAGATCCGCAAAGAACTGTTTAGCGAATGCAGTGCGGTCGATCCGGTCACTCACCTCAAAACCAACGGACTTCAAAGCAGCCTCATATGTATCAGGCGGAGCAAGCGCACTTTGATCTGAAGAAGACGCCCAAGGCGCAGGATAGTCCATTTCCCCCTCTCCCACTTGCATCACATCGTAGATTGCAAAGATGCCTCCCGGCTTGAGAACCCGTTTTGCCTCACGCGCTATGCCGGATTTGTCCGCGATGTTCATGCCAACATGGATCATATATGCGACGTCCATTGACGCGGCTTCTAACGGTAACTCGAGCACGCTGCCTTCGATGAGTTGCACCCGATCAGACAAACCTGTCCATTCTGTAAGAGCGCGTCCTGTTTCTACAAACTCAGCGGTCAAATCGACGCCAGTTACATGCGCCCCGGTAGCCGCAGCGACATAGCGCGCCGGACCACCGAGACCGCATCCAAAATCGACAACCCGGCTTTCGGACGAAAGGCCGAGAGCCTTCACAAACGGTTCGGTCGCGAGGCGTCCGCCAATGTGAAACTCGTCAACCGGGGCCAAAGCGTCGTGGGAAATTGGCGGCGTCAAGTCCAGTGCTGCGCAACCATCGGAAATCCGCTTGAGCAAGTGACCAGAATGGTAATGATGTGCGACTTCATTGGGATTGGTCATTTCGAAGCCTCCCTAATCAATCCCAATAGACTACACGGAGTAGTTCCGAATGTCAGGTTTGTCCGCTCAGCGGTCATAGCCCGAATTTTTCAAACGTCTTCGGTTTACAATAGCTGCGATTGAGGTTGGGGCGTTTTAAAAGGTCCTGACCCTAGAACAATCGTAGGGGCTGGCTGAGGGGGTTCGGGCCAGCCCCTATCTTCATCACGAGGGGGTAAGTTGATAATGTGATCCCACACTACTCAATCGGCGCCTTGCCTAAAATTGGGGGATTCCCGTAATACGGCAAGCTCAGTCGAAATAGTCTGTTTCCAAAGTGCGAACAGTAAGTTTCAGAACGAGCCGTGGACACAACTTTGCCACAATGCGATCCTCTTCCCGTGGGCGGCACGTGAAGATTTTTGGGTGATCCGGTCTTTCTAGCCGGATTTTAGGGGGTTGTTGAGTTCGGCGTGTCGCCCCACGAGCTTTTCATTATCTGTTCGAAGATTGAATTGCGATTTTTGAATGTCAGAAGGCTACCGCACTTTTCATCCCATGGGCGCAATTTGAACAAACGGCAAATCTATCAGAGTGAGGCGGCGCGCCTTGATGGGGATTTACGATTTTAATGAGGGGGTACGAGTTCGGCGCGTCGCAGTTCTCGCAACAATGGGCTAGCGGCCAAATAACTCCTGCCTCTGCGCGGGGCTTTTTTGCGATAATGTCTCACAAATTCAATACACGGGTGATGGTGGGCATGCGTTTTGATTAAAACAGACGGTCGAGTTTTCGCTGATTAGCTTCATGCTCAAGCATGTGCCGCACAAGGTTTGGTCGATTTAACCATAGGATTTCTTACACCTTGTCCAGTAGACCGTTAGTCGATTGGGAGATTCCGCTTGCTATCTAAATCTGAACAGCAATCTGTTCGTCATTTAACCAAACCGCACTAACGGTCTAACCGGACGACTCAAATCGTGCCAATCAGCGCAGCGCGGAGCGAAATCCGACGTATTTGGAAAACTACGAACTGTAAGGACAAATTCTTACGCGGGAAGGTGCCGTTGACTAGGCGGATACTGCCTTTCCCGTTTGATCGAGCGCGAAGTGCAGAACCCTCTTCAACATTATCATTTGTTCATGCGAGGCATGGCTCTCTTTCTAACTGTGGCTACCCTCACAAAATTCGAAACCTTCTCGCCAGAAATCATGACCTATGCGTATTCGATCTGCCAATCCTTTGTGGAAGCGCAAGGCCCGCTACAAGCGGCGACTGCTGCCCGCAGCATAACCGCAATTTCGAGAAGATCTGCTGCCGATCGAAGCGGCACAGGGCCCAGGAATAGCCGCAAGAAAGAGCATGACTTAAGTGCAAAGTCATCTCTTCCTACTAACCAACCGACGGCAAACCATCTAACCGGGAAACAGGTTTCTTAGTACAGCGGTTGTCATATTGGGACAGCTACTCCTGATCAAATTGGCATGCGCCTCTCCGCCATCTCTGCGTACCATGTACTGCCTGCCGGGATTATGTCGTCGTTGAATTCGTAGGCCGGGTTGTGCAGGGCAGCGCTGTCACCATTGCCGATGAAGAGATAAGCTCCGGGCCGTTCGGCCAGCATTTCAGAGAAATCCTCGCCGGGCATGACCGGGTCGAATTCACGGATAACATCGCCGGAAATTGCCTGTGCCACCTTAGCAGCGCGCGCAGCGGCCTCTGGGTTGTTGATGGTGGGTGGCACGCGTGAAGTGTAATCTAGATGTGCTTTTGCACCGTTTGCCTGCGCCGTCAGTTCGGCAAGCTCGCCTAGGCGTTTTTGCACGATCTCATGTACATCAGCATCGAAATAGCGCACCGTACCACGCAATTTTATCTCGTCCGGGATAACGTTGAAGGTATTGCTGTCACTGCGCAGTCCACAGGTGGAAACAACAACGGATTTTAGCGGGTCGATGTTGCGTGCCGCGATGGTCTGTAGCGCGGTAATCACCTGCGCAGCAGCCACCGTTGTATCCACCGCCATATGAGGTAGCGCTGCGTGGCCTCCCTTGCCTTTGATTGTGAGTTCGAAAAACGCAGTAGCGGCCATTTGCGGTCCGTCGCGCACTGCAAACTGACCAGCTGGAATGCCCGGCCAATTATGCATCCCATAAATTTCCTGAATGCCCCAACGGTCCATCAATCCATCGTCAAGCATCGCGCGCGCGCCACCGCTACCTTCCTCAGCGGGCTGGAATATCAGCACTACGGTACCGTTGAAATTGCGCGTTTCGGCTAGGTATTTCGCAGCACCAAGCAGCATTGCAGTATGTCCGTCATGACCGCATGCGTGCATAACGCCAGGATTAGTCGAGGCGTACGATAAACCTGTGGTTTCCGGAATTGGCAATGCGTCCATGTCCGCTCGAAACCCAATCGCCTTGCCTGATGCCTGCGTTCGACCGTGAATCACGCCCACGACCCCGGTCCGGCCGACGCCAGAGACCACATCATTGCAGCCAAACTCTGTGAGCAATTTGACCACCTTTGCAGCAGTTCGATGTTCTTCGAACCGCAGTTCGGGATGAGCATGAATGTCCCGCCGCCATTCAGTGATCTCGGCATGCAGTTCGGCAAATCTGTTGCGGGCGGGCATGAGGTGCATCTCCTACTTCGTTCGGTCAGGACTATGGCTACAGGCCGGCACGCCCGCAACGAAATACGCCAAACTCGCCATCTGAGACTCCGCCTTATAGCAAGAGCAGCCTTCTGTTCTGTTCGCCTACACGGCTAGAGTTTCGAAGCCACGTAAACAACGGCATTGTCCGCATTGCAGACATTGGGCGTTATTAACTGAATGTCCGCATCGAGCCCAGAGCGGCCGCACTCGTTAAAGCCATTTGGTTTGACAACGCCCCTATGACCAGTAAGTCTCGAAGAGTTGAGACCCGCCATTCTGCGAGACCCAAAATTGGCATCCTGAGAGTATTTGGGGAGAAACAGAAACAACATGTCACGCCGTTTTGCGTTCATTCAGGCAGCCGATCTGGTGGATTACTCATTAATGATGGCGCAGGACGAAAGCGCTGCAATCGACTTGGTCCATGAATTGCGTGACAAACTCTTCGAGCCAATTGTCGCAAAGCATGAAGGTGAAGTTCTAAAACGGATGGGTGACGGCTGGATTGTGGCCTATCCAAATGCCGCGTCGACCGTTCTTGCGGCTCTGGAAGTGCAGAGCGGCCTTGCGGAACACCCGAACACTCGACTGCGCATGGGCATCCATATGGGTGATATCGTAAAAGATGAAACCGACTTGTACGGAACAGGCATAAACATTGCTTGTCGTCTGCAGACCGAGGCGCCGCCTGGGGGCGTTCTAATTTCCGCCGATGTCTACAATCAGCTATCAGAAAAACAATGCGCGGGTTTCTCGGATGCGGGCAGTTTCAAGCTAAAGAATATCCCTCGCCCAATTCAGTGCTTCCAGTGGCGGCCAGATAAATTAACCGTCAGCAGCCGCTCCAACGAGGTGCCTACTATAGGAGTTGAAAGGCTTGTTGCCGCACCGCCTGACGAAGAAACCAAGGCTGCCGCTGAGGATTTGCACGAGCAGATTGTCTACGGATTGTCCCGGCGTACGGGGATCAAGGTGCGCGACATGTCCATCGGCACGACAGGAAGAACAACTTACAACCTTCGCGGCAGGTTCCGCCGGTCGGGTAACCGGGCAAGGGTCAATCTCTCGCTGGTGCTTCTTGACGACGCCGCAACGGTTTGGGCAGATGTTTTTGAGGATGAAGCCACTGATCTTTTTGCATTCACGGATGAAGTGGCTGGGGAAGTTGACGCAAAGTTGCGGTTGTTCGTCAACTCACTGGACAACAACCGTATTGGTGAAATCCCAGATGAAAATCTAAGCGTTTCAGAACTGCGCACCCGTGCGGCAGGCCTCTTTTATGAATGCACGATACCGGATCTTGAACGGTGCGTATCTGTGATGGACCGCGCCAGACGCCTGAGCCCTAGGGACGGTATGAGCCAATGTATGTGGGCCATTGGAGTGCTCCAGCGATACAAAGTGAGGTTCGAAGCTGTTGAAGGCGAAACTTTGGACGAGCTTTCGCGTGCGCTTGATCTTGCCGTCGAGTTATTGCCGCAAAGCGACTTCGCGTTCTTTGCAAGATGCATGTTTCGAAGCCTGACCGAGCGTGACCCCACTAAAGTGATGTCAGACGCGAAGGCGTGTTACAATCTCAGTCCGAATTATCCGCAAGCGCATATAGGGCTGGGTTACGCATATACTCTGGCTCAAGAGTATCAGAAAGCAGCCGCCGCAATACGTAAGGGTACCGAACTTCGAAATGACCCGTTCTGGACGTACCGCAGACTGCAAATGGCTGTAGCAGAGTATTGTGGTGCGGATTACGAAGAAGCAGTATCCACTCTGCGCGAGATGATTGACCTCAAGCCAAGCGTTCGAGGCTTTCGTAAGCTGCTTATCCTATCGCTTTGGCAACTCGGACACCACGATGAAGCCCGAAAAGAAAAAGCTTTGGCGGCTCAACTAGAAGACGGTGAGAACTTTTTCGTCCAAGAACCAATACTGCCTGACACTCACTTGTGGTTAAGAGAAGCGTTGGCCCCTGGTTCTGGTGATGTGCTGCGGTTTGTTGAATGACAGCTTAGTTCGCAAAGCGGTCACTGCCATGTTTTCCGCCCACGTCTGCCCTAGTCAAAGCAGCCGTTGACGCTGGAACCTCTTCAAACGCCCAGAGCCCTCGCATTTCAGACGAAGCTAACTGGCTTCAGATAAGGGCCGATGCATAGTTTGCTGCAGAAGCACTATAAAGGGCGTAGGCAATCAAAACTAAAAGAACGAAAACTGGTCCAGCTATTTCAAAGAAAGCTCGTACAGGTGTTTGAGAGCTTTTCCCAACTGAGACATATTGGGAGAGATTACTTTCTGTTTGGAATAGCTTCCATTTACTCAGGTTTACCATATTCAACTCGCACAAAAACAACGGTTAAAAATTAGCACTCGTAGCCCTGATCGCATAAGGATATCGTGTTTTTCAGAGATTGTACGGCCCAGATGGCAAGATGAGTGCACATTCACGATCCAACAACACGCATTGTTAACCTTTGCGGGAATGTTTGGTGTTTTTAGACCATTTGGGACACCACTCCTCAAACTTCCAAACTTAGGAAAGACTTGTCGCGATCTGGACAATTGGAGCGTACTTTCACTCAAACCGTCTGCTTTGTCCGCAACCCGGTCATAGCCGTGTTTTCTACCAGTGTCTGCTCTGGATCAAAGCAGCCGTTTACGCTCCGACCTGTTAATAGGTCCAGAGCCTAATAGTCTCAGCTCCGGCTCACCTTTATTGTCGTCCTCTGTCGAATGCGGATAGAAGCATGCCCAAACTGCCAGTTAACGAGCCTTCGACGCACTCCCGGTGGCTCTAGATGGCGATACTTACCACGAGAAAACTCCGGCAAATCTAAAGCCAGTCCTTGTTTAATTAACTCTGCACCAATGTCTCGACCGTCTGGTAAATAGCATGTTCCCACAAGTCGGTCGTAAGACCTTTCACCATCAAGTTCTGCGGTAATGGTCTGCCCCTTACAAATTTCGACCATCGCCCATTTGGACTTTTGGCCGTAAGGCATGTCCAATTCCGGAGCATCGATTCCAGCCAAACGAATTTTTGTTCCATTTATTCGGATAGTGTCTCCATCTATCACATAAGCACGCCCTTGCAGCATCATGCTCTTTGGCATTGCTGGTATTGGGTATGCTGGCTTGTGGATGCGGCGTCTATTGTTGGGTCGAACAACTGGCTTCAGCGTTGATCGCCGATTGTTAGGTCGAACTACCGGCTTTAGGGAGGTTCTTCTCCGACGAGAGCGACCTACCGCACGGCCTATGGAGCGACCTATAGAGCGGCTTGAGCCAGTGACCTTAATCAAAAGTCCGCCAAATACAACGGCCAAGAAAACTAGTTCCATTGTTCCCAAAACCCTTCCACGAAGCGGATGATGTATGTTGTTCAAATAGGGTGTTTTGGGGTCGAATTGCTTTCGAATCACGGCCAATAGTTTTTTAATTTCCGCCAAATTAATAATATACAGATCAATTGCTTAGCTAATCTCGGAAGTTTTAATCCGAATTGAGGTTCGTACCGTGGTACATCAACATCCAAGGTACTCAACCAAGTCATGGATACTGGCTTTGATGTTCGGTTCGCCCAGAGAAAAAACACCCGCTGAACTGAGGCGGGGTACCGGCTATTGATCCAACCAGCGAAACGACCCGTAACACTCATGCCCCATTTAGTCTGGGCAGTCCCATGGTCAGACTAAATCCCCGCGTTGCCTATCATCCCAGATTAAGGTGACGCGGGGAACTTTGATCCAAACCGCGATCCTAGGCGTAATCTAGGTACCCCGAAACTAACGCCCGCTTTGTTCAATTGGTTTCCCTCCGAACAATGCGGGTTTTTTTGGGGATGAGGGGGTAACGAGTTTTCCGTCACCAGTGGCCGACCGGACCTTTCAATTCTGGTTCGGTCGGTAATGAGTCGTTCGGTGCTGAACGTCGCGCTTATTGAATCAAATGAAGAGCCACGGCACAGTTATTTAGGGTTGAAGGTTTGCTTGCGAAACTCGCGTTCAGCGCCTATCGTCACATTCTTATTCTGCAATAATATTATGGGAGAGATTCTATGAAATCGCTGACCAAGACTTTTGTTGTGGCTGCTGTTCTTGCATGTGGAGCAACAATCGGACATGCCAAAGACAAGAACATTCTGCCGAAAGACAATGCGGAATTTGAAAACTATGGCGAGGAATCTGGCTGGAACATCTTTGTGGACAAGAGCCGAAATACTTGCCTGATTGAAAGGGTGGATGAGAATACCAACGTTGTGCAAATGGGTCTAACGCCAGACAAGGATTTCGGCTACATGGGTGTTTTCACCAAGGCTGACATCGAGTTTAAGGATGACAAGGTAGAGCTGCTCATGGACAATAAATTGTACTATGGCGATACAACAGCAGCGCCGCCCAATTTGGCAGACGGGTACAAAGGCGGTTATCTCCTTGCTAACAATCCTGACTTCGTCACAGACGTGATGGAACGCGAAACGATGATTGTGATGCCGGAGTCCAACTTTGCCTTCGAAATTAGTCTTGCTGGCACAAAAAAGGCGATAGAAGCGGCGCGTGCATGCAACGCTTCTCTGACAAACTGATCATTCGAATTTTCTAAAGGCTGCTCAAGTTTTGGGTGGCCTTTTTTTGTTCGTTAGTGATGACAAAAAATTTGCGTCCCGACCTGCAGTATTTCAGACTGCCTTCACCACTATCCTCGTCAGCAGCCTAACGGTGACCGACCGGTCCTTTTAATTCTGGTTCGGTGGGCAATGCATGATCTGGTGGTTCTACCCCATGCTTTTCCAGCCATTCCAGCATTTCACCCCATTGGGTTTGGATGCTTGGTGCGCTGCGATACTCACGTAACTGTTCCAGCCGACATTTAAGATCATACGGAATCGTTCGGGGCCATTTGCGCATGAATTTGTTCTACTATTGTTCTCACCCCTGTCAACGGAAGTTTGACAGTGGGTGGGTGAGTCGTCGGTCAAACTAGCCCATATTGCCCATATTGCGGACGATACCGCACCCCGATCGCACCCCCGAGGGGCGCACCCCTCACAGGACAAGCCGAGACGGCTCGTAACCATATGAATTTTATTGATATTTTGGTGGAGCCTAGGGGAGTCGAACCCCTGACCTCTTGCATGCCATGCAAGCGCTCTCCCAACTGAGCTAAGGCCCCATCATGGTACCGTCGATGCGGTGAGCGGACGTTTAGGAGACAGTGACGGCAAGTGCAAGTCCAAAATTGGATTTGAGCGTGAATTTCCGCCCCGCCTTCAGGTCAAATGAAAAAGGCGACCCTTGGGGCCGCCTTCTGCTTGATCAGTTGTCGTCTTCCGAGGACATGTCGGTAATGTCGTCCAAAGAAACGTCATCATTGTTGTCGTCATCGTCGTCCAGCAGATCGTCATCCAATTCGACGTCAACATTATCGTCATCGTCCAGAACCAGATCCTCTTCTGACGCCTTTTCACGCGCCTTGACCGAAGCTGCATCTTCCGCATCCGCCGCGATCATGCGGCTTTTGGATGTTTCAAGCTCCACGATCTCGCCGGTGTAGGGGCTGATGATCGGGTCCTTGTTCAGGTCGTAGAACCGCTTACCGGTTGTCGGGCAAACGCGCTTTACGCCCCATTCTTCCTTGGGCATGTCAAATCCCCTTGATATCAGGTGAGTCGTCTAAATGATTCAGCTCACCTGCCACAGGCAGAGGGCACTGTCAAAGTCTTTGCGCAAGAGAGGTCGCGATATGGGAGAGCACGCATTGCCAGGGACGCCGCCGGTGCCGCTGAGGCTGCGCAAATCAGCCCGGGCACGGCGTATCAGTTTGCGAATTTCTCAGTTGGATGGGCGGGTTACGTTGACGTACCCAATTGGCGTGCCAGAGACCGAGGCCCTGAACTTTGCGCGCACGAAAGAAGAATGGATTCGGCAGCATCTTGAGGACCGGCCGGATATGGCCAAGGTTCAGTTTGGGCAAACGATTCCAATTGAAGGCGTTGATCGGCGAATCGTGCCTGCTGTTGGCCGGCGGGTTTTGCTGCAAGCAAACGAGGTCGCGGTTCCAGAGGGCGCAGAGGCGCGGCGGTTGGCGCGATTTCTTAAGGAATTGGCGCGGGACCGGCTAACCGGGGCGTGCGACGACTATGCGGCTATGCTGGGACGGCCTTATTCGACGCTGAGTCTGCGAGATACGCGGTCTCGTTGGGGTTCGTGCAGCTCGCATGGTGGGCTGATGTTCTCGTGGCGACTGATCCTGGCGCCACCTGAGGTATTGCACTATGTGGCGGCTCATGAGGTGGCGCATCTTGCCGAAATGAACCATTCGCCTGCGTTCTGGGCGCAGGTCGAGAAGATCTTTGGTCCCTATCAACACCCTCGCCGCTGGTTGCGCCACAACGGGGCGGAGCTGCATCGCTTTAGATTTGATGATAAGCCGAGTTGACCTCGCGTGATTTTGTGATCACATAAGCGCATGATGAACGCGCGCACCTCCGAGACCCAAACTGCCACGCATGACCGGGTGTATCGGGTCCTGCGATCTCGAATCATGCATGGAGAGATGGCGCCGGGTCAGGCACTGACCCTGCGCGGCATCGGCAAGGAATTCGGTGTTTCAATGACCCCTGCACGTGAGGCGGTGCGCCGTCTGGCTGCTGAAGGGGCGCTTTTCCTTTCTACATCGGGCCGTGTATCGACGCCGGAGCTGACAAATGACCGGATCGAGGAGTTGGCAGCGTTGCGGGCATTGTTAGAGGTCGAGCTGGCAAGCCGGGCTTTGCCGCGCGCGCATATCGCGCTGATCGATCGGTTGCAGAGCATCAACATGACCGTTGCCGAGATGGTGACCAAGCGAGACGCGGTTGGCTATATTCGGTCAAATCTGGAGTTTCACCGCACTTTGTATCTGCGCGCGCAAGCGCCTGCGATGCTTGCCATTGCCGAAACCGTCTGGTTGCAATTGGGACCAACAATGCGGGCGTTGTATGGGCGTCTGCGGCGCACTGAGCCCCCGCATTATCACAAGCTGATCATTGCTGCGCTAAAGGCCGGGGACGAGCCGGGTTTGCGGCTGGCGGTACGCTCGGATGTGACGCAGGGGTTGCGTTTGCTGGTGAGCTGAGCGGCTTCCCGCCGACATTGCATTGATGCCCTTCCTTTGCGCCACTCTACTGGCCTGAGAGGTTCTGCTGGGGTACTCTTGAGTCAAATCACAAACAAGAGCAGACCCCATCATGATTTCGCGCCGCGCCTTTTCTTTTTGTCTTGGATCAACATTATTGGCTGCCTGCACGGGCGGCAGTGCTCCGACTCGAGCCCCTGCATCCCGGATGCGGGCAGTTCCGAACGCGGGTTGGGATGCCTGGGTTGCCGGGTTCAAGACCCGCGCCACATCGCAGGGAATCTCCCAGACTACACTCGATCAAGCGTTTCGCGGGGCAGGGTATTTGCCCGACGTGATCGAACGCGACCGCAATCAGGTCGAGTTCAAGCGCTCGCTCGAGGATTATCTGGCCATCGCCGCCTCGGACGAGCGGATCGAAACCGGTCAGCAGATGCTTCGCAAATACAACGGCACCCTGGCGCAGATCGAGGCACAATATGGCGTGGACAAGGAAGTTGTCGTGGCCGTGTGGGGTCTGGAAAGCCGTTATGGCGCGCGTCGCGGCGATGTGCCTGTGATCTCGGCCACTTCGACGCTGGCCTATGACGGGCGACGCGGTGCGTTTTTCGAAAAGCAATTGGTCGCGGCTCTGCGTATCTTGCAGGAAGGCGATACCACACCCGCCAACATGACCGGCAGCTGGGCCGGGGCGATGGGGCATACGCAGTTCATCCCGACCTCTTACCTCGCCTATGCGGTCGATTTCACAGGGGATGGACGGCGCGATATCTGGTCCGAGGATCCGACGGATTCGCTGGCCTCTACGGCGTCGTATCTCGCGCGCGCCGGTTGGGTTCGGGGCCAACCCTGGGGAGGAGAGGTCGGAACGGTTTCGGGTACACCCGTCGCCGTGTTGCAACCGCAGACACCGGGGCCGCGCATTGCCGTGTTCCGTAACTTTCAGGTCATCAAGCGATATAACAATTCAGATAGCTACGCGATTGGTGTGGGCCATCTGGCAGACAGGATCGCAGGTGGTGCGCCGTTTCAGGCCTCGTTCGGGCCAGACGCAAATGGTCTGACGTTGGAGGATCGCAAAGAACTACAGCGCCGTTTGACGTCAGCGGGTTACGATACAAAAGGCGCGGATGGGGTGATTGGCAAGAACACCACATCCGCCATCAGCGCTTATCAAACCGCAAATGGCTTGCCTGTCACGGGTGAACCTTCGATTGGTTTGCTGCGCCGCTTGGGCGGCTGACGGTTACGCCGCCAGCCCTTTTGAACCGATATCCAGGAATTTCTGACGGCGGCCCTGAATCAGGGCCGCTGCATCTTTGCCGTCCAGCTCTTGCAGCATGGCGGTGATGGCCGAGCGTACGGCTTCCACGGCTGCTGGGCGGTCGCGATGCGCGCCGCCTTTGGGCTCGGTGATAATACGGTCGCAGACGCCCAGCTTATAGAGGTCCTGGGCAGTCAAGCGCAGCGCTTCGGCGGCCTCACGCATCTTTTCTGCGTCTTTCCACAAGATCGACGCGCAGCCTTCGGGCGAGATCACCGAATAGACCGAGTGTTCCAGCATTGCGACGCGGTTTGCCGTGGCAAACGCCACAGCGCCGCCGGACCCACCTTCACCTATAATAACCGAGACCAAAGGCACGCCGATTTTCAGGCACATCTCGGTTGAACGCGCGATGGCTTCTGATTGGCCGCGTTCTTCGGCTCCTTTGCCGGGATAGGCCCCGGCTGTATCGATCAGTGTAATAACCGGCAGGCCGAAACGCCCGGCCATCTCCATAAGGCGAACGGCCTTACGATAACCTTCGGGGCGGGCCATGCCGAAATTGCGCGCAATCCGCGATTTGGTGTCAGAACCTTTTTCGTGCCCAATCACCATAACCGGCTGATCGTTGAATCGTGCAAGGCCACCGATCACGGCCAGATCGTCGGCAAAGTTGCGATCGCCTGCCAGCGGCGTAAACTCGGTGAACAGAGCATCCACGTAATCATTGCAGTGCGGGCGTTCCGGGTGACGCGCCACCTGACATTTCCGCCAGGGGGTCAAATCGGCGTACAGCTCTTCCAGCAGCTTTGCGGCTTTTGCATCCAGCGCGGCGGCTTCTTCGGACACATCCATTTCTTCGTTGGTGCGGGCCAGCGCACGCAGCTCTTCAGCTTTGCCTTCAATCTCGGCCAGCGGTTTTTCGAAATCCAGATACTGGGTCATGACGCCTCTCAACGCGGAAGTTCCCTGCTATATGGCCTGACGTTGCCCGGGATGCAACTCAGCAAGATTTGTGGCTTCGCACTATGCGACCACGGTTGGGCAAGAAGAAGGAAGGATGACGATGGCCACTAGCTATGAAGATCGCGTGCTGCGCGTTTTGGCTTATATCCATGACAACCCTGCCGGGGACTTGTCGCTGGATGCGCTGGCCGACGTAGCCGCAATGTCCAGGTTTCACTGGCACCGGGTGTTTCGCGCTCTGACCGGTGAAACCTGTGCACAGGCGGTGCGTCGCGTTCGCCTGCACCGAGCGGCCACTTGGCTTGTGTGCACGGATCGGCCGATCACGGATATTGCAGCGTCTGTGGGATATCCCAATCCAAGTTCTTTTGCGCGGGCATTTTCTGATGCCTATGGCGGCAGCCCTGCCGCCTTTCGTAAAGCGGGTCAATTTCACCCCGCGCAACCTGATTTTAAAACCGGAGGATATCCGATGCATCCTGTCACAACCCGAACAGAACCTGCCCGTCGTGTCGTCGCCTTGCCGCACAAAGGGGCTTATTCAGAGATCGGCAAAAGCTTTGAAGCTTTCGGAGCTTTGTGCGAGTCTCGCCAGCTTTGGCCGCAGGTTGGGCCAGTTCTGGCGTTATACTTCGATAGTCCCGATGATGTTCCCGAGGATCAATTGCGTAGTTACGCCGGGGCTGAATTCCGGGGTGCAACAACCCCTGAAGGGATGGAGGAGATGTCGATCGCCGGTGGCAAAACGGCTGTGTTGACTTACAAGGGGCCATATTCCGGAATTGCGGCTGCCTATCACAGCCTTTTTGGCAACTGGCTTCCAGACTCAGGTGAAGAACCTGCAGACGAGCCGTGTTACGAGATCTACCTCAATGACCCTCGCGAAACAGCGCCGGATGATTTGCTGACCGAGATCTGCCTGCCCTTGAAGTGATCCAAAGCGTATCAGGCGGGATCCGCTTGGGCCCTGTCTTAGCTCTTTTTTGCGGATCAAAAGAACCGATTCACCAGGCGGTGTTCTGCGGGTGGTTCAGGGTAAGCCCGTCTTTCAATAGTCTGCTGCTCGGAAAAGATCCCTAAGGCTTCGTTTAATGCCAGATTGCCATGCGGCAAGGCCTAGGGTTCGGACCCAAGGTTAATCGCGACCGGTCTTGCAGTTCACTTTGAACTTTGTCGCGACACTTACAGCGCACTGCGCTGAGTTCGCTGACGGTACAGTTGGTTTCAATTTGATATTTTCAGGGCGTTTTTCATAAAACACAGCACAAGGGTGCATCTTCATTGAACCTCTTGTTGGTGTTACAAAACTTCGGGTTTGCTTCACTGAGTTGTGATTCACATCTGCAACAATCGCGTGAATGCTGCAATTCCGTCTCTTTTCCGACGAAATCTGTGCTGATAAGCGTTTATCTAAATGTTGGGGCGGTAAAAAGTGCGAGTGGGCAGATGAGAGCCGGAGCAAACGGTCAAATAGCCATTTCTTGGAACCAGACAGAGCTTGATGAGCTTGAGGCACCGCCTTTGGCTTTTTTGGTCGTCGGGGCAGCATGGTCCTGGCGTGGTCAGGCCGTTTTTCTGAGCGAGAGTATCGAACAGGTAGTTGAACGATCTGGAAGTGTCGGAAGAGCCGCTTCTTCGACGAAGGATCGCTTTGCAGTCATTCGGGATATCACTGGGGACATGTGTGGCACTGTCGTGTTGACCAATGGCGCGCAAAGGTTCAGTGCTGATCTGGTCGTTCAGGAGGGTGATATTGATCCGACATTTGTCTTCACGAATGGATGCCCCCCACGGGACCAGGCCTTTTGGGTGAGCGAAGTGAACGAGTTCGTTGCCTCGGCCTTTGTGCAGCCCGAGCATGACACGACGGTTGTAAGCTTTCCCCGTCAGGCCCTGTCGCGGCACAGCTGATCCCAAACGCGAACCAACTTCCTGTCGTCTTTTCCTGGCGGGTCCGCGTCGGCGTGTATGAGTGCCGCTCCTTTTCCTGATTCAATTCGCTTATTGACTCTACCAATCCTGCGGATATAAGCGCGGCTTCATTGGTGTTGGTGGCCCCCGCAAGGGGAAGCCTGTCATGGGGGAAACCTCAAGAGGACAACGCCCTTCATAGTGGCCCTTTGGGCCTCGACCTAAACGAAGGAGATCAGCCGTGACCAAACGCACGTCTGCCAAGTACAAAATTGACCGCCGGATGGGCGAAAACATCTGGGGTCGTCCGAAATCCCCGGTCAACCGTCGCGAATACGGCCCCGGCCAGCACGGACAGCGCCGCAAGGGCAAACTGTCGGACTTCGGTCTGCAGCTGCGCGCCAAGCAGAAGCTGAAAGGCTACTATGGCGACCTGACCGAGAAGCAGTTCCGCCGCATCTATGCCGAAGCCGTACGTGTGAACGGCGACACCGGTGAAAACCTGATCGGTCTGCTGGAGCGCCGCCTGGACGCTGTCGTTTATCGTGCCAAGTTTGTTGCGACCGTCTTTGCTGCTCGTCAGTTCGTCAACCACGGTCACGTCAAAGTAAACGGCAAGCGGGTCAACATCCCGTCCTACCGTGTCAAAGAAGGTGACGTGATCGAAGTGCGTGACAAATCCAAGCAACTGGCCGTTGTTCTGGAAGCGGCCGCACTGGCAGAGCGTGATGTTCCGGATTACATCGACGCGGATCACTCGAAAATGACCGCCACTTTCGTGCGCGCACCTGGTCTGGGCGATGTGCCTTACCCGGTTGTTATGGAGCCGAACCTGGTCGTCGAATTCTACGCGAAGAACTAATCTTCGCCGACATACAGATTTCCAAGGCCGCGCAAGTTGCGCGGCCTTTTTTATGCAGCGTTTTGCGTTCCAATGTCTTGCCTTGGGGAAACACCAAACTTGCGGGAATACTCCCGGCTGAATTGAGTGGGGCTTTCATATCCCACGTCAAACGCCGCTTGCGATACGCTTACCGCGCCGTGTGATAAAATCCGCCGTGCTTCGAGCAACTTGAGGTCTTTTTGATATTGCAGCGGAGATTTGGCCGTCACCGATTTAAAATGCGCGTGAAAGGCTGAAACGCTCATCCCAGCGGTTTGCGCAAGGTCAGACACCGGTAGTGAGGTTCGAAAACCTGAGCGGATAACGTCAATCACCCGCGCGATTCGACTGGCGGGGCTGTCGCGCCATAGCATTTGCCGCAGCATTCCACCGTGATCCGCTTGTAGCAGTCTGTAATGAACTTCGCGGCTGATCATCGGGGCTAAAATCTGCGTGTCCATCGCGTTCTGACTGGCGCGAAACAGGCGGGTCATGGCATCGATTAGATCAGGTGTGGCTTTGGACGCAGCAAGGCTTTGTGCCATTTCGGGCGCTGCCGGTGCAGAGCCGACTTCATCATACAATCCACGAAGGATGGACAAGTTGAGTGAGAAGACAAGCCCGACATACGGTTTCTGCCGGCTCGCTTCGGTAACAGCGGCCAATACCGGGATGGAATGACTGACGATCAAAGAGTCGCCTGCTCCGAATTGGACAAGCCGATCTCCGATGTGTGTTTCCTTCTTACCTTGTAGAACTAGGCAGACGATGGGTTCATAAACCTGCGCCTCAATGGGTTTAGTTCTGATGTCATGTAACAGGCCGAACCCATCCAGTTTGGTCGTGTAGAACGGTTCACTTTCTGACTGTTCGTGTACGGCTTTGCAAATATCGGTGATCAGATCAAACGTCATGCTGTAGCGCCTTTTGGTTATGCCCAGCATAGTTTGTGGGGCGTGTTCGCACCATTGAAAATCCGAAGCTTTGGAGAATCAGGCAGAAGTTGAGGAGGATCCGGCAGGTATTTCGCGGTGCGCAAAGTTATTTGTCTCTCAGGCTTATCATTGCGGAGAAAGACCATGGCACAGACCATCCTCATCACCGGCGCGTCGTCTGGTATCGGCAAAGTCACGGCAGAACTGTTTCAGAAACAAGGTTGGAACGTCATCGCCACCATGCGCAGCCCGGAAAAGGAAACCGAGCTATCGCAGTTGGAAAACGTTCTGGTCACCCGTCTGGACGTAACCGACGAAGCCTCGATCACAACGGCCGTTGCAAACGGGATCGCGCGGTTCGGCCAGATCGATGTTCTGCTGAACAATGCAGGGTATGGGGCCTACGGGCCGTTGGAGGCGTTCCCGATGGACCGCATTCGTCGGCAATTTGACACCAACGTCATCGGTCTGCTGGCCGTAACCAAAGCGGTATTGCCGCATATGCGGGCGAACGGCTCTGGCTGCATCGTCAACATCTCATCCATCGGTGGACAGATCACCTTCCCGCTTGGGGCGCTGTATCACGGCACGAAGTTCGCAGTCGAAGGTCTGTCAGAGTCGCTGCATTACGAACTCGCTGCGGCTGGCATCAAGGTCAAGATTGTCGAGCCCGGGCTGATCGCCACAGATTTCGGCGGCCGCTCGTTCGACTTAGTCAATGATGAATCCATGACGGAATACCAGCCGGTGGTCCAGGCCTTGTTCGGCGCCTGGGGTTCAGAAGAGATGGCATCGCGCACCTCACCGCCCAGCGTTGTGGCCGACGTGATCTGGGATGCAGTGACCGAGGGGACTGACACATTGCGGTATCGCGCGGGCGAGGATGCGGTCGAATACCTCGACAACCGCAAGGCACTGGACGATGCCACCTTCATCGGTGGAATGAAAACGATGCTCGGGCTGGCCTGAGGTCTAAATCGGCAGCGGTCGCCCTTCGGTGATCGCTTCCATCGCGAAATACGAGGTCACACTGTCCAGTTCGACCTTTTCGATCAGGCGTTGGTAGACCTTGTCGTAAGACGCCATATCTTCGGTGACGACTTTCAGTTGGTAATCGTAATCGCCGCCGATGCGATGAAAATCCACGACTTCTGGGATGGTCAGAACATGGCTGCGAAACGCCTGAAGCCATTCGGCCGAATGATGCCGCGTGCGCAGCATGACAAAGACCGCTAAGCTCAGCCCTAGTTTCTCGCGCGCGATACGAGCGGTGGATCCAATCAGGACGCCATCTTCGTTGAGGGCCTTCAATCGCCGCCAGCAGGCATTTTGAGAAAGACCAACGCGATCTGCCAATTCCCGTTGGGATAGGGTGGCGTCCTTTTGCAGTTCTTTCAGAATGCGCGTGTCAATTTGATCTAATTTTGAAGTCATACTTGATCATATGACACAAAATATTCGAAATCTACGCAAAGATAGGTGAAGTTTCCCCGGTGCGAATAAATCACATTGGTTGGGCAGTTAGGAGCCCATGCCATGACCCTGTCCAAATTTCGTGCGGATCTTTGTTCGACCACTCACAATTCCAACCTGCGCGACGGACTTATCGGAGAAAATGTTCTGATCCCGGGCCTGCTTGGGGACGTACCGCTTGTCTATGCGGATTACGTCGCTTCGGGCCGTGCATTGCGGCAGGTCGAAGACTATGTCGCGCAGCATGTGTTGCCGTTCTACGCGAACAGCCATACCGAGGCCTCCTACTGCGGTTCCTACATGACACGTCTGCGTCGCGAAGCACGCGATGAGATAGCCCGCCTTGTTGGCGCGAGGGGAGAGGACACGGTGATCTTTACCGGGTCCGGTGCCACGGCGGGGCTCAACCGGTTGGTCAGTTTGATGGGAGTGGAAGAGGCTGACCAGCCGGTTGTTTTGATCGGGCCATACGAGCATCATTCAAACATCTTGCCCTGGCGCGAGAGCAAGGCGCAGGTGATCGAAATCCCCGAGGCACGGGGTGGGGGTGTTGATCTGAACGCATTGCAAAATGCGTTGCAATCACATGCGGACGCTGACCTGTTGATCGGGTCGTTTTCTGCCGCATCTAATGTGACGGGCATTATTACTGACCCAGATCCGGTGACGCGATTGCTCAAGGCGCATGGGGCTTTGGCCGTGTGGGACTATGCCGGCGGCGGGCCGTATCTGCCGATGGATATGGGTCCGGCGGATGCGCGCAAAGACGCCATCGTGGTTTCTCCGCATAAGTTCCCCGGTGGTCCGGGCGCGTCAGGCATTTTGATCGTGAATCAATCGGCCGTTCAAAGAAATTGCCCCAGCTGGCCCGGCGGTGGCACGGTCAGTTTTGTATCGCCATGGCGCCACGATTACAGCGCCGATCTGTCAACTCGCGAAGAGGCCGGAACGCCCAACGTGATCGGAGACATACGCGCGGCACTGGCGTTCATCGTGAAGGATGTCGTCGGAACAGAGGAAATTGCCGGGCGCGAAGCGCAATTCAACCAGATGGCTCTGGAAGGTTGGCAGGACAACCCGCACCTGACTTTGCTTGGGGTCGATAACCCGCATCGCTTGCCAATCTTCTCGTTTCTTGTTCGCGACAATGCTGGACAACCGGTGCATCAGCAGCTGTTCACCCGGATGCTCAGCGACATCTATGGTATTCAGGCGCGCGGTGGCTGTGCCTGCGCGGGACCATATGCGCATCGTTTGTTGGGGATAGATCGCGCCATGTCCGAGGAGTTGCATGCGGATTTGTCGGCCGGAGAAGAGATGAAGAAGCCCGGTTGGGTGCGCTTGAATTTCTCGTATCTGATGGACGAGGAAACGGTTCAGTTCATTATCGACAGCGTCAATGACTTGTCCCGCCAAACCGAAGAGTTCGCGCCCTTTTACAACGCCGACCCGGCAACCGCGCGCTTCAAAGCCGCATGATGGATTTGCCGCTTTTCTCAACCCGTTGAGACAGGTATGAGAGGCCCATTCAACGGAGCCTCTCAATGACCAAGATCACCCCTCAACCCGGCATTATGGACATCGCGCTCTATCAGGGCGGCCAGTCGCATGTGGCCGGGGTGGAACACGTGATCAAGCTGAGCTCGAACGAAAACCCGTTTGGGCCAAGCCCCAAGGCGATTGAAGCGGTACGCGACAGCGCGGCAACTTTGCATCGTTATCCCAGCACTGACCACGCAAGCCTGCGCGCAGCAATCGGCGCGCGCCACGGGCTGGACCCGGCGCGGATCATCTGCGGTGTCGGCAGTGACGAGGTGCTGCAATTCATCGCTCAGGCTTATGCGGGCCCGGGGGATGAGGTGATTTACACCGAGCACGGGTTCTCGATGTACCCAATCATCGCCCGCATGGCGGGTGCGACGCCGGTCATGGTAGCCGAGCGTGACCGCAAGGTGGATGTGGATGCCATTCTGTCTGCAGTGACGGGGCAAACGCGGATCGTGTTTGTCACCAACCCGGGCAACCCGACCTCAACCATGATCTCGAATGACGAACTGGAACGGCTTGCACAGGGTCTGCCTGACACCTGCTTGATAGTTCTGGACGGGGCCTATGCCGAGTTTGTGGACGGGTTCGACGGCGGTGCGTCGCTGGTCGATGCCCATGAGAATGTCATCATGACCCGTACATTTTCAAAAGTGTACGGGCTGGGTGGAATGCGGGTTGGCTGGGGCTATGCGCATCAATCGATCATCGACGTGCTGAACCGGGTACGCCAACCGTTCAACCTTTCACTGACTGCCTTGGCTGCGGCTGAGGCTGCGGTGAACGATGTCGAGTTTCTGTCCTTTTGCCAATCTGAAAACGCGCGTCTGCGTGTGTTTCTGGCGGATGAGCTGGACAAGGTCGATGTGCCCTCGGACCCGTCCTGTACCAACTTCATCCTCGCACGTTTCGCAGACAGGGCCGAGGCCGAAGCCTGCGACGACTACCTCAAATCGCAGGGTTTGATTGTCCGTCGTGTTGCAGGCTACAACCTGCCAAACGCCCTGCGGATTACCGTGGGCGACGAAGAAGCCTGCCGCCGTGTCGTTGCGGCGATTACTGCATTTAAGAAGGGCGCAGCATGAGCCAGATATACGACCGTGTTGCGCTTATCGGGCTGGGCCTGATTGCTTCGTCCATGTTCTGGGCGATCAAACGGGCAGGGCTGGCCGGGGAAGTCACGGGTTATGCCCGGTCCGAGGCCACTCGGGACACCGCGCGCAGAATAGGGCTGTGCGACCGCGTTTGCGATACCGCGCAAGAAGCCGTTGAGGGCGCCGATCTGGTTGTCCTCTGTGTCCCGGTCGGGGCGATGGGGGCTGTCGCAGAAGAGATTGCACCCGTTTTGAAATCCGGCGCGACGGTGTCGGATGTCGGTTCGGTCAAGCGCAACGTGATCGACGCTGTGCAGCCGCACATCCCCGAAACCGTGCATTTTATCCCGGCACACCCGTTGGCAGGTACCGAACATTCCGGCCCGGAATCTGGTTTTGCAGAACTGTTTGACAACCGCTGGTGCCTGTTGGTCCCGGTCGAGAACTCGGACCCCGAGGCGATTGCCCGCCTACGTGCGTTGTGGGAAGGCATGGGGTCAAACGTCGATGAGATGGATGCAGATCACCATGATCTGGTGTTGGCCGTGACCTCTCATGCGCCGCACCTGATTGCCTATACAATGGTTGGCGTGGCAGACGATCTGCGACGCGTAACCGACAGTGAGGTCATAAAATATTCGGCCGCCGGTTTCCGGGACTTCACCCGCATCGCAGCATCCGACCCGACCATGTGGCGGGATGTTTTCCTGTCCAACAAGGATGCCACGCTGGAAATTCTGGGCCGCTTCACCGAAGAGCTGTTTGCCCTGCAACGCGCCATCCGAACCGGTGACGGAGAACATTTGTTTGACTACTTTACCCGGACGCGTGCTATTCGTCGCGGCATTATCGATGCGGGGCAGGATACGGATGCTCCGGATTTTGGGCGCGGGAAGTCAAGTACATGAAGCTAAGCTGGGGGCACGTTCTGATCGGAGTCCTGGCCTTAACGGCCATGACATCGCAGGCTGCGCCTCTGGATCGGTCCTTGGTGCCTTTGACGCGTCCGGCGTTGGGGCAGGTCGCGAAAACCGACGGTGCTCAACCAACATTGCGACCTGTATCACGCCCGGTTTCGCCACAGGTTACAGCTGCGGTGGTGCGTCCGTCGGAGGTGCCGCTTAGACCCTTGATGCGCCCCGAATGGCTGGAACAAGAGGTGCTGTTCAAGAAGCGCAAGCTGCGCAAAAGCTCGGTCTGCGGTGATATTGCCATTCAGGGCAAGCCAGTGGGTCGGGTCGGAAGCAAGAATTCAGCTTGTGGCGTCAAAGACGCAGTGCAGATCACTTCTGTCTCGGGTGTGGCGCTCAGCCGTCCTTCGACCATGGACTGTGGCACCGCGATCGCACTGAACAAATGGGTTGATAAAACAGTCAAACCCACTTTTAAGCGCCGTGGCCCTGTGGTTGAGCTACAAGTGGCTGCCCATTACGCGTGCCGAACCCGCAACAACCGCAAGGGTGCTCGGATTTCCGAGCATGGCAAGGGTCGGGCAATTGACATCTCGGGGTTCACGATGGCCGATGGCGAGGTGGTGACAGTACTGAAAGGCTGGCGCAAGAACCCCTCGCAAAAGCAACTCAAGAAGATCTGGCGCGGCGCGTGCGGCCCGTTTGGCACCGTTCTGGGGCCGAATTCAGACCGCTATCACAAGGATCATTTCCATCTGGACACAGCCCGCTATCGCAGTGGCACTTACTGCCGCTAGCGCAAGATCAGGCGAGGGGCAGGCCCCAAGGGCAATGGTCCAAGTGCTACAAATCCGTCGCGTAAATTCAGCTGCAAGTCCAGTGCATTAGGGTTCCCCCCCAACCCAGCCATAAAGTTGAGCGCGCGCGTAACCGGATCTACGGCCTGATCGGGTAGGGCACCCGCCGCATTTGCCATGGCGATCATGTCCCGCCAGTTTTCTGCCTTGACCGCTATCTCTCCTGTTGGAATTCCTTGCTCATCCACATCCAATGCGCCGGTGGCGAATAACCTGAGCCCACCCCACTTGGCCTCGGCGAGCTTAAGGTCGATCCTGACCGGCTGAGGTCGACCCTGTTCCAGCGCGGACCGGTCCCAGGGTTTGCTGAAGGTCGCGACCATGTCCAGTTCAAGTGTGTCAAAAGCTTGCGGCAGCGAGGCGGCGGACTTCATCAGATCACGCAGCTCATCGCCAGGGGCAAATCCATCCACGCGCACAGCCATGTTATAGGCTTCGGGTGTGGCGGTTTGCTCCATCAGCAGTTCCAGGGTTCCACCCGCGGCCAAAGCCTGCGCGTTCTCGGTAATGGACCATGGGCCTGCGGTCAGTGCCATTTTTTCCAGAACCAACGCTACGCCCGGCCGCAACTGCAATTGCGCTTGCAACGCATCTGCTTCGATCGTTGCGGTCTGATCGAAATATGACAGGCGCTGCGGTGTATCGGCAAAGCGCAGGATCTGACGTCCGGGCCAGATCGCAGGGCTTTCGAACTCAATCCAGTCCGCGCTCCATGCGGTACCCGTTACCGGATCCGCTAGGGCGGGATTGTTCAGCCGTGTCATGTGATGGGTCGGGTAGCCCGCTGTCTCAACCTCCGAGAACTCCGCTTGCCAGCCCAGCTCCTGCTGTTGGTCGAACCAGCCGGTGATGGCATTGCGCAGCCCAAATCCGGCGATGAACCAATAGATGCTCCACAGAGCGGCTATAAAGATGAACACTCGTAATAGACGGCGCATGAGCTTTGGCCCTTTTTCCTGCCTCGGATTTGATGTTTATAGGCCGAAACAGGCAAGGACCAGTGCAATGACGATGTGGGTATTCGGATATGGATCGCTGCTGTGGAATCCGGGCTTTCCGGTGGCGCGCAGCGAACGCGCAACGTTGCACGGGTTTGCCCGATCCTTCTGCATGAGCTCGATCCACCACCGCGGGACCGAGGAAAAACCGGGTCTGGTGCTGGCGCTGGACGAGCAGGTAAACGCAAATTGCACGGGTTTGGCCCTGGCGGTTGAGGCTGGCCACGAAGAGCGTACCCTGCACGAATTGCGCGAACGCGAACTGATTTCGTCGGCCTATGTCGAGCGGATGCTGGATGTGCATCTGGAAACCGGAGACATCGTCAATGCCGTCACCTATGTGATCGATGCAGACCACGTCCAGTATTGCGGTGGGATGCCATTAGAGGATCAGGCCCAGATCATCGCCAACGCGATTGGTGGGCGCGGTCCCAACGACGAATACCTGTACAATACCGCCGAACATTTGGCCGAGATCGGTCTGCGCGACTCCGATCTTGAGTGGTTGGCGCAACGGGTGCGCAGCATCACCGCATAAACTCTTGGCGTAACCCGCGGAATTTCGCTAGATTCATCGCAGAGCAGGCAAAGACCGGGAACCACGCGCATGGCGCAGGCACATCAGGGCGCGAGACCCCATTTCTCGCATCCAACACGACAAATCCTGTTGATGTTGATGGCAATCGGCCTGTCCGGGCTGGGTGTGTTTCTGGCGCTGCCCTACGTGCTGCCGGTATTCTTCGCCAATCCGTATCTGAATGGCTTTATCCTGCTGGTATTCCTGATCGGCGTTTTTGCGTGTTTCTATCAGGTGACACAGCTGATTGGGTCTGTGCGCTGGATCGAAGCCTTTGTGGGGGGTGTTGTTCGAGAAGACGCCCGTACACCGCAGCTGTTGGCCCCTTTGGCATCACTATTGCGCGAGCGCGGTGCCCGGTCTCAGATCAGTTCTACCTCGACCAGATCCATTCTGGATTCCGTGGCGGAGCGGGTCGAGGAAGAGCGAGAAATTACCCGCTATATCACCAACGTCCTGATCTATTTGGGTCTTTTGGGCACATTCTTTGGTTTGGCGACAACCGTTCCGGCCATCGTTGACACCATCCGAAGCCTGAACCCGCAGGAGGGCGAAGAAGGTCTGGCCGTCTTCAACCGGCTGATGACCGGGCTTGAGGCACAGTTGCAGGGTATGGGTGTTGCGTTTGGTTCGTCCTTGCTGGGCTTGGCCGGGTCTCTGATCGTCGGTCTGCTCGAAGTGTTTGCCGGACACGGGCAGAACAGGTTTTATCGTGAACTCGAAGAATGGCTGTCTTCGATTACGCGCGTTGGCTTTGCAGGCGGTGAGGAAGGCGGAGCCGAGATCGCTGTGCTCGCGCCGGTCTTAGATGCCATGTCCGAACAGATGGACGCCCTGCAGGATTTGTTCTCAGCCCAGGAAAGTGATCGGGCAGAGGTTTCGGCTAAGCTAGGTCAACTGGTCGATGTGATCGGTGAGATGAACAATCGTCAGGCCAATAGCGAAAGTGTCACCTCGGCTTTGGAGCGTGTTGCGCTTGGGCAGGATGCGCTGCTGGATCACATGCGTGAACACGGCGCAGGTGAGGGTATCGACGCGGAAAGCCGAATGCGGCTTCGTTCAATGGACGTTCAGTTGCTGCGTATTCTCGAAGAGATTTCGGCGGGTCGACAGGAAAGCATGAACGAATTCCGTAAGGATATCGAACTTCTGGTCAAGGCACTGACTCTGCCGCGCGGCGCAGTACGCACCACGCCGGAAGGAGAGTAACCCATGGCGCTGTCCCGCCGCACCGGTCAACGGTTCCAGGGCTCGGTCTGGCCTGGATTCGTGGATGCGATGACGGGTCTGTTGATGGTGCTGACTTTTGTCCTGACCATCTTCATGGTGATCCAGTTCGTATTGCGCGAAACCATCTCGGGGCAAGAAGATGAACTGACCTCGTTGGCGGATGAAGTTGCGGCGCTTGCAGGTGCTTTGGGTCTGGAGGAGCGTGAGAACAGCCGCTTGCAGGCGCGACTTGGGGCGTTGAACACAACCTTATCGCAGGCCGAAGACGATCTGGCCCAGGCACAATCTCTGATCGCCTCGCTGACCACCGAGCGTGACCGACAGGCCGCGGCTTTGGATCAGGCGCAGACGAGGATCACAAATTTCGAAGCACAGGTTGCCGCCCTATTGGCCGAACAGGAACAGGCACTGGGCGATATCGCGGCGCTGGAGACGCAGCGTGAGCAATTGCTGACCGAGCAAGAGGCCCTGAACCTCGCTCTGGCCCAAAGCCGTGAAGAAATTGATGCGCAAACCGAAGCCGCCCGGCTGGCGGCCGCCCGCCGTGAGGCGCTGGAAGCACTGGTTGCCGATCTTGAGCAAAGTGGTGAGGAACGTGCCGCGCAAATCACGTCCCTTGAACAGCAACTGAGCGATGAAGAAGCCGCCCGCCTGGCCGAAGCCGCCGCCGCTGAGGCGTTGCGCAATCGCCTGCAAGATGCCGATGCGGAACTAACCGCCATGACGTTGGCATTGGAAGCGCAACGCCAAGAGGCCGAAGACACGTTGACCCTGCTGGCCGCCGCACAAGCCGCGCAGGCCGAACTGGAAAGCCGGTTCGGTGACGTGAATCCTGATGAGTTAAGGGCCCAGCTTGAAGCCGCTTTGCAGGCACAGACGCAAGCACAGGCAGATGCCGATGAACAACGAACGCTGGCTGAACAGCGTCAGGCGTTGCTGGCTTTGGCGGAATCGACGCTTTCGGATGAGAAAGAAATCTCGGCCGAGGCGCAGCGCGAAGCGGTATTGCTGAACCAACAAATCGCCGCCCTGCGCGGGCAGTTGGGGTCGTTACAGGCATTGCTCGACGATTTTGAAGAGCGGAATGAGGCCGCAGAGATTCAGATTCAAACTTTGGGGCAGGATCTGAACGCGGCGCTGGCCCGTGCCGCATCTGAAGAACGCCGCCGCCGCCTGTTGGAAGAAGCCGAACGCCTGCGCCTTGAGGCCGAGGCCGAGGCGTTGGCCGGTCAGAACGAGGAATTGGCGGCGCAAGCGGAAGACCTGCAACGTTATCGCTCGGAGTTCTTTGGCCGCTTGCGGGATGTTCTTGGCGATCAGGAAGGTGTGCGGATCGAAGGTGACCGGTTTGTGTTCTCGTCCGAAGTTCTGTTCCCGACAGGGTCGGCCGTGCTGTCCGCTGAAGGGCGGCAGGAGGTAGCCAAGGTCGCCAACATCCTGCGTAGCGTTGCCGCTGAGATTCCGACCGGTCTAAACTGGGTGATCCGCGTTGACGGTCACACCGACAACGTCCCGCTGGCCGGAAGTGGCCGATACCGCGACAACTGGGAACTCAGCCAGGGCCGTGCGTTGTCGGTTGTGCGTTACATGGTTGATGCGCTGGGCATCCCGCCGAACCGTCTGGCCGCCAACGGGTTTGGTGAGTTCCAGCCGGTCAATCCGGCTGACACGCCCGAAGCCCGTGCGCAGAATCGCCGGATCGAATTAAAACTGACCGAGCGTTGATCTTTTCGGTCACTGTCTGTGACGGGCCTTTATGAACGGATTTTAATCGTCAGCCAGATGAAATTCAGCCGATGCAACCTATGTCATAACCATAGGTTGATTGGAGCGGTTTGTGAGAGACAAGGCAACGGATGTACACATTGCAATTGATCACGCTTTGCGAGCGCCCTATCAGCGTGTGACCCTGTGCCAAACCCCACAGGGACGCAGTTTTTGGCTAAAGCGTGTCGAACGTTTCGCACCCCATCTCTGGCTGGTGAAGGGAAAGCCTGAAAACGCGTTTGATCGAGACCGGTCATCTCATCGGTTTTTGTGGAACTTCGGCGCGCCTGTCCCCAGAATTGTGGCTGAGAGCAAAGAGTACATCGCCGTCGAAGACGCCGGGGCCAGCCTGACCAGGCTTTGCGCAGATATGTCCATCACCATGGCAGAAAAACTCAGGGCGTGCCGGGCCGCTGGCCAAGCGCTTGCGCGGCTTCACGCGATGGGTTTCGCCCATGGACGCCCGGCATTTCGGGATATGTGCTGGGATGGGCGGCAGATGCGATTCATCGATTTTGAGTATTTTGTGCCCACGAAGGCCGGACGATTGCGCAAGGCCCGCGATTTGGGCATTGCGGTCCTGTCCGCCCTGACCCAAGGCCGCACCGCGCCACGTTATGCCTTTTGCATCCTTGCCGCTTACTATGAGGCTTGGGGCAGGAAGCCAAAGTCTTTGCCAGTGCTATTCCCGGTGCCGGTGCGAAGCGGTCAATCCCGCCTTCGCTAGAGACAGAAAACGGAACCTTTTCCGCGCAAGCACCTGACAGGTGCAATGTGCCTAACCTCTACCAAACTTAAAGCTTTGATCCGGTGTGCCCATGAAGCACCGAGGCACAAAGGGGTAATCCTGGGTCAGGAAATAGGCGTAGGTCCCGTTTGGATACTCTGCTGAAACTGTGACGGTTCCGTTGCATTGGTCCAAATGTCCTTGGCCCTCAACATATTCGTAATCTTCGTTGAAAGTGCCGTCATATCGCCCGTTCGGTTCGCGGCCACCCGGACTGTTTCCGGGCTTCAGGCGATAGGACGATTTCATTTCAGTCTCTTTCCCATCGACTGCACCGGTCATCGCATAGATCGGAAAACCATCAGCGGCGTATCCAACCAATGGTGAATGCTCTGAAGCTGACCATTCCAAAAGCTCGATCAGCCCGGTTGGTACGCCGTGATAGTGATACTTTCCGTTCGGCTGCACATGGGCATAATTGGCATCCAGTCCCAGGAAAATGGAGCCAACCAAAGCATTGTAGGACCATCCGGAGTTTGGGTCGCCATGCCAGAACTCGGCCGCCAGCGGGTCAAACGCGATCCCGTTAAGGGATACGCCAAAGTTCCACCCCGTGCGCAGAGGCGTGACCGTGCCCTTGGTCATGGGGGGGCTGTAAGCCTGAGCCTGACCTTCTGCGTTTCGATCTGATGCGGGTTGCCGCTGTTCGGAAACTGTCCGACCAGATGATCGGGAATTCCGTTACCCGTCACTTTGATCTTGCTACCTGTCTCCCTCACCGATGCGCTGTTTTCCCCGGGGTCCACAGTGGCCGGCACTAATCTGAGAGGCTCAGCGCTCGTTTCATCGTGGTAGCGAAACCTGTGCTGAGCCGTCGCAATGGCCGCGATTACCGAAACGGCAAAGGCAGTGGCCCACACAACTGAAGTCTTGCTCATGTATCCACCTCTGATTTTGATCGTAGAGGATTACACGCTGCAAAACCCCGGTTCCGTCGAAGTTGCTTTGAAACACCAGAAAAAACCCGGCGATTTATGTCGCCGGGTTTCGAAATTAAGATCAGTTTTCAGGTCAATCCGCCGTCAACAACGGAGGTTTGTCACCCGGAATGCGTCGCTGATCCGGGCCCAGAATCTCAAGATCCAGTTCGCCCTTTTTGACCGAGACACGAACCACACCACCCTTAGCCAGCTTACCGAACAGCAGTTCTTCGGCCAGAGGCTTCTTGATGTGTTCCTGAATGACGCGGCCAAGCGGACGCGCACCCATCTTATCGTCATAGCCCTTGTCAGCCAGCCATTCAGCGGCTTTGGGCGTCAGATCGATGGTCACGCCGCGATCCAACAGCTGTGCTTCAAGCTGTAGGACGAACTTCTCGACCACTTGCAAGATGACCTCTTTCGGAAGCGGCGCGAAAGAGATCACTGCATCCAGACGGTTACGGAATTCCGGTGTAAACGTACGCTCGATCGCGGCGGTATCTTCGCCCTCGCGACGGTCGCGTCCGAAACCGATGGCCGCTTTGGCCTGTTCCTGTGCGCCCGCGTTCGAGGTCATGATCAGAACCACGTTCCGGAAGTTCACCGTGCGTCCATTGTGATCCGTCAGCTCACCGTGGTCCATAACCTGCAACAGGATGTTGAACACATCAGGGTGGGCTTTCTCGATCTCATCAAGCAGCAGCACACAATGTGGATGCTGGTCGACACCGTCAGTCAGCAGACCGCCCTGATCAAACCCAACATAACCCGGAGGTGCACCGATCAGGCGGCTGACTGCGTGTTTCTCCATGTATTCCGACATGTCGAAGCGCAGCAGTTCTACGCCCAGCGTGTCCGCCAGTTGTTTCGCAACTTCGGTTTTACCCACACCTGTTGGACCCGCGAACAGGTAGTTGCCGATGGGCTTTTCAGGCTCACGCAGACCCGCACGGGCCAGCTTGATTGCACTGGACAGCGCCACAATGGCATCATCCTGACCAAAGACTACACGTTTGAGCGAGGTTTCGAGGTCCTTCAGAACCTCGGCATCGTCCTTGGTGACATTCTTGGGTGGGATGCGGGCGATCTTGGCAACAACTGCCTCAATCTCTTTAACCCCGATGGTTTTGCGGCGTTTGCTTTCGGCTACCAGATGCTGCGCCGCGCCCGCCTCATCTATCACGTCGATGGCTTTGTCGGGCAGCTTGCGATCGTTGATATAACGTGCCGAAAGCTCGACGGCGGTTTTGATCGCGTCGGCGGTATACTTGATCTCGTGATGCTCTTCGAAATAGGGTTTCAGGCCGCGCAAAATCTTGACGCTGTCCTCGACCGAAGGTTCATTCACGTCGATCTTCTGGAACCGGCGGCTCAGTGCGCGGTCTTTTTCGAAATGCTGACGAAACTCCTTGTAAGTGGTCGAACCCATGGTGCGCAGTTTGCCGCCCTGAAGCGCGGGCTTCAGCAGGTTCGAGGCATCCATCGCCCCGCCCGAAGTAGCTCCGGCACCGATCACGGTATGAATCTCGTCAATAAACAGTACGGCGTCGGGATGATCCTCCAACTCGGTGACAACCGCTTTCAAGCGCTCTTCGAAGTCACCGCGATAGCGGGTTCCGGCCAGCAGCGCGCCCATGTCCAGCGAATAGATAGTGGTATTGGCTAGCACATCAGGCGCTTCTCCGGCCACGATTTTGTGGGCCAGACCTTCTGCGATGGCGGTTTTGCCAACGCCCGGATCACCCACCAGCAGCGGGTTGTTCTTGCGGCGGCGGCACAGCACCTGGATGCAGCGTTCCACCTCATCCGAGCGCCCGATGAGCGGATCGACGTCTCCAGCACGCGACTTCGCGTTCAGATCGACGCAGTATTTCCCCAGCGCGCTTTCTTTTTGTTCGGTTTCGCCGGATGTGGTCTGTGCGTCTTCTTCCACCTGATCCGCACCCGAAACCGAGCGGCTTTCGCCAAAAGCGGGATCCTTGGCCACGCCATGGGCGATGAAATTGACCGCGTCGTAACGGGTCATGTCCTGTTCTTGCAGGAAATAGGCGGCATTGCTTTCGCGTTCTGCGAAAATGGCAACCAGTACGTT
Source organism: Ruegeria sp. HKCCA4633 (assembly GCF_013034605.1). NCBI lineage: Bacteria > Pseudomonadati > Pseudomonadota > Alphaproteobacteria > Rhodobacterales > Roseobacteraceae > Ruegeria > Ruegeria sp. HKCCA4633. Next base: position 50,174 of record NZ_WQGJ01000011.1, read on the forward strand.
GGCGCCGGTCACTTCGGTCCGGCCCGAGCTTTGTACATGAATCGCGGCGCGCTGAATTACGCGCTGGAACGCAGCCGTTGGAACAGCTTCTGACCCGTCGATATCCGTGACCAGATTCGAAAGATCCTCGTCAATGAATTCCACCAAGGTGCTGCGCAGCTCGTCCAGATCGACGCTACACGCTTTCATGACGCGCACCGCATCGGGTTCTTCCAGAAGCGCCAGCAGCAGATGCTCTAGCGTTGCAAATTCATGACGCCGTTCATTCGCAGCCGCCAAGGCCGCGTGGATGGCTTGTTCCAGTGTGCTCGAGAATGAAGGCACGCGGGTGCTCCTCTGTCTTGGGTCAGAAGGGGGCGGGCTTGCGGCCGGAACCCCAATCCAACCATGTCCTCATACTATTAGAGTTTGGTTGATCGGCGTCCGGCTTCAAGGGTTTTCTTTCACTTGACAGTCACATTTGTTGTGACCGTGACCGTGAAGAGGGTCAAATAGGCATCAGAACCGGTCTTTTCTACCCCGGATTTCCGCAAAAACGGCCTCGGGACGCGCGCCTGTCATGCCTAAATGGGCTTGAATCGCCGGGTCAGCAGCCCTCAGAAACGGATTTGTTGCCTTTTCCAGCGCCAGAATCGACGGGACAGTGGCTTCTCCGGCGGCACGCGCCCGTTCAATATCCGCGATGCGCGCCTTCAGGTCAGGGTTGTCCGGATCAACGGTAATGGCAAATTTAGCGTTGGATTGTGTATATTCATGTCCAGAGCAGACCAAAGTGTCATCGGGCAGGGCGGCCAGTTTACTTAAAGATGCCCACATCTGGTCCGGTGTGCCCTCGAAAAGACGACCACAGCCCAGCGCCATGAGACTGTCGGCGGTAAATACCGCAGCACTTTGAGGCATGTAGTATGCGACATGCCCCACAGTGTGGCCGGATACATCCAGAACCTGAACTTGTTCCCCTCCGATTTCAAAGCTGTCGCCCTCGACCACCTGTAGATCCAGCGACGGCAAGCGATGGGCATCCGCCGCGGCTCCGACAACCTGTGCAGGGTGTTTTTCCAGAATGCCTGATAGCCCGTCGACGTGATCCCAGTGGTGATGGGTCAAAAGCACATGTGAAAGCGTCCATCCTTTATCATCCAGCGCCTGCAGAATCGGTGCAGCTTCGGGGGCGTCGATCAGCGCGGTCTGGCCGCTCGTGGCGTCGTGGGCCAGAAAGGCGTAATTGTCGCTCAGGCATGGGATTGTAACGATCTCAAGAGGCATGGCTTTTTGCCCTTTCATTGCTAGACTGCGCCCAGCTAAGCCGATTGACCGGATGTCCGCAATGCATCTTGATGTGCAGGATCTGAGGAACTTTTACTATCGAAGCACGTTGGGGCGTGCGGCGCAGGCGGCCATTCGCGGGCGTTTGATAGAGCTTTGGCCCGAGGCCAAGGGGCAGACAGTGGCCGGATTCGGCTTTGCTGTGCCGTTGTTGCGCCCGTACCTGGCAGATGCGCGCCGCGTCATCGGGCTGATGCCTGGCCCGCAGGGCGTCATGCCCTGGCCTGCGGGAATGCCCAATGTGTCTGTTCTGACCGAAGAAACGCTTTGGCCGATTGAAACCGGTCACGTGGACAAGCTTGTTGTGATGCATGGGCTGGAAACGTCAGAGAGGCCAAACCAGCTGTTGGATGAATGCTGGCGCGTTCTGGGGCCCGGCGGGCGGGCTGTATTTATTGTTCCCAACAGAGGCGGTCTGTGGTCACGGACGGACAAAACGCCATTTGGCTTTGGGCGACCCTATTCCGCCACACAGTTGGAAAACCAGCTCAAGGCGCATCACTTTCTGCCCGAAACGCATTGTTCGGCTCTGTATCGACCGCCCTCGTTTCGCCGTTTCTGGCTGAAATCCGGCGGCCTGATTGAAAAAACCGGGCAACGTATTCCGACCGTCATGGCTGGGGGTGTGCTGATGGTTGAGGTCAGCAAACACATTCGCCCGCCCAGCGGCAGCGTGACTAAAGATGCGGTTAAAAAACCGATCAAGGCGCTGGACGGTTTGTTGAAACCTGCGTGACAATCGCTGGCCTTCCGAAGCGATAAAATTGCGCGAAAAAAGTCACAGGAATCGCAAAAACCTGCATATTCGTAACATTTTTCAACTGAGCTGATGGGTTCAAACCGTCGCACTTGAGCTAAGTGCATGAAAATCAACACTTTGTGGATAATTCTGTTACCGCTATAGCGTATTGCTTGGTTGGATCACCTCTGCTACATCCCCGGTGATTTTGATCCCCGGCCTTCTGGACGGGGTTTCTTCACGCCCCCGGGGTAGCTGCCGCAACGCGAATTCGGGGCCCAAAATATCGGAAGGGTGGACGTGTCCGAACCAGCTTCGATTTCCACAGGCATCGCCGAGCGCTATGCCACCGCGATCTTCGAGATCGCAAAAGAGAACAAAGACCTCGCAGGTCTGGAAACCGGCATCAATGATCTGGCAGCAGCACTGGGCGACAGTGCCGAGTTGCACGACCTGATTGCCTCGCCGCTGGTTTCCCGCGCCGAACAGGAAGGTGCGATCACCGCGATTGCAGATAAGATGGGCCTGAACGCGATTCTGCGCAACACGTTGGGTCTGATGGCGCAGAAGCGCCGTTTGTTCGTCGTACCGCAGCTGGTGCAGGTTCTGCGCGACATGCTGGCAGACGAGCGTGGCGAAGTGACCGCAGATGTTGCCTCGGCCAAAGCGCTGACCAAGACGCAAATGGAAAAACTGTCCAAGACGCTGTCCGAGCGCGTGGGCAAGACCGTGACTATCAATGCGACCGTGGATGAAAGCCTCATCGGCGGTCTAGTCGTTAAAGTGGGCTCGAAGATGATCGACAGTTCGATCCGTTCGAAGCTGAACTCCCTACAGAATGCAATGAAAGAGGTCGGATAAATGGGAATCCAAGCTGCAGAGATTTCTGCAATCCTGAAGGACCAGATCAAGAATTTTGGTCAGGAAGCCGAAGTGGCCGAGATCGGCCGCGTGCTGAGCGTCGGTGACGGGATTGCCCGTGTATACGGCCTGGACAATGTGCAAGCCGGTGAGATGGTCGAATTTCCCGGTGGCATCATGGGTATGGCCCTGAACCTGGAAAGCGACAACGTTGGTGTCGTTATTTTCGGTTCCGACCGTGACATCAAAGAAGGTGACACTGTTAAGCGCACCAACTCGATCGTGGACGTTCCGATTGGTGACGAGCTGCTGGGCCGTGTCGTTGACGGTCTGGGCAACCCGCTGGACGGCAAAGGCCCGATCAATGCTTCCAAGCGTGGTGTTGCCGACGTCAAAGCGCCCGGCATCATCCCGCGTAAATCGGTGCACGAGCCGATGGCAACCGGCCTGAAATCGGTTGACGCGATGATCCCGATTGGCCGTGGCCAGCGGGAACTGATCATTGGTGACCGTCAGACCGGTAAAACCGCTGTGGCTCTGGACACCATCCTGAACCAGAAGGTTTACAACGACGCAGCAGGCGACGACGAGTCGAAGAAACTGTACTGTGTTTACGTCGCGGTTGGTCAAAAGCGTTCGACCGTTGCGCAGCTGGTGAAGAAACTGGAAGAGTCCGGCGCGATTGAATACTCGATCGTTGTGGCCGCGACCGCGTCCGACCCGGCACCGATGCAGTTCCTTGCACCTTACGCCGCGACCGCGATGGCTGAATACTTCCGTGACAACGGCCGCCACGCTCTGATCATCTATGATGACCTGTCGAAGCAGGCTGTGTCCTATCGTCAGATGTCCCTGTTGCTGCGTCGTCCGCCCGGACGTGAAGCTTACCCGGGTGACGTTTTCTACCTCCACTCGCGCCTGCTGGAACGTTCGGCGAAGCTGAACGAAGACTTTGGTGCAGGTTCGCTGACCGCTCTGCCGGTTATCGAAACTCAGGGTGGTGACGTTTCGGCGTTTATTCCGACCAACGTGATCTCGATCACTGACGGTCAGATCTTCCTGGAAACCGAACTGTTCTATCAGGGCATTCGTCCCGCTGTGAACACCGGTCTGTCGGTTTCGCGCGTGGGCTCGTCGGCCCAGACCAACGCGATGAAATCGGTTGCTGGCCCGGTTAAGCTGGAACTGGCTCAGTACCGTGAAATGGCGGCCTTTGCCCAGTTTGGTTCGGACCTCGACGCCGCAACTCAGCAGCTGCTGAACCGTGGTGCGCGTCTGACCGAGCTGATGAAACAGCCGCAGTACTCGCCGCTGACCAACGCGGAAATCGTCTGCGTCATCTTCGCAGGTACCAACGGTTACCTCGACAAGATCGAAGTCACGGATGTTGGCCGCTATGAAGCCGGTCTTCTGGCACATCTGCGTGGCAAACATGCGGACCTGCTGAAGTGGCTCACCGACGAAGATCCGAAGATCAAGGGTGACGCGTCCGACAAGATCAAGGCAGCGATCGACGAATACGCCGCAACCTTCGCTTGATAGGAGGTTCCGATGCCTAGTCTGAAGGACCTTAAAAACAGGATCGAGTCGGTCAAATCGACCCGCAAGATCACCAAGGCCATGCAGATGGTCGCGGCTGCAAAACTGCGCCGCGCCCAGGAATCTGCCGAAGCCTCGCGTCCCTATGCTGAACGGTTCAATGCCGTGATGGCGGGGCTGGCGGCGTCGGTCGGGGGCAGCGACAGCGCCCCCAAGCTGCTCCGTGGTACGGGCAGTGATGATGTCCATCTGCTGGTTGTGATGACAGCTGAACGCGGCCTGTGTGGCGGCTTCAACGCGAACATCGCCAAGCTTGCCCGCGCCAAAGCGGAAGAGCTGCGCGGCAAAGGCAAGACGGTCAAAGTTCTGACCGTCGGCAAAAAAGGCCGCGACGCGCTTAAGCGTGATTTGGGCGATCTGTTCGTCGGACATGTGGACCTGAGCGAGGTCAAGCGTCTGGGGTATTCCAACGCGCAGGACATCGCAAAGGACATCCTGTCTCGTTTCGACGGGGGTGAGTTCGACGTTGCCACGATCTTCTATTCGAAGTTCGTCAACGTTGTGACCCAGATCCCGACGGCACAGCAGGTCATCCCCGCCTCGTTCGAGGACGAAGCGGCAGGTGACGACAGCGGTGCCATCTTCGATTACGAGCCCAGCGAAGAGGCCATTTTGGCCGATCTGCTGCCCAAGGGGGTTGCGACCGCGATCTTCTCGGCTCTGCTCGAAAACGGAGCGTCTGAACAGGGTGCACGGATGTCCGCGATGGACAACGCGACACGTAACGCGGGTGAAATGATCGACAAGCTGACGATCCAGTTCAACCGCTCGCGTCAGGCCGTGATCACCAACGAGCTGATTGAAATTATTTCCGGCGCCGAAGCGCTGTAAGAAAACCGGAGACGAAACATGGCGAATGCAAAAGGCAAAGTCACACAGATCATCGGGGCCGTCGTTGACGTGCAGTTCGATGACGCGCTGCCTGAAATTCTGAACGCGCTGGAAACCACCAACAACGGCAAGCGCTTGGTGTTGGAAGTTGCTCAGCACCTGGGTGAAAACACCGTACGTACCATCGCGATGGACGCGACCGAAGGTCTGGTCCGTGGCGAGGAAGTAACCGACACAGGCGCGCCGATCTCGGTGCCGGTTGGTAACGCCACCCTGGGTCGAATCCTGAACGTTGTTGGCGAGCCGATCGACGAGAAGGGCCCGGTTGAAGCATCTGAGGCCCGCGCGATCCACCAGCCTGCACCGACCTTCGACGAACAGTCGACTGAATCGGAAGTTCTGGTTACCGGCATCAAGGTTGTTGACCTGCTGGCCCCTTACGCCAAAGGCGGTAAGATCGGCCTGTTCGGCGGTGCCGGCGTTGGTAAAACCGTTCTGATCATGGAACTGATCAACAACATCGCAAAAGTGCACTCGGGCTTCTCGGTGTTCGCGGGTGTTGGTGAACGGACCCGTGAAGGGAACGATCTGTACCATGAGATGATCGAATCGAACGTTATCAAGCCGGACAACCTGTCGGAAAGCCAAGTGGCCCTGGTTTACGGTCAGATGAACGAACCTCCGGGTGCGCGTGCGCGTGTTGCTCTGACCGGTCTGACCCTGGCCGAGCAGTTCCGTGACCAGTCCGGTACCGACGTTCTGTTCTTCGTCGACAACATCTTCCGCTTCACACAGGCGGGTTCCGAGGTTTCGGCTCTGCTGGGCCGTATTCCTTCGGCGGTGGGCTACCAGCCGACACTGGCCACCGACATGGGCGCCCTGCAGGAACGCATCACCTCGACCAAGTCGGGCTCGATCACCTCGGTGCAGGCGATCTACGTGCCTGCGGACGACCTTACCGACCCTGCGCCGGCAACCTCGTTTGCGCACCTGGACGCGACCACCGTTCTTAACCGTGCGATCTCGGAAAAGGGTATTTACCCTGCGGTTGACCCGCTCGACTCGACCTCACGTCTGCTCGACCCAGCTATCGTTGGTGAAGAGCACTACAAGGTTGCGACCGACGTTCAGCAGATCCTCCAGCGCTACAAGTCGCTGCAGGACATCATCGCCATCCTCGGCATGGACGAACTGTCGGAAGAGGACAAACTGACCGTGGCCCGTGCCCGTAAGATCGAACGCTTCCTGTCGCAGCCGTTCGACGTGGCCGAAGTCTTCACCGGTTCGCCTGGCGTTCAGGTTCCTCTGGATGTGACCATCGCGTCGTTCAAAGCGGTTGTCGCTGGCGAATACGATCACCTGCCCGAAGCAGCCTTCCTGATGGTTGGCGGTATCGAAGAAGTGATCGCCAAAGCCGAGAAGATGGCAGCAGAAGCCGCCTAAGGAGTATCCCTGATGGCAAACACGATGCAATTCGACCTCGTCAGCCCCGAGCGGAGCCTTGCTTCGCTCGCGGCCACCGCGGTCCAGATTCCCGGCGCGGACGGGGACATGACGGCGATGCCCGACCATGCCCCCACCATCACCACGTTGCGCCCCGGTCTGCTGAAGGTTGAGGCACCTGAAGGGTCCAGCGAATACCTGGTCACCGGCGGGTTTGCCCAGATCAACGGCGACAGCCTTTCGGTTCTGGCCGAAAAGGCCATTCCGGTGGCCGAAGTAACCCGCGCGCATCTGGACGAGCTGATCGAAGACGCTCGCGCCTCGCACGAGGCAGCAAAGGGTGGCGATGATCAGACCATTGTCGACGATGCCGCCAAGCTGCTGGCCGACATGGAAGCGCTTGGGACACATATGAGCCTATAACCGGCTTATCCGTGAAAAATTTGAACGGCCTCGCTTTTGCGGGGCCGTTTTTTTGTCGTGCTTTTGCCGAATTGCCACGATAACTTGCGAGAATTCAAGAATAATGATGACAAAATGAAAAAGTTCCTTACCCATCCCATTGGCATTGATCAGAGCGAAGATGTGCTGTTTTCGGAGTTTGCCGAAGGCGGTGAGATGTGGACAGGGCAGGGTCCCAGGGAACGTCGCACGCCCATTCAGTTCAAAGAACCGTTTCGGACCCCGCCAACTGTTCAGATCGGAATCTCGCTATGGGATGTAGATACGTCTTCGGCGCTGCGGGCCGAGGTGCAGGCTGAAAACATCACCACCGAAGGGTTCGAAGCGGTGTTTCGCACATGGTCCGACACTCGTATCGCTCGCATCCGAGCAAGCTGGACCGCGATAGGAGAGGTCGCGCACCCGGATGACTGGAATATCTCCTGATCCGGGTTCAGACCATCGCGCTTTAAGGAAGCGCAGGTGTCAGTTTCCCTGCGCTTCGATCATGTCCACCCGCGTGGCGTGGCGACCGCCTTCGAACTCGGCACTCAGAAACGCATCAACGATGTCCAGCGCCTGACCTTCGCCGACAACGCGCGCGCCGATTGACAGCATGTTGGCGTTGTTGTGCTGGCGGATCATTCGGGCCGAAAAGGCGTCTGAACAAACGCCACAGCGAATGCCTGGCACTTTGTTTGCGGCCATCATGATGCCCTGGCCGGTGCCGCAGAGGATGATGCCCAAACCGCAATCACCGGATGCAACAGCTTCGGCCGCGGCTTTGCCATGCTTGGGGTAGTGGGTGCTTTCCGGTGTATTCGGGCCGATATCGACTACGTCCCAGCCTTGTTGCGCGATGTGTTTCGCCACAGCCTGGCGCAAATCGATCGCCGCGTGGTCACTGGACAGAACAATACGTTTGTTTGCGGACATCGGAGGTCACTTTCCTCTTTCGCGGATCCAAGCTCATGCTAGCGAGGGGCAAGCAGAACGGATCAGTGTTTCAAAAAGCAAAAGGGCGGCTTTTTTGGCCGCCCCTGGGAACTCAATCCATCTGGTACATGGATTCGTAGATCGGCGTAAGTGTCTTGTCTTCGAATAGCGAAGACACGCTGGTGCCGTTCCAGATGTTCAGGATTGCCTGAGTAAAAATTGGCGCGGTTGGCACGATGCGAATGTTTTTGGCCTGCGCAATCTCTTTGGTGGGTTGGATCGTGTCGGTCAGAACAAGCGACTTCATCACCGAATTGGTGACACGTTCAACCGCCGGGCCACTCATGACACCATGCGTGATGTAGGAGTGAACCTCTTTCGCGCCGTTATCCAGCAGGACCTGCGCCGCCTTGCAGAGTGTGCCAGCGGTATCACACATGTCGTCCACGATCAGACAGATCTTGTCTTTTACGTCACCGATCACCGTCATTTCGGCCACTTCACCCGCTTTCTCGCGGCGCTTGTCGACGATCGACAGCGGGGCATTGATCCGCTTGGCCAGTTCGCGGGCGCGGGCCACGCCGCCGACGTCTGGCGAAACAACCATGATCTCGTCCATGTTGTTCTTGAACTGATGCTTCACATCCAGCGCAAAAATCGGCGAAGCATAGAGGTTGTCCACCGGGATATCAAAGAACCCCTGAATTTGTGCTGCGTGCAGGTCCATTGTCAGGACGCGTTCGATCCCAGCACCTGTCAGCATGTTGGCAACAAGCTTGGCGCTGATTGGTGTCCGGGCCTTGGTGCGACGATCCTGACGGGCATAGCCGAAATAAGGGATCACGGCTGTGATCCTTTGTGCGGAAGAGCGGCGCAACGCATCGGCAATGATCAGCAGTTCCATCAGGTTATCATTTGCCGGGTTCGACGTCGGCTGGACGATGAACATGTCCTCGCCCCGGACGTTTTCGAACACTTCGACAAAGATCTCGCCGTCATTGAACCGCTCGACCCGCGCATCGACCAGACCCTGGTCAACGCCGCGATACAAGCTCATGCGGCGAGCGATGGATTCGGCAAGCGGAAGATTGGCGTTCCCAGCGATGAGCTTGGGTTCGTGGAGTGTCGGCATCGGCTGAGGTCCCCGGGCAGCTTTGGCAATGTGACAGATTCGTGATGTTGACACCGCTTAGCACGGGTCTAACGTCCCGCAAAGGCAACGCAGCGGAGAAAGTGAACATGACCCAGATTGACTACTATTTTGCGACAATTTCGCCCTACACCTATCTGGCCGGAAACCGACTGGAAGAGGTTGCGGCGAAACATGATGCGACCATCAACTACAAACCACTGGACATCATGGCCTTGTTTGCGCGCACCGGGGGCACAGCACCAAAAGACCGCCATATCTCGCGCATCGAATACCGCGCGCAGGACTTGCTGCGTCAAGCCAAACGTCTGGGCGTGGAGTTCAACCTGAAACCCGCGCATTGGCCCACCAATATGGCCCCGTCTTCTTATGCAGTGATCGCTGCGGCCAAAGATGGTTCGGGGGATGTCGGCAAGCTGTGCCAACTGATCCTGCGCGCTTGCTGGGCCGAAGAAAAGGACGTGTCACAAGATGATGTGATACGTGAGTGTCTGGCAAATTCCGGGTTTGATCCTGACCTCGCCAATAGCGGTTTGCTGGTTGGGGCAGAGACATATGCCACCAATCTGGAAGAGGCCGTGGACCAGGGGGCCTTTGGTGCCCCATTTTACATCACACCGGACGGTCAGCGGTTCTGGGGTCAGGACAGTCTGGATGATCTGGACAACCATCTAGCCGAGATGAAGGGATGACAGCTTCGGCTGCCTCGGCGCATTCCGTCTTCGTTCGGCGGTTGGGAGAGGGCGCGCGAAAAACGCTCGCCCTCCATTGCACCATTGCGCATTCCGGCGTGTGGTCGGGATTGGCCAAGGCGATGGACGGGAATGCCTCTCTGGTCGCGCCGGATATGTTGTCACACGGGCGTAGCCCGGATTGGGACGGGCAGGGGGACTTCTTTGATCACGTCACCAATAACGCTGCGGCTGAACTGGCGGGGCAGATGGACGTCGTTGGCCATTCCTTTGGGGCGATTATTGCACTGAGACTGGCCTTGGAACATCCCGAGCGCGTGCGCAGTCTGATTCTGATTGAACCCGTCTTTTTTGCCATAGCACACCGGGACGCGCCGGATTTGTTCGATCAGCATGAGAAAGATATTGAGCCGATAAACAGCGCCTTTAATGCGGGCGAAAACGCTCTGGCCGCGCGACTGTTCAACCGGATGTGGAGCACTGGCATCAGCCCGAAATGGCCTGACTTGCCCGAACGGACGCGCGCTAATATGGTGCGTGGGATACATGCAGTTCCAGCCGTGCATTCGGTGCTTTATGAAGATCAAGCCGGGTTACTCAGGGCCGAGATGCTGGAACGTGCCGCTATGCCGACCCTGATCCTAAGCGGATCAGAAACCCATCCTGTAATCCCCGCGATCTGCGCCGGTTTGGTTCACCGCTTGCCCCACGCGCGCCATGCGGTGGTTCAGGGCGCGGGGCACATGCTGCCCATTTCGCACCCTCAAGACACAGCGGCTCTGCTGAAGGCGTTCTGGAAGCCGATCCCTATAGCAAGTTGAGAAACTGATCGATCTGGGACGTTCCAATAGACCAGTCGCACACTAAGCGGCATGCCAGGCTTTCACCATCATCCGCGCCGTCCAGTTCATCCCCCCAGAGGTGATAGACGGCACCGGCGTCATGCAGTTGCTTGTGCTTGGCACGCGAGAAAGAAGCAAAAACCATGTTGGCCTGCGGTTCATGCAGGAATGTCGCCCCCTTGGCGCGCAATCCGTCGGCCAAGTGCGCACAGTTGGCGTTGGCCTTCCGGGCCAGTTTCAGCCAAAGGTCATCTTCGAGATACGCGGCCATCTGTGCGGACAGATAGCGGTGTTTCGAGAACAGATGCGCCCCGCGTTTGCGGCGGAGCTCAAATTCCCACGCTTTGCTCTCGTCAAAAAACACCACCGCTTCGACGCCCATCAACCCGTTCTTGGTGCCGCCAAAGCTGACGGCATCCACGCCTGCTTTCCACGTCATTTCAGCTGGCGAGCAATTCAGCGAAACCAACGCATTGGTAAAGCGCGCACCGTCCAGATGCACAGGCAGGTTGTATTCCTTCGCGACACTGCACAGCGCCTGCAATTCTTCCAAGGAGTATACCGATCCGCGTTCGGTAACTTGAGTGATCGACACTGGCCCGCGTTGCGGTCCATGCACGCCTCGTGTTTCTTCACCCAGGATCGAACCGCGCAATGCTTCGGGCGTCATCTTGTCACCGCCAGGCACAAGGGTCAGCTTGGCGCCGCTGTAAAATTCAGGCGCGTTGCACTCATCCTCGTGGATATGGGCAACCGGAGAGCAAAAGACCGTTTCCCATGGGTTGGACAGTGTCGCAAGAGCCAGAGAGTTCGCCGCTGTCCCGGTTGCCACAAGATACACGGCAGCCCCCGGAGCCTCGAAAATGCTGCGAATGCGGTCTCGCACCTCGTTCATCAGCGCGTCAGCACCATAAGCCATCTGATAGCCTTGGTTGGCCTCGGCCAGTTTGGCCATGACCTGAGGGTGAACCGGCCCGGAATTGTCAGAGGCAAAATACATCAGCTTGGCTCCTCGATAATGTAGTCTTCCCACTCTTCCATGGGGGTTTCGAACTCAGACACCGTGCGCCCCTGAACCGAGACGCCCGCCGCATGAACGCTGTCAGGCGTACCTGATATCAGAGGATGCCAATCGTAAAGAGGCTTACCCTCCCAAAGCAGTCGATAGGCACAGGTTTGCGGCAACCAATAGGCGTGTTCATCTATGTTGTCGGGTGTCATGACAATGCATTCAGGCACAAACTGGTGCCGGATATCGTATTGCGTACAGCGGCAGCTTTCATCGTCCAGCAGTCGGCAGGCGACACATGTCAGTGCGACCTCGCCCGAGTCTTCGTCTTCCAGCTTATTCAGGCAGCACTTGCCGCAGCCGTCACATAACGCTTCCCATTCGCGCTGGTTCATCTTGCGCAGGTGTTTGCGTTCCCAGAACCGGGCGGGCAGGCCGGTGCGTTCGATCGGATCCGTGCTCATAAGGCGGCCAGAATGCCACGGGCTTTTTCGCAATCTGCATCCATCTGGGCAATCAGCCCGTCCAATCCGTCGAATGTAAGTTCAGGACGCAGGAAATCGATCAGGCCGACAGACAGGGTGGCGCCATAAAGATCGCCGGAAAAGTCGAAAAGAAAGGTTTCGATATTGGGCACTTCACCTTGAAACATTGGTCGAACTCCAATCGAGGCCGCACCGTGGTAACTGCCCTGATGCGGGCCATCCAGTACGTCGACCAGAACGGCGTAGACACCAAATTTCGGCAGGTGAAGACCTTCGATGGACATGTTAGCAGTGGGAAACCCCAGCTCGCGCCCACGCTGTTCACCGCCGACAACTTCGCCTTCGATCCTGTGCCAATGACCCAGCATTGCGGCTGCATCACGCGGGCGGCCTTCGCTTAACGCGGTCCGAATTGCAGTTGACGAGACCACATTCTCGGACCGCTCCATCAGTGGGGCGATCGTCACCCCAAACCCCATCTCTTTCCCAAATCGGACCAGATCATCAGCTGAACCGCTGCGGCCTTTGCCAAAGCAGAAATCAGCCCCCACCACCGCATGCGACAGGCCCAGCCCGTCACAAATCACTGTACGCGCGAACTCTTCCGGTGAAAGCCCGGCCAGCGCTGCATTGAAGGGCAGCTCGTAGAGCTTTTCTACACCCAGTTTTTCCAGCCGGTGCGCTCGTGCATTACCGCGCATCAGGCGGAACGGAGGCGAATCCGGCGCAAAGTATTCGCGCGGATGCGGTTCAAAGGTCATGACACCCAGCGGCGCGTCAGGAGCTGCTTGGCGGGCCATTTCGATGACCGACCGATGCCCCACATGTACGCCGTCAAAGTTGCCGATCGCTACGCTGGCGCCGCGATCTTCTGGCTCGACAAACTGGAAATCCCGGATGATGTGCATAAGCGATTGCGTAGCGTCGCGTCGCGATGAGTTCAAGCGGCAGTTTGAATTCTGCAAATGCCTCGGTCTGAATTCCCCCGAACCCAACAAAACGCCCAACAACAACGCCAAAGCATCCACCACATGTCATTATGCACAAAGCCAACTGCTTGATTCAAAAAAATACCTGCGTGTAGACTGAACATCCGGATCTCAGGATGCGCTGCGACCCGGTTCAGGCCCGGCCAGGTTCAATAGAACCCAGCACAGGAGGCAGACCATGTATCGATTGCGACTGCTCGCGATTCGCCATGCCCGCACATTCGAGTGGATTTATAAGTGCGTCGAACGCGGCATGGTCGCGATGGATCCGCTTTTTGCAAAGATCGGCTACAACCGCGTCGAACGCCCCATAGCGCTGGTCGAAAAGGGCGTCAAAACCCTGTTGTTCGACTGCAAGATGTGCGGTCAATGCGTGTTGTCATCGACCGGCATGTCCTGCCCGATGAACTGCCCAAAGCAGTTGCGAAATGGTCCGTGTGGTGGCGTGCGTCCAGGCGAGTTCTGCGAAGTGAAGCCTGACATGAAATGCGTGTGGGCCTTGGCCTGGGACGGTGCCAGCCGCATGCGACACGGGGGCGAAAAGATAAAGGAAGTTCTGCCGCCAGTGGAACACACTTTGAAGGGATCGTCATCGTGGTTGCGGGTCAGCCGCGAGATTGCAGCGCAAGAACGTGAGGCCCGCGATGCCGCGCGTGTAACCCTTGCCGAAGCCTTCCCGGAGGCACGCGAAAACGAACCTTCCTCAGCGCCGCTGGCCACCGAACCGCCCAACGCAATGAACCGGGAACTGAAGAAATGAACGACCCACATCGCAGCGATGTAGAGCCGATCGGCTATGTTCCCGTTCCCGAAGGGTACGTGTCGCACAGCCGGTTAGAGAGGGTTTTGCGTTCGGGCCGTTTTGCCGTAACGGCTGAATTGAACCCGCCAGATAGCGCCGACCCTGAGGATGTGTTTCAAGCGGCTCAGCCTTTGGGTGAGGTCGCGGATGCAATCAACGCAACCGATGCTTCGGGCGCGAATTGCCATATGTCTTCGATTGGGATTTGCGCGTTGTTGACACGCGCTGGCTATTCGCCAGTGTATCAGATTTCTTGCCGAGACCGGAACCGCATTGCCATTCAGGGTGATGTTCTGGGGGCCGCGGCGCTGGGTGTGAGCAATGTCCTATGCTTAACGGGTGACGGCGTTGGCGTTGGGGATCAGCCGGGGGCGAAACCGGTGTTCGACTTTGATTCCCTGACATTGCTGCGAACGATTCGAACGATGCGCGATCAGGGAAAATTCCTCTCGGGCCGAAAAATTACGCGTCCACCCCAGTTGTTCCTGGGGGCTGCAGAAAACCCCTGCATACCGCCCTATGAGTGGCGTCCGGATCGTCTGGCTAAAAAGGTCGAAGCTGGTGCTGAGTACATTCAGACCAATTATATCTACGACATCCCGTTGTTTGAGAAGTTCATGGCACGGGTGCGGGATGCCGGTTTGGACAAGAGAGTTTTTATTATTGCTGGTGTTGGCCCCATTGCCTCGGCTCGTGCTGCACGTTGGATGCGCAGTAATGTGCCCGGGATTCATATCCCTGATCAGGTTATTGATCGAATGGAGAAGGCCGAAAAGCCGGCCGAAGAAGGCAAGAAGATCTGTATCGAATTGATCCAGCAAATTCGTGACATCGCCGGGGTCTCTGGGGTCCATGTGATGGCTTACAGGCGTGAGCACGTAGTGTCAGAGATCATTCTGGAATCTGGTGCCTTGAAAGGGCGCAGGCGTGCGCGTTCGTCCTGAGGGTGCACTCAGAATGCATGAATTGGGACGTAAAAAAGCAAAAAGGCACCCGTCGGGTGCCTTTCCTGACATAGGTTGGTTTGCCGATCAGTCGAACTTGCGCGATGGAGCCAAAACCATGGCCTCTCCGATCAGGACTTTCTTGCCGTCGACCGAGCAATGGCAATCCAGTTTGACCCGGCGCTTGGAAAAATCGATGTCGATCACCTTCACTTCGGCATAAACCATGTCGCCGGGGCGCACGGGTGCCAGAAATTTGAGCGACTGCCCCATGTAGACAGTGCCGTGACCGGGAAGCTGTTCGCCAATCACTGCCGAGATCAGACCCGCCGTCAGCATCCCGTGTGCGATACGGCCTTCAAAGATGGTATCGCGGGCATAATCGTCGTCCAGATGCACAGGATTTCGGTCAGTCGAAACCTGCGCGAACATCTCGATGTCTTCATCCGTCACCACTTTGCGCAGGTGGCGGGACATACCCATTTCGATGTCTTCGATACAGATCGTTCCGCGTGGAAGATTATCCAACATGTTGCCCTCACTCGAGATCGGCCGTGAAAGAAAAAACCATCTTTAGGCCAAGGTTGGCAACTTTATTACTTCGCAGCTGCAGAAAATCAAGTCTTTTCTTACTACCGCAAGCGACCAATTGTGTAGGTCGGATTTATTTTTTCCCTTTTGATATAATCGTTTAAGGATTCGTGATGCGGGTGGTGCGACGTTTTTGTTTCGGCTGCGGCCAGACCGCCTGAGATAAACAGAGAATCAATGCCCTCTCCCATGCCGCCCAGAATATCCGTATGGGGTCCGTCGCCGATCACCAGAATGTCGCCGTCAGGGACATCATGACCCAGTTCTTGCAGCCTGCGACGGGCCAGATCATAGATCGGTGGATGCGGTTTGCCGAAATACAGACTCTCGCCACCCATTTCGGTATACAGCTTCGCCAAAGCACCGGCACACCACTCGCGCACTTCCCCTCTGTCCACAACAATGTCAGGGTTTGCACAGAGCAGTTTCATACCCATCTGCTTGGCGTAAAGAAAATCGGGCCGGTTCACATCAGGATCAGCCATCGGATCGAATGGCCCACAGCAAACAATGCCTTCGGCCTCCTTCAGCGACACGCGTTCGATGTGGATCGGGTGATCCAGCAGCTTTAGAGGTTCGAAAAAGCCTGCATCGCGCTGCCATTCACCCATGAAATACACCTTTTGCCCAACGGCTCCCCGGAACATCGCCGACCGCGCGGAATCCCCGCTGGTCGCAATGGTGTCATAGGCGTCTGAGGGCACGTTGAACTGACCCAATTGCTCTGCCACGCCTGCTCGGGGTTTCGGAGAGTTCGTGACCAGCACAACAACCCCGCCATTTGCGCGATAAGTCTGCAATGCCGCAACAGCTTCGGGATAAGCGGTGATACCGTTGTGAACACAGCCCCAAAGGTCGACAAACAGCGCCTTATAGCGGTCAGAGATCTCGGCAAGCGAGGAAACGATCTGGGTCATGGGGGCCTCTATGAATATGTTCGCGGTTGCGACAGCTATGGCAAAGCTTGGGGTCGAACACCATCCCGCTTTCCATTTTGTGCTGAGGAATTGGAGAATCCTCTATTCGTCTTCGGTCACGTCCGGGGCTTGCTGTACGTTATCTGTTCCCAAAATGACCTGAGCTCCAATGCGGGTCTGATACCGGATGATGGCCAGATAGCCGGGGCCAAGTTCTTCCTGCAATACGTCAACAAGGGATGTTTCACGGAGCCTTTCCGGCAGCAACGCGGCAATAGAAGAGACTTTGAACTGTGCCTCGACAGGAAGATCGACGATCAGCCAAACCTCAGTCTGTTTGCGCTGGGCGTTGACATCAATTCGTATGATTTCCACTGAAATCGGATCGGCCCACTCCCGAATGGCTTCGGCCACCTGTGCCTCGGTCCGTGTCTCCAGATAGCGATTATAGGTGGATTTCCCGAGCTGCAGCACGACGACGACCAAAAAGGCGAGCGCGACGAATACGCTGGCTGTAAAGTTCAGTTTGCGCTTGCCCTTGCTGAAAACCACAGACCGCGCGGCATAAACCAGATAGACCGCACAGGCGGACAGAATGATCGCGCCTAGGTTTGTTGCGAATAGAAGTCCCGCTTCATACGCTTCGGCTGGTTCGCCAAAATACAACAAAATACCTGCTGCCGAGAGCGGCGGAACGAGCGAAACACCAATCGCTGCGCCGGGCAGAAGGCTCAGTTCGGACTTGTTGATCTGCACATAGGCGCCGGCGACACCGGCAGCCAGTGCGACGATCAGATCCTCGGTGCCGGGATCCGTGCGCGCAAGGACCTGATCGGGGATCAGTATCCCTCGTGGGACGTCCGCGACATAGACCATGAACCAGGCCATCAGCACGCAGGCACAAGCCGCCAAGCACACCGTAAGAGCAAGAGCAACGGCACGCTTTAGCCAACCCATGACCATCGCGGCAGCCACCCCCAGGATTGGAGTCATTAGTGGCGCGACAAGCATGGCTGCAATCACGACGGCCCCGGAGTTGCGCAGCAGTCCCATGGTGGCAATCACAACTGACAGGGTCAGCAACATTGCAAAGCGTCGCCAATAAGCGGCTTTGTCCGTACCTTCAAATCGAAGGATGCCTTTGGTCGTACTGAGGCTGCGAATAACGATGGTGTTTGCCTGATCTGGTTTGAGTTTCGTACCCAAGGCCAGACTAACAACCGATTCCGGTCCCGCAAATGGCGAATGTAAAAGAAAAAGGCGCCCGAACGGACGCCTTTCGTCTGGGTTGCGCGCAGATCAGACCTTGAGGTTTGGAATGATCTGCTTTTTCCGGCTCATGATGCCCGGCAGGACAACGGCATCCCCGTCGACGGCTGCGCCAAAGCTTTTCTCGGCAACGGATTTGACCAGATCGTTGGGCACCAGCAGCGTGGCTTCTTCATTCAGGATATCAACCACGAACAACAGAACCTGATCGACGCCGTCTTCTGCGGCCACGTCCACCATCGACGTCGCCAGGCTGGCCTTGCGGTCCAGAACGACGCCGGGGGCAGTGGTTTCCAGAACCGAGACGCGGAACTTGGTGCCGTCCACTTCGTATTCCTTGCTGTCCATGCGGATCAGCTCTGCGTCTGAGAAGGACGAGACGTCAGACTTTGCGGCGAACATGTCGGCTGCATAGGCCGATATATCCAGTTCCAGCTCAGCGGCCAGCTTTTCCGCCACCGCGCGGTCATGCGCTGTGGTAGTGGGCGAGCGGAATTCCAGCGTGTCCGACAGGATGCAGGTCAGGGCGGCACCTTTGATGGCGTCGGGCATTTTGGCAGCATCGTCACCCATCAGGTCGACCATGATGGTTGCAGTGCAGGCCAGCGGGCGTACGGTGATGTCAATCGGAACTTTGGTTTCCAGACCGCCGACCAGTTTGTGGTGGTCGATGATCGCGCGGATATCTGCGTCGTTGATGCTGGCAGGCAGTTCCGCCGGGTTGTTGGTGTCGACGATGACCACCGGGGTGTCTGCAGTTACATCTTCGATGATGCGTGGTTTGGGCAGGTCCCAGTTCTCCAGCATAAAGGCTGCCTCAGTGTTGGGCTCACCCAGCAGCACCGGCTCGGTCTGTTCACCCTTAATCTCGTTCAGGTACCACGACCACAGGATCGGCGAGCCTGTGGAGTCAGTATCAGGGGATTTGTGGCCAAATACGAGTGTTGTCATGTCAGCGTCCTGCGGAATGAAAATTTGCGGGCCTTATAGGTCGGGCAAACCCGGTTGTCACGCCGCAGTACACTGTCTGCGACGCTTAGTCTGCAATATGCCTACCTGCTCAGAATTCCGCCCGCTTCAGAGTGTACCCAGACTGCTCTAACTGGTTCAGCAGGCCGTGGTCATCGCTGAAGTGACCAGCCCCAACCGCAATGACAGCTATCTGATCCTGGATTTCGAGAATTTGTGCCATCCAATTGGCATTTCGTTCGATCAAGAGCTGCTGTTCGAAGTCTGCCCACTCGGCCTCGAACTCTGCGGCAGACAGGCCCGACAGCTCTTGCCCCAGAATACGGCCAAGGACAAAAACCTCGGCGTGTTTTTCATCAAAGTATGAGCTGGCCATGGTGGCGATCTGGTCTTCGGTGTTTTGAAAGGTTCCGGCCATCCGCGCGAGCGATTGCGCCTGTTCTTCGATCGGGTAAGCGTCGAACATGGCCATAAGGTCTTCGACACTTTCCAATGAATATTGCGGGATACCGTGGTCCGTAGCCAACTTCGCCAGACGTGCGTCCAGCCCATTGGTTCCGTCAGGGTTCTGAACAATGCAGGTCGGCAGAGCCAAAGTCATACTCAGAAACCAGGGGCGCATCTTGGCGCCCATCCAACTGGGAATCCCGCGTTCGGCCATCGCCGCAGTAAGAGTGTTCCAGTCTTTTTCTGGGATCAGATCGACAAGTGTGGGGCCCGAAGTTATCAGGACCGGGCTTGGGTCAGCGGCCAGTTTCTTTTCCCAAGCTTCCATCTCATCCTGTCGGATTTCAAAATAAAACGCGTCGGCCTGAATTAGCTTGGGCGTCAGGCGCTCGACGATCGCATCCATCTGCGGGTAATTCAGGTGCATTGTGCCCACGAGGTGCAGAACGGCGTCATCTTTGGTCGCAACCCAATGATTGCCTTCTGGATACAGAATACCTGCCAGTTCGTCTTGCGCCTTGGCTTGAACCTCAGGCGACAAGTCCCCTCTCAGGTCGCGCCCTTCGCAGCCTGCCTGCGCCACGGCAGGTAACAAAAGGCCAACGATGAAAAAAAGCAGGCGCATAGGTGGAATTCCTTTGAAATCAGTGTTTCGGAAACAGTGTACCGGTGGGCGGGATGTTTCAAGTTCCATCGCATCGGCTGAGGTATGGGCTGGCATTCCACGGCAGTTTGCGTAGCATAAACCCATGACCCGTGAACAGGACCTCTATCCTCCGATCAAAGCGCTGTTGGAGCGTCAGGGATATACCGTCAAGGGCGAGGTCGGGGCGGCTGATGTCGTTGCGGTGCGCGAGGGTGAAGATCCCGTTATTGTCGAACTTAAACTACGGTTCACGCTGTCGCTGTTCCACCAGGCTATTACACGGCTGAAACTGACCGATCAGGTCTATATCGCGGTCAGCAAGCCCACGGGTCGAAGCGCGCGACGGGCGCTTAAAGATAATCTGGCGCTGTGCCGTCGCTTGGGCCTGGGTCTTATCACAGTACGGGCTGATGAAACGGTCGAAGTGCAATGCGATCCCGGCCCCTATGCGCCGCGAAAGAACAAATCCAAAGCCACACGGCTGCTGCGGGAATTCGACCGGCTGGAAGGGGACCCGAACGCGGGCGGGGCCACGCGGCATGGGATTGTGACTGCCTATCGGCAGGATGCCCTGAAATGTGCGGCCTATTTGGCCGAATATGGACCTACAAAGGGGGCAGAGGTTGCCAAATCGGTTGGTGTGTCGGTGGCCACGCGGCTCATGCGCGAAAACCACTACGGGTGGTTCGAGAAGGTTGAAAAAGGTGTCTACGGGCTTACGGCTCAGGGGTCTGAAGGATTGAAGCACTGGGCCTACAGCTGGGAACAGACAAACTGATCCGAGCTGCGAAAAAATCCCTCACAACTTGTTGACTCGGGGTTTTAGACTCCCTAGCTATGCGTCGTTATCACTCACACACTCCGAGTGCTAACGCCTCGCCTGAGGGCGAGGGGAGGATAGATAAACTTTGAGCCCAAGGAGCTACAAAGATGGCATTGAAACCGCTTCATGACCGTGTGCTGGTTCGCCGTACCGAAAGCGAAGAGAAAACCGCAGGCGGCCTGATCATTCCTGACAGCGCAAAAGAAAAGCCCAGCGAAGGCGAAGTTGTCGCAACCGGCGAAGGCGCGCGCAAGGACAGCGGCGAACTGATCGCGATGGCGGTCAAAGCTGGCGACAAGATCCTGTTCGGCAAATGGTCGGGCACCGAGGTTCAGGTCGACGGCGAAGAACTGCTGATGATGAAAGAAAGCGACATCATGGGGATCATCGAGTAAGCGACAAGCTTCCTCTGATCTTCATTACAAACTTATTTCTCAAGGAGAAACGACATGGCTGCAAAGGACGTCAAATTCGACACCGATGCCCGTAACCGCATGCTGGCAGGCGTAAACATCCTGGCCGATGCTGTTAAAGTGACCCTCGGCCCCAAAGGCCGCAACGTGGTTCTGGACAAATCCTTCGGCGCGCCGCGCATCACCAAAGACGGTGTTTCGGTTGCCAAGGAAATCGAACTGGAAGACAAGTTCGAAAACATGGGTGCGCAGATGGTGAAAGAAGTCGCCAGCCGCACCAACGACGAAGCCGGTGACGGCACCACCACCGCAACCGTTCTGGCGCAGGCAATCGTTCGAGAAGGTCTGAAGCAGGTTGCAGCGGGCCTGAACCCGATGGACCTGAAGCGCGGCATCGACCTGGCAACTGCCAAGGTTGTTGAAGGCATCAAGTCGGCTTCGCGTGAAGTCAAAGACTCAGCCGAAGTTGCTCAGGTTGGCACCATCTCGGCCAACGGCGAAGCCGAGATTGGCCAGCAGATCGCAGATGCGATGCAGAAGGTTGGCAACGAAGGCGTTATCACCGTCGAAGAAAACAAAGGTCTGGAAACCGAGACCGATGTTGTCGAAGGTATGCAGTTCGACCGTGGCTACCTGTCGCCTTACTTCGTCACCAACGCAGACAAGATGATTGCAGAACTCGATGACTGCATGATCCTGCTGCACGAAAAGAAACTGTCTTCGCTGCAGCCGATGGTTCCGCTGCTCGAGCAGGTGATCCAGTCGCAGAAGCCGCTGCTGATCATCGCGGAAGACGTTGAAGGCGAAGCGCTGGCAACTCTGGTTGTCAACAAACTGCGCGGCGGCCTGAAAATTGCTGCTGTCAAAGCACCGGGCTTCGGCGATCGCCGCAAGGCCATGCTGCAGGACATCGCGATCCTGACCGGCGGTCAGGTCATCAGCGAAGATCTGGGCATGAAGCTCGAGTCCGTTACCATGGACATGCTGGGCACCGCGAAGAAGATCGAAATCACCAAAGACGAAACTACCATCGTCGACGGTGCTGGCGAGAAAGCCGAGATCGAAGCCCGCGTTGGCCAGATCCGTACTCAGATCGAAGAAACTTCGTCGGATTACGACCGTGAGAAGCTGCAAGAGCGCGTTGCCAAACTGGCAGGCGGTGTTGCTGTTATCCGCGTCGGCGGCATGACCGAGGTTGAAGTGAAAGAGCGTAAGGACCGTGTGGACGACGCTCTGAACGCGACCCGTGCTGCTGTGCAGGAAGGCGTTGTTGTAGGCGGTGGTGTTGCTCTGGTTCAGGCCGGTAAAGCACTGGAATCGCTGGAAGGCGGAAACGCTGATCAGAGCGCGGGCATCAACATCGTTCGCAAAGCGATCGAAGCTCCGCTGCGCCAGATCGCCGAGAACGCAGGTGTTGACGGTGCGGTTGTTGCAGGCAAAGTCCGTGAATCTTCGGATGCAGCATTCGGCTTCAACGCGCAGACCGAAGAATATGGCGACATGTTCTCGTTCGGTGTCATCGACCCGGCCAAAGTTGTTCGTACCGCTCTGGAAGATGCGGCATCGGTTGCTGGCCTGCTGGTCACCACCGAAGCTATGGTTGCTGACAAGCCTCAGAAAGACGCACCTGCTGCAGGCGGCATGCCCGACATGGGCGGCATGGGCGGCATGATGTAAGCTGCTTAAGCCATAGCGCTTGTTTTTGGGGTCGCCTTCGGGCGGCCCCGTTTTTTTGCCGACAGCCGCTTTGCGGCTATGCCTCTGGCCGGAGTATTTGCAAAAACATGAAGATCGGGCCGCATGTCCAAGGATTGTGAGTGTCCATATAGCTTGCAACCGGATATGCGGGTTCCATGCGACTTATTTTTCTGACTGCCCTGACCATGTGCGCCTTTGCAGCGAATTCCATTCTGAACAGGATGGCAATCGACAGTGGTGCCAGTGATCCAGCCGGGTTTGCGATTGTGCGGGTGCTTGCGGGGGCGCTGGTCTTGACTGCGCTGGTGTTGGCGCGCGGCGGAGATGTGCCTTTGCGCAACCGCCGGCGGCTCATTGGTGCGGGGTCGCTCTCGGTGTATATGATAGGGTTTTCCATTGCCTATCTGACACTTGATGCAGGGCTGGGGGCTTTGGTGCTGTTTGCAGTTGTGCAGATCACAATGTTTGCGTTTACCGCTGCCTCGGGAACGCTTCCCACCCGTCAGCAACTGGCAGGGGCGGCCATCGCTTTAGGGGGGCTGGCCTGTGTGCTTTGGCCTTCGGGAACCGTGCGGGTTGATCCGGTGGGCACTGCTTTGATGGTCGCGGCCGGTATCGGCTGGGCCGCTTACTCCTTGGCCGGGCGATCCGAGCCTGACGCCCTGCAGGGCACGGCTGCGAATTTCGTCATCGCCTTGCCTGTCACCACTTTGGCCCTGCTGGTCACGGGGGCAGAATGGCAGATGACTGGATTGGGCTATCTGCTGGCGGCTGTCTCGGGGTGCATCACGTCTGGTTTGGGATATGCCCTATGGTATCGCGTGCTACCAAACCTTGCGCCAACAGTTGCGGCGGTTGTTCAACTCAGCGTGCCTGTCATTGCGATCCTGGGAGGTGTTGTGCTTTTGGGCGAAAGTGCAAACGCCCGACTGATCGTTGGTGCCTCGCTGGTTCTGGGCGGTATCGCGCTGGCTGTGCTGCGACGTCAACAGAGCTAGGGCTTTCATCATCGGCTCATAGGCTTTATCTGGCGGACATGAGACTTCTGACCGCTTTACTTTTATGCCTTTTCCCGTTTTCCGTCAGCGCGAAATGCGTGGTCCTACTGCACGGACTTGCCCGGACCGAAGCCTCGTTTGTGGTGATGGAGGAGTTGTTCGAGGCACACGGCTACACCGTTGTGCGCCCCGGATACCCCTCGACCGAGATTGGCATTCCGGAATTGGCTGAACAGACTCTGCCGGGTGCTTTTGCCTCGTGCGGGGAGGACAAGGTCAATGTCGTGGCGCACTCCATGGGCGGCATCCTGCTGCGGTATTGGCTAAAGGATCATCATCCCGCCAACATGGGTCGCGCCGTCATGCTCGGCCCGCCGAACCAGGGCAGTCAGCTGGTCGACGAGCTCAGCGCGTGGGAGGTATTCGGATATCTGAACGGTCCAGCCGGTCTGCAGTTGAGTACAGGCCCTGAAGGTATTCCGCGCCGTCTGCCTCCGGTAGATTTCGAGCTGGGGGTCATTGCGGGGGATGAGTCCCTCAACCTGGTTTTTTCCTCGCTGATCGACGGGCCCGATGATGGCAAGGTTTCGGTTGAAAGCACCAAGGTGGAGGGTATGGCCGATCATCTGGTCCTGCCCGTCACCCATACCTTCATGATGAACAACCCTCAGGTCATGGCGCAGGCGCTACATTTTATCGAATTCGGCCGGTTCGATCCGCAGATCACTTGGCTCGATGGTGTGATGGACATAATTGACGAGATCTGCATTGGGCAGGACTGCCAAGACCCGGATTCGGAGTCCACACGATGACCGCATTGGAGCTGACTTTAACCGGCGCAGATGTTCTGTTGCCGGGCCAGGGCGTGTCTCGCGCTGACCTGACCATTGCTGACGGTGTGGTGCAGGTGGAACCGGCCGGACGCAGTGTTGATCTGTCCGGCTATCTTGTCTTGCCTGGCATCATCGACCTGCATGGGGACGGTTTCGAACGCCATATCGCCCCGCGTCGCGGTGCGATGAAGCAGATGAATGAAGGTATTCTGTCGGTCGAAGCCGAGCTTGCGGCAAACGGCATCACCACCGCAGTGCTGGCTCAATTCTACAGCTGGGAAGGCGGTGTGCGAGGTCCGGACTTTGCCGCGCAGGTGTTTAAGGCCATTTCCGCCGTGAAAGACAGTACAGTCACCGATCTGATCCCGCAATTGCGGTTCGAAACCAATATGCTTGACGACTATGCGGGCCTTGCCGGTCGCATCGCCGAATGGCAGGTGCCTTATGTGGTGTTCAATGATCACCTGCCGCATGATCGATTGGCGCAGGGCAAGAAGCCGCCGCGACTAACGGGGCAGGCGTTGAAGGCTGGGCGCAATCCGGATGCACATTTTGAAATGTTGCTCAACATGCACGCCCGCAGGAACGAAGTGCCCGCTGCGGTCGAAGCACTGAGTGCTGACCTTATAGATATGGGGATACGTCTGGGCAGCCATGATGACGCAACCGCTGAAGCAAGGGCATGGTGGCGCGCCCGAGGCGTCGGCATTGCCGAGTTCCCGGAAACGCTGGAGGCTGCCGAGGCAGCGCGTTCTGCCGGGGATCACATCATCCTTGGTTCACCCAACGTGGTGCGGGGTGGATCGCATAAAGGAAACGCCAGTGCGGTTGAGTTGATCGCTATGGGGCTCTGCGATGCGTTGGCGTCGGACTACCACTACCCCAGCCCGCGCCGGGCGGCGCTGATGCTGGCCAATACCGGCCTGCTTGATTTCGAAGGCGCTTGGAACCGGATTTCTTGTGGGCCCGCAAAAGTGCTGAATCTGACAGACCGGGGCACACTTGCCCCCGGAAAACGCGCCGATTTGGTCATTCTCGATGCAGCCACCCACCGGGTCGCAGCGACCATGGCAGGTGGGCGTGTCAGCCATATGTCAGGGGACATTGCGGCACGCTTTTTGAACGGAACGAGGCCGTAAATAAAGTACTGCTTTATCGCTTGATCCTGTTGAAATGCCCCATCTTGCGTCCTGCTTTGACCTCGGCTTTGCCGTATAGATGAAGCGCGACATCCCGTTCACGGGCCAATTCGGGCACACGATCCATGTCGTTGCCGATCAGATTCTCCATCACCACATCCGAATGGCGCTGCCCGTCGCCCAAAGGCCAGCCTGCCACGGCGCGAATATGCTGCTCGAACTGATCAACAGCACAGCCGTTCTGCGTCCAGTGGCCCGAGTTGTGCACGCGCGGTGCAATCTCGTTCACTATCAAACCAGCGGGCGTGACGAACAGTTCTACCCCCATGACACCCACATACTCCAACGCATTCAGGATGTTGGCCGCCAGCAGGATTGCATCTGTGCGCTGGGCAGGGGACAGGCGGGCAGGGATCGTGGTGGTGTGCAGGATACCGTCGCGATGTACGTTTTCGCCCGGATCGAAACAGGCCACCTGGCCGTCCAACCCTCGTGCTGCAATGATCGACACCTCGTGTGAGAAGTCCACGAACCCTTCCAGAATAGCAGGCGCGCCCGCCATGTCGGCCAAAGCAGCCTCGGCGTCCTCGGGGCTGCGCAACCGCGCCTGCCCCCTTCCGTCATAGCCAAAGCGGCGGGTTTTCAGGATGGCCGGTGTCCCGATTTCTTCGATTGCCGTACTCAGGCTGTCCAGATTGGAAACATCCGCAAACGGGGCCGTTTTCAGGCCCAGGTCTTGCAGGAAATTCTTCTCGGTCAAACGATCCTGGCTGACCCGCAGCGCTTCGCGCCCCGGGCGGATCGGGCGGTGGGCTTCCAGAATGTCCAGCGCCTCGGTCGGGATGTTTTCGAACTCATAGGTGATCACATCCACCGCGTCGGCAAATGCTTTCAAGGCATCGATGTCGTCATAAGCTGCCGTCGTGACACGATCCGCGACTTGCCCGGCGGGTGGGTTTTTGCCCGGTTCATAGATATGTGTGACAAAGCCCAGCCTTGACGCCGCCACTGACAGCATCCGGCCCAGTTGACCGCCCCCCAGAATTCCGATCACCGCGCCTTGGGCAAGCATTTCTGCCATCTTCAACTCTCCAAACGTTTGCCAATTGCACTCAACGCCGAATGCAGCGCGTCATGCGCGCCCTGATCCTTCAGGGTTTCTGTCATCTGCAAGCTCAATGTGCCTTCTGTCGCCAGAGCGTCACGCTCTTGCGCTAGCCGACCTGCGTTGCCTTTTTCCATCGTTGCCAGGAAGCCCGACATCAACTGGGTCGTATAGAACTCGGCCTTATCGGCTTCACCAGTTACATCGCCTAGCCACTTGGCACCAGTGGCCATCAGATCCAAAATGCCGGGAACCATAGCGCAAATTGCGAAATGTGCGTTCAGCGCGGATTCGTCCGCAACCTTGACCACAGGGTTCTCGGGCTCAAAAAGGTCGGCCAACAACCGATCGTTGCCAAAAGCAGCCATTGGGCAGCCTCCGGTTTCCAGAAAGCCCAGAGGAATGGTCTGCACGAAATCTGCCGCCGGTGCGCAAAGCCGAGCAAGTTGCTCAGCGGAAACCGCAGCCATGACTGAAACGATCTGCTGGTCCGCGCGAAAGGTTAGAGGGGTCAGAACCTCAGCCGCGATATGCGGGCGCAGGCACAGGAACACGATGTCCGAGGCGTCGAGCACTGCCTGGGGTTCAGCAATCGTCACGCCCAACTCGGCCTTCAAAGCGGCTGATACTTCGGTATTGCGCTCAGTCACGCAAATGTCGTGCCCTTTGGCAGCCATCAGCCGCGCGATTGGGGCTGCGATATGGCCCGTGCCGATAAGACCGATGCGGCTCATCCCTGCGGTTCCTCAGGGATTGAAGCCGACAACGCCTCGCGCCAGCTGTCCAGCCGTTCTGCCAAAGCCTCGTCTTGCAGAGCCAGAATGCCGGCTGCCATCAAACCGGCGTTGGCTCCTCCAGCGGACCCGATTGCCATGGTCGCAACGGGAAAACCCTTGGGCATTTGCACGATGGAATACAGCGAATCCACGCCTGACAGGGCACGTGTCTGTACGGGAACTCCAATCACAGGCACCCGCGTTTTCGATGCCATCATGCCGGGCAGGTGCGCAGCGCCGCCAGCGCCCGCGATGATCACGTGCAATCCACGCGATACGGCGGTCCTGCCGTACTCCCACAGCCGGTCTGGAGTGCGATGGGCTGATACGATGCGCGCTTCGTAAGCGACGCCGAGTTCATCCAGAATATTTGCGGCTTCCTTCATCGTGGGCCAATCCGACTGGCTGCCCATGATGATCCCCACTTTCACATCGCTCATCCGATTAGTCCCCGCGCTCAGAAAGAGCGCGCACTATAGCCAAATCCGGTTCTCTGGCAATGCGATACAGGGCGTTCAGGCAATGATATCGGGGGTCAGGCGGTCTTCGATGATGCGGATGATGTCTTTCAGACGCAGTTTCTCTTTTTTCAGCCGTCGTAACGTCAACTGATCCGCAGTTCCCCGGTCATGCAGCGCTTCAATCGCTTCGTCCAGATCGCGGTGCTGACGGCGGAAAACTTCCAGCTCAACCCGCAGAACTTCATCAGTTTTCATGGAAAGGTCAGTGGGCGCGTTCATTGGCGACTCGGGGTTGTTGTGGTGCTTGCCCAACAAGATAGTGTGTCAGACGTTATCGCGCCAGACCTTGTGGACATCCTGGTTTCTTCCCATATTCTATTACAGGCGGTTGCCGGAAAGGGGCCGCACACCACGTCGCTTTGACAATAAAGGACGAAAATACGTGTCGAAACTTACTCTTGGCTCATACCCGCATCTTTTGGGGTTCGAGCAACTGGAACGCCTTCTGGAACGGTCTGCAAAGGCTGGCAACGAAGGATACCCGCCCTATAATATCGAACAAACCTCGGACTTTTCCTATCGCATCACTCTTGCGGTTGCTGGGTTCGCCGAAGAGGATCTGTCGATCACCATCGAGGATCGCCAACTGGTGATCCGGGGCCGTCAACGCGACGACAGCGAGGGGCGTATCTTCCTGCACCGCGGCATTGCGGCGCGCCAGTTTCAGCGCATGTTTGTGTTGGCTGACGGTGTCGAAGTGGGCGAAGCGATCATGGAAAACGGTCTGCTGCATGTGGATCTGACCCGCGCCGTGCCGGAAACCGTGGTTCAGACCATCAACATACGGAAGGGGTAAGAGCAATGAATACACCGATTGAAATCAACACCGAAGGCGACCGTATCGTTTATGTCAAAACGGTCGAGGTTGCCGATCTGCCGCGTGATTTGCGCGATCAGGCAGGGGATCTGGATCAGCTTTACGCTGTGCATGATTCCGATGGGCAGCAATTGGCGCTTGTGGCCGACCGCAAGCTGGCCTTTGTCTTGGCCCGTCAACACGACCTGTCCCCGGTGGCCGTTCACTGAACGGCCCCAACGCCTGATTTGGGCGTGACATTCCCAGCGACACGCGCGACACATAGGCACCGGCGAAATCCGCCGGAACGTGTTGTCAGGAATTTATCGCATGAGCTGGTTCGAATTCGATTGGGTCGACGCCTTCAGTGATCGCGCCTTTGGAGGCAACGGATGCGCCGTGGTCCATGGCGGCGCGCATCTTTCTGAACATGTTTGCATGGCATACGTGCGCGAAACCTCTCTGGTCGAGTGCACGTTTACCGGGCCATCTGACGTGGCCGATATCCGTGTGCGGTATTTTCTGGCCAGCCGGGAAATCCCCTTTGCGGGGCACCCCACCATCGCAACCGTCGCTGCCATGCGGTCTCGTGGGATGATCGAGGGCGATAGCCTGACATTGGAAACCGGTGCAGGGATCGTTTCCATCCGGCTGCAAGGTGCGCAGATTGAGATGACACAGGTCGCCCCGCAGTTCGGCCCGCATGTGCCTGCTGATCTGGTGGCCTCTGCCGTAAATCTGCCTGCCGATGCCATTATTTCTCCGCCGCAGCTGGTGTCGACCGGATTGCCTTTTTGCATCACCGTCCTGCGCGACCATAAGGCATTGCGCGCGGCTCAACTGGTTGAAGGTCCCTTGAGAAAAGTGGCTGAGGCCGCTGGGTTTTCAGGCTCGGACATGGCTGAACCCTTCTTGGTCACGCTCGATGGAGCCACCGATGCGGGGGATACATTCTCGCGCCTTTTGCTGGCCCCTCCAAGCCCACCCGAAGACCCGTTTACCGGGTCCGCAACCGGTGCCATGGCGGCTTACTTGTGGAAATACGGACTAATGGCCAAAGACAGTTTCGTCGCGGAGCAGGGGCACGACATGGGCCGCCCTGGCCAAGCCCGCGTTACTCGCGTCGGCCCGGCGGATGCGATGACCGGGATAAGGGTCGCTGGTCAGGGACATATCCTGATGCGCGGGCAGGTCGATCTGCCGGCAGATGCGCAATAAATGAACAAGCGTTAATCGACACCTGTCCGGAACCCCGTTTCCTTGCACAGCAAGCTACATCCATCCCAGCCGCAGGATCGGAGCGGCCTGTGCGTCAATTCCATGTCGATCACATAGCCTGTCCAGATATGACCCCGATGCAGGCAACCCGGCCATCCTGTTGGCTATCAGTTTTTTCTGATGTCCATAAATATGAACCGAATGAACGGCTTCCGTTTCGATGTCGTTTGGTGTGATGCGTGGATCGTGCAGTTTCCATAATTCCTCAGGGGCAAGAGGATACAGAGAGTCAGCCCCCATCGCGTTACGGTCTTCGCCGGTCTGGCGCAGGAAATGCGTAAAGGCTTTGGGCCCTGAACTGCCCCAGGGCAGAGTTTCGATGCCCCAGCTTTCACCCTTTGCAATCCTTTCCCGGCTGCGCCGTCTGACATGTCGTCCGCGCCAGGGTTGGGTAGGGTTCGCTGACATTACGAAATCCAGCATCAACGCAAGTGTCTGCGCGGTCTTCGGTAGGCGCAGAACTCCGGTAGGGAAGTCACAAGCTTTGGAATGCGCAAACACCCAATCGGACCGAAAGTCGAAGGCTTTTACACAATAGGCGTCAAGATCGACCCAGATGGCCTTGCTTTTTCGCATCAGGTGCAATCGAAAGATATCAGAGAACACGGCCACGCCCTGCCGGTCATCTGGGTGCAATGAATAGGACGGAGGCCAGAAAATTTCGCTGGCAGGGCGCGTTTGAGCACCTGCGGGGACGCCCTGCACCTCGTTGGGCAGATACAGAATAAACGCGTGCCCCCGATCCAGAAATGACTGTATGCACAGCTGCTCGAGCCAGCTCAGATCGGATCCGAACCAGAAACTGGAAATGATGGGCAAGCTGCGTGGCATGTCTGAAATTCACCCTGTTTCTGTGTGCACCGCACCAATCCGGCCAGCGCTTGTCAATCGGGCAAACAAAAACGGCCCCCGAAAACCGGAGGCCGAAAAATCTTTGTTTGTTGGCATCAGCTTGCGGCAATCAGGCCCATGCTTTCCAGTTTCAACAGAACCTGATGAGCGCAGTTGTCGACTTCGACATTTTCGGTTTCGACGCTCAGTTCAG
>NZ_WQGJ01000012.1:0-80181 GCF_013034605.1 Ruegeria sp. HKCCA4633
TATAGTTGCTGCCCGACCCGGACAATGTCGCTGTAGCGTTGGTCAAAGCCAGATCACCCACCGAGAAATCGGTGCTGGGCTCGCTAAGAGTGATCGACGCTTGAAACGTACCGTTTCCGGTGGCTGTCAGTGCACCGATTGTGGCCGTCGGTTGGGTTGTGTCCACAAGCGTCCGTGTGTTGATAACCTGAGTGGTCGTGACACCCGACAGCGCGATCTCATAGCGGTACAGCGGTCCACCAACGGTTTCCTGAGCTGTGAAAACCACGCCAAGATACCCATCAATTGCGTAAGTCGAGTCCGCGCCGTTTTGGTTGATGTTGGTTGCGTTGAGGTACCCCAAAGTCGCCAAACCACCTGGTGTAATCGCGCTTGCCGGGATGGTACCGAAATTGAAATAGAAAGATCCTCCGGGAACTTCTGCCGAGCCACCCAAGGATATGAAGGCGGTTTCACTACCTTGGAGATTGCTTAGGAAAATCTGCCCACCATTTGGGGTCGTAATGATCTGAGCAGGAAATGAAGGTCCGCCAAGTGCATGGCTTTCCTTGGCGTTTGTGAGGATAAGCATCGAAACCAGAAGCACGAGGCTCAAAAACCTCAACATAGAAGACCTTACCATTTTACCTCCTACAGCATTCCTTGGGCGCCAAACAAAGAGTGGCTTGAGTCAAAACAGCAACCCAAGCGTGTCACCTCTTGTTCCAACAAGTAGAGACATCCCCAAAAAACCGGCCCCATAAGCCGATTATCAAAACGTTAAAACAATTCTTATAAGTTGTATAGAATTTGAAGTCGCTCGACTGAACACTTAGTGCAGCGAATGTGTTTTGCTTGTTTTGCAGTACACAAGCGCCACGCAATACAAATGGCCATAATTGAGTGATTTGGGCTTAAAACCACCGCGTAGCAACGTACACAGAAGCGGCTACAAAAGTACAATCGAACCCGCCAAAAACTAGCAAAATTGCAACAGTTGAAGGGATTGCGTCAGTCTTTGTCCGATCAGGAAACACGCGTGTTCATGCCAACTACTAGCTGAGAACCACGCGCTTCCTGGCTTTAGACGACTCAATCAAAAGAAGAGTTCCACAGTGCAGCTGCCCGGAAATGAAAAACCGTGGCAACATCTGCGGCTTTACTTTAGTCAGCAGTGCGGCCTTCGGTGTCTGACATGTCGAAGTTCAGATATTTTGCCACG
Organism: Ruegeria sp. HKCCA4633; assembly: GCF_013034605.1. NCBI lineage: Bacteria > Pseudomonadati > Pseudomonadota > Alphaproteobacteria > Rhodobacterales > Roseobacteraceae > Ruegeria > Ruegeria sp. HKCCA4633. The sequence continues at coordinate 1,202 of NZ_WQGJ01000012.1, forward strand.
GTCTGAACGTCCTTGTCGCCCCGCCCGCACATGTTCATGCAGATCAGGTGATCCTTGGGCAGATCGGGCGCAATCTTCATCACATGGGCCAGCGCGTGGCTGGGCTCCAGCGCGGGGATGATGCCTTCAGTCGCACAACACAGTTGGAACGCCTCAAGCGCCTCTTTGTCGGTGATCGAGACATAATTGGCGCGGCCAATGTCATTCAACCAGGAATGCTCGGGCCCGATTCCCGGATAATCCAGACCAGCTGAAATCGAATAGCCCTCAAGTATCTGACCATCATCATCCTGCAGCAGATAGGTGCGGTTACCGTGCAGCACGCCCGGACGGCCTCCGGTCAGCGAAGCGCAATGCTCCATCTTCTCGTTCACGCCTTTACCACCGGCCTCGACGCCGATGATGTTGACGTCCTTGTCGTCGAGGAAGGGGTAGAACAGGCCCATCGCATTCGACCCACCACCGATGGCAGCGATGATCGTATCGGGCAGACGGCCTTCGGCCTTCATCATCTGCTCTTTCGCTTCTTTACCGATGACCGACTGGAAATCGCGAACCATCGCCGGATAGGGATGCGGACCGGCCACGGTGCCGATGCAGTAGAACGTGTCACGCACATTGGTCACCCAATCGCGCAGCGCGTCGTTCATCGCATCTTTCAAAGTGCCCCGACCAGATGTGACCGGGATCACTTCGGCACCCAACAAGCGCATGCGGAACACGTTCGGGGCCTGACGCTGAACGTCATGCGCACCCATGTACACGATGCATTTCAGACCAAACTTGGCGCAAACGGTTGCAGTTGCCACGCCGTGCTGCCCTGCCCCAGTTTCAGCTATGATCCGGGTTTTGCCCATGCGCCGCGCCAGAATGATCTGGCCCAACACGTTGTTGATCTTGTGCGCGCCGGTATGGTTCAGCTCGTCACGCTTCAGGTAGATCTTTGCACCACCAAGATGCTCGGTCAGGCGTTCCGCAAAATACAGCGGCGAAGGGCGACCCACGTAATTCGCCCAAAGATCATCCATCTCGGCCCAGAAGGTGGGATCATCCTTGGCCTTGTTATATTCCTCTTCCAGCGACAGGATCAGCGGCATCAGCGTTTCGCTGACAAATCGCCCGCCGAAGATGCCAAAGCGGCCTTGCTCGTCAGGGCCGGACATGAAGGAATTGAAAAGATCGTTGGCCATGGGTGTCTCCACTCGTCGTACCCGTTGTTCATAGGTTGTGGCGACAAGATTTGCCATGGGCAAAACGCATCATTCCGCAACCCGTATGTTTTGTCGCCAGACCTGAATTGCCAGTTCCGCAGAGGGCACACCGATGCACGGAAAGTGGTAGAACCGGTTCACATCCGCCAGCCGATCGGCTGCCAGCATGACACGACGATGAGGACCCGATTGTGCAAACGTCAGCATCGCCTCGATATCGTGCCACACGCTGAGTGAAAAATAGAGCCCATCCTGCCGGAACACATCTGCGTGCAGACACAAGGGGTCGCCTTTTGCTTGCCTGTACGCCTGACCCGCGCGCCAGAAAAATTCGGGCGCGTTGTACCAGTGCCTCAGGGAAACACCACCTATTGCCGCCAACATACTGTCTTCCTCCCCAAACCGGGATACGCGGCAACTAAAGGATCAGATCACTGCAAAGCGGCTGCAAATTCGCCGATCAGGGTTGCGTCCTTTACACCCGGCGCGCTTTCCACGCCCGAAGAGACATCGACCTGCCGGGCGCCGGTCATCCTTGCAGCTTCAGCAACGTTCTGCGGCGTCAGACCACCGGCTAGCATCCAAGGACGCCGCCAGTATTTCCGACCGGCCAGCAAGCGCCAGTCAAACGCCAGCCCATTGCCTCCGGGCAGTTCCGCGCCCCGAGGCGGCTTTGCGTCGATCAACAATTGATCGGCCACTTCGGAATACAGATCTATTGCGTCCAGATCCTTGGCCTCGGCAACACCTATCGCCTTCATCACAGGCAAACCGAACCGGTCCCGGACCTCAGAAACCCGTTCAGGACTCTCTTTACCGTGTAACTGCAGCATATCCAGCGGAACCGCAGACACGATGCTGTCCAGCTCTTCGTCAGTGGCGTTTACCACCAATGCCACCTTGGCGACGCCGGGCGGAACCATTTGGGCCAGTTCCGCAGCCTGCGAAACGTCCAGATGGCGAGGTGATTTCGGAAAGAAAACAAAACCGACATAGCCTGCCCCGGCCTCAACGGCTGCACGCACGTGATCAGATGCGGTCAAGCCGCAGATTTTGAACCTAACATCGGACATGGGGCTTGGGCTCAGCTTGCCTCATCCAGAAGGGCCAGAACGTCATCCTTGCCCTCGTTTTGCTTTTTCTTGAGCTTATTGACCTCTCGCTCAAGCTTGCGCACTTCGCTTTTCTTCGCGGTCGCGTCACGGCGATGCTTGTGTTCACGCATCCATTCCCAAATGAAGCCAATGATCAGACCGGCCACAACACCACCCAGAACCACCAGGAACAACGGAAGCGAAGCGGTCAGATTGAATCTCAACAACTCAGCCAGCGGATCCGGCATCAGCTTGAGTTCAACCGACTCAACATTGGCCAGAGACACCGAAATCAGGATGATCCCAAGCGTCCCAAGAAAAGCATATCGAATGTAGCGCATCATACGGTCAGGCTTTACCGTTCAATCGGTCCCTAAGCAACTTACCAGTTTTGAAAAACGGTACACATTTTTCCTCGACCTGCACCGTCTCTCCTGTGCGTGGGTTACGCCCCACACGCGCATCGCGCTTTTTGACCGAAAACGCGCCGAAACCACGCAGTTCAACACGATCGCCGCGGGCCATGGCGTCGGTGACTTCTTCGAACACGGTATTCACAATCCGCTCGACATCACGCTGATAGAGATGTGGGTTTTCGTCAGCGATTTTCTGAATCAATTCTGAACGGATCATGCGTGATACCCTCCCAGGCAGCCGGTGTGTCAGGTCTACTGATTTGACAGTATAGGAAAAAATCCGGTTTGGGGGAACGCATACTCTGCGCGCTGAGGCTTTATTTTGCCATATTCTCACGCGAATTTTTGCCGGACAGGGGTTTTTCCGCACTTAAAGCGCAAACATTACCGAAATTAACACGGCCGATTGGAACACATTGATTCGCAACAAAAACGGCCCCGCGCTGAAGCGCGAGGCCGAAAAGCTTGTTTGGGATGTGTCCCGGAATTAGTCGCCCGACTTCAGCGCTGCACCCAGGATATCGCCCAGCGACGCGCCCGAATCGGAAGAACCGTACTGTTCCACGGCCTCTTTCTCTTCGGCGATCTCGCGTGCCTTGATCGACAGGCCCAGACGGCGGGTCTTGCTGTCAACGTTGGTGACGCGGACGTCGACCTTGTCACCGACCGAGAAACGCTCGGGGCGCTGTTCGGCACGGTCACGCGACAGGTCGGAACGACGGATGAACGACTTCATGCCTTCGTACTCGACCTCGATGCCGCCATCTTCGATTGCGGTCACTTCGACAGTGATAACCGAGCCACGTTTCACGCCGCCCACGGCTTCGGCGAACTTGTCACCGCCCAGGGCTTTGATCGACAGCGAAATACGCTCTTTCTCGACATCCACTTCCGAGACAACCGCCTGAACGACGTCGCCTTTGCGGTAGTTCTGGATCGCATCCTCGCCACGCTCGTCCCAGGACAGATCCGACAGGTGAACCATGCCGTCGATGTCGCCTTCGAGGCCAATGAACAGACCGAATTCGGTGATGTTCTTGACTTCGCCTTCGACCTCGGTGCCCTCGGGGTGAGTTTCTGCAAACACTTCCCATGGGTTGCGCTGAGTCTGCTTCAGGCCCAGAGACACGCGACGCTTGGCGCCGTCGATTTCCAGAACCATGACGTCGACTTCCTGGCTGGTCGAAACGATCTTGCCGGGGTGGACGTTTTTCTTGGTCCAGGACATCTCGGAGACGTGCACCAGACCTTCGACACCGGCTTCCAGCTCGACGAACGCTCCGTAGTCGGTGATGTTGGTGACGCGACCCTGATGAACAGAGCCCAGCGGGTATTTCGCAGCAACCAGATCCCACGGATCTTCCTGCAACTGCTTCATGCCCAGGCTGATGCGGTGGGTTTCTTTGTTGATCTTGATAACCTGAACCTTGATGGTTTCGCCGATCGTCAGGATCTCGGACGGGTGGTTCACACGACGCCATGCCATGTCGGTGACGTGCAGCAGGCCGTCAACGCCGCCCAGGTCAACGAATGCACCGTATTCGGTGATGTTCTTGACAACACCCTCGACGGTCTGACCTTCGGACAGGTTGCCGATGACTTCGGCGCGCTGTTCGGCACGCGATTCTTCCAGGATTGCGCGGCGCGAAACAACGATGTTGCCACGGCGGCGGTCCATTTTCAGAATCTGGAACGGCTGCTTCAGACCCATCAGCGGGCCAGCATCGCGCACAGGGCGAACGTCAACCTGCGAACCGGGCAGGAACGCAACTGCGCCACCCAGATCGACAGTGAAGCCACCTTTGACGCGGCCAAAGATCGCACCTTCGACGCGCTGGTCGTCGGCATATGCTTTTTCCAGACGGTCCCATGCCTCTTCACGGCGGGCCATCTCGCGCGAGATGACGGCTTCGCCACGGGCGTTTTCTGCGGCGCGCAGGTAGACTTCGACCTCGTCACCAACAGCGATTTCAGGGGCTTCGCCGGGATTTGCGAATTCTTTCAGATCAACGCGGCCTTCCATTTTGTAGCCTACGTCGATGATGGCCTGGCCGGCTTCGATCGCCAGAACCTTGCCTTTGACAACAGAACCCTCTTCGGGTGTGTCCATTTCGAAGCTTTCGTTAAGGAGGGCTTCGAATTCCTCCATGGATGCGTTAGCCATGTGGCGTTGTTTTCCTTTACACTACGTTTTTGCTGGCCGAGCGGTTGTCTCCGCCGGTCTTGTTTCATGATGCCGTCTGGCGTGACCCGGTGCGCCCCTGAGCAAACAAACACAAAGGGCCGAGGTAACCCGGCCCTGCTCAGAAACGTCATCCGGACGTTGACCGCCCTTGTATCGACAGCGCGCGTATAGGCGGATTCCTCGACATGTGCAAGGGTAAAGCCCATGTTTTCAAGGTTCGGCAGGTCTTTGCAGAGGGCTGTTTAGCGTTTGGCGCTCCAAACCCCGGCATCGCGCTGCAACATCGCCTGTTCTATCTCATCCAAGCGCATCAACGCGGCAGACGGATCGCGTGCACCTCCGGCCCGGTTCCATATTTTCTGAGCGGACACCGGGCTCCACGGCAAACTGGCAGCAGCCAACCATTGCCGCAAGCCCGGCGGCAGCGAGTCATAAACCTGCATCGGTGCAGTTTCTCTTTGCCGACGTTTGAGGCCGCTCCGCAGATTTCGGCGGAATTTGCAGCCGTGATCTGACTGTCTTTGCAATGCACATATCCTTCGCATCCATTATGTAATTACATAACGATAATAGGCTGCGCAAGTGCCTACTAGGCTGCTTTTTCGCCCACCCAAGACGAGCCTGAGGCAGGGGCGTTCACCCCAACCTTCATTTTTGCAAAAGTGGGTTCTGCCCCGAGCTCACAGGGCCTCTAGAACAACTGCAGATCTTTTGCACCGCTTTGGATTTCTGCAAAGTTCGGCATGTTCTGAATCCTAACAGGCGCTGGCGTGGTGCCGGGCATCGCAACAGTCGGTTGCGCTACCTTCGCCTTGCCAAAGGCAGGGCGCTCCAGCTCGCCGCGGATATCGCGCAGCAGCGTTTTGTGGTCAGGCATTGATCTGATGATCTGAGCAAGATCTTCCTTCGCGCGCTGCATACCCTGATACCAGATCACCTTCTTCAATGGTCGCACTCGATCCCGGATGCCTGGCCCATACCCCGTATCATAGACCTGCTTGCCCAACAGAACCGTCTGATACACGCGGTGGTCAAAAAGCGTGGCGAATTCCACATCGTGATCCATTGGCAGGCGGTGCTGCCATAGCTCCAAATTCTCGGCCAACCGGTCCGGCACCTTCATCTGTGTCCGCGCATCGATCCAATAGGGATCGTCCGTGCGATTGCCCAAACGGTAGTGCAGGCAGATAAACTCCAGCACCTCGTTGTACATCTTGTCCATCTGCCGATTGTATCTTGCCCGCAGCGATGGCTCGATGGCGCGCGTTGGCAAATGCTCGGCGAACCAGCGCACCGCATGATCAATCATGTGGATCGCGGTACTTTCCAGCGGTTCGATGAAGCCGCCAGACAGACCAATAGCGACACAGTTCTTGACCCAGGCATTGCGCACACGTCCAACGCGCATCGGAATGACACGCGGCGTCAAACCCTTGCCGCTGTCCCCAAGCCATTCGAGGTACTCATCCGCCGCCTGATCATCGGTTCGATGCGCCGATGAGAACACATACCCCGTGCCCACACGGTTGTAGAGCGGCACCCGCCATGTCCAGCCCGCGCCAAGTGCGGTGGATCGTGTCAGGCTCTCGATCTTTTTCGGATTCGGATGCTCGATCTGCAACGCCATGGCGCGATCATTGGGCAGGTAATCCGAGTAATCCAAAAACGGCTCGCCCAGCGCCTTGTTGATGATCAATCCGCGGAAACCGGTGCAGTCAATAACCATCTCGATGTCATGGCGACCCCTACGCTCGAGCGTCAGATGGCTGACATTGCCCTGTTCATCCAGTTCAACTGATTGCACCTCATCCCGGATATGTTCAACACCTCGATCTGTGCAGACCTTGGTCAGCATCCCGGCAAATTTCACTGCATCCAGATGGTAAGCGTAACCAAACCGCTGCTCAAACTCAGGCTGGCCCAACTGTCGTGCGCCCTTGCACAGCCGACCCAGATCGTCATGCGGCGAGATTGACTGGGTAAAGTCCCGATCCCCATTGCCGAACCGCAGGAAATACTCGGCAGCATCCAAACCTTCCAACATCTGGCCGTGTGCAAAGGGATTCACATAGTCGATACGATTACCCTTGCGGTCCTTATTCCAATTACAGAACTTCACGCCCAGTTTGAAGGATGCGTTGGTTTCGCGGAAAAAATCCCGCTCTGTAATGCCTGCCTGGCGCAGCGTAACCGGCATGCGGGGCACCGTGGCCTCGCCCACCCCGACGGTCGATATATTGGGGCTTTCAATCAGGCAGATCCGTGGGCGATCTTTTTGCGACGACGTTCGGGAAAACACCATGTCCAGGATCAGCGCGGTCATCCATCCCGCCGTGCCGCCGCCCACGATGGTGATTTGGTTCAGACGATTATTCATGTGGTTTTGTCCCTGTTGGCTCGGGGGATTTTGCAGCTGCTTCCCCCTTTTTTGGGGTTATTTGGCAGCTTTCCCTTTTTTGCTTGAGGGAAACTATAACAGCTTTCCAGCGTCCATCTAGGGCTTATCGCGGCATATTGCGCACGCATATGCGACCGGCTTGAACCGTATCTGCGGGTAAGCGACTTTTCTTGGCGGGCACGACGCGATCTGTGGCATGTGGAATCTTTCCTGGCCGCGCAAATAACGCAGCAGAGCGGTACGAATGAAGCGGATTAAGATAAGGACATGCGCTGGGTTCAGGCGCCGGTTAGATTTCTTCACCCTTCTTCAAAAGCTCTTCGATCAGGGCACGTTGCAGATCCGTACTGTCACCCCCACCAAATTCCGCAGCCCCGCCGGAATAAAGCGTGCCATACGTCTTCGCGATATTCACCGTCTGCGCCAACCCCGAGATTAGCTGATCCTTTTCCAGCAACGACAAAGGGTGGATAAACGCAGCCCACAATATGCCATTTGCAATCGCATAACGCGCGTCCAGAGTGCTGTCGAAATTGGCCTGCATCACCCGGATCAAGTCTTCTTCGGACAGATCTGCGGCATTGCCGACCGCAACCATGGCTCGCATCCGATCTGCATTGATGTCAGTGATGACCAAAACCTGAACACCGGCCACTGTCATCTGAAATCCAGGCCCATGGGGCTGTGCTTCGGGGTCCAGTGCAAAAAGGATATTACCCAGCCGCTCGTATGTCATTGGAGGCTCGGCATTTAGGCCATCAGGCGAGGCTTCGGGCGCGACCTCCTGCGCAGCAAGGCTTCCGGCGGCGAAAATCAGAAAGATGGCTATGCGAAACATGAGGTCACTCCTGCAGACATGCTTTGACAATAAGTAGTGAAGCTCAAACTGGCCAAACAAAGCTTAGTGATCTGCGAAGCCCAATAATTCTGTCAATTGTACGATCTGCAAAATAACGCGTTCTTTCTGAGATTACACGTTCAGAAGCTTAACCTTAACTGTTTTTCATCGGTCGACACACCGGTCGGTCCGAAACTGAAATCAAAAGGAAAACCACTATGAAATCGCTCATCCTGCCCGTTCTTGCGGCTGCTGTCGCCCTATCCACACCGGCCTTTGCCGCTGACGAGATCAACGTCTCCAACGGCATCTCGGCCGCAGGTGCGCCGCTGGCCGCGCACGGCGTTGATCTGGTTGCACTGGTCAATGACGGCAATCCCGTGGAAGGCTTCGCAACCCACTCAGCAACTTATGACGGTGCTTCTTACTACTTCACGACCGCAGCTAACCGGGAAGCGTTTGAGGCGAACCCGGCGGCTTTCTTGCCGCAGCATGGCGGCTTCTGCTCGTTCGGCGTATCAGTTGGTAAGAAATTTGACGGCGATCCGGATCAGTACCTGGTGGCAGACGGCAAACTGTACCTTTTCCTGAATGCTGAAACCCGCGCAGCCTTTCTGAAAGACGTTGTCAATACGGCAAAAACTGCTGACGATCAGTGGGCAAACATCAAAAGCGTTGCCGTGGGCGAGCTGTAAGCTCTGTCCCCTTTGCCTGCGGTGTTAACGCGCCGCAGGCAGTTTAGCGTTGATGACCTCAAGCGCTTTTGCCAATGCCGCGTCGATGCTCAGTTCGGTTGTGTCCAAGTGAACCGCATCTTCCGCAGGTTTCATCGGAGCAGTGCTGCGCTCAGCATCGCGCGCGTCGCGTTCTTTGACATCTGCCAGAACCCGTCCGCGCGTCACGTCAGCACCCTTGGCGCTGAGCTCAAGATACCGGCGTTCGGCACGCACTTCGGCGCTGGCCGTCACAAACAACTTCACCTCGGCATTAGGACAAATCACCGTCCCGATATCACGCCCATCCAAAACAGCCCCCCCAGCCCTACGGGCAAAGGCGCGTTGAAAATCCACCAACGCGGCGCGGACCTCGGGAATGACTGCCACTTTGGACGCGGCTTGTGCGATTTCGGCAGTGCGAAGATCGCCTTGCGACAATTCTTCGGCGGTCAAAGCCTTTGCCGCGTCGACAGGATCGACACCCTTCAAAACGCGTCGACCCACCGCACGATAGAGCAGCCCTGTGTCCAGATGGGCAAACCCAAAATGCGCTGCAACGGCCTTTGAGATTGTGCCCTTGCCCGCTGCCGCAGGCCCGTCAATCGCGACTGTGAAGCTCACGAGCGTTCGACCTTAGCACCCAGCGATGCCATCAACGGTTCAAAAATCGGGAAAGACGTTGCAATCGGGCCGCCATCGTCCACGCTAACTGGCTTCTGCGCGCCCATGCCCATCACCATGAAAGACATGGCAATGCGGTGATCCAGAAAGCTTTCGCAGGTGCCGGCCCCGGGAACGTTGCCGATACCCAGCCCTTCGACCGACCACCAATCGTCACCCTCATTGACCGTCACACCGTTTGCGCGCAGGCCACGCGCCATGGCGTCGATGCGGTCGCTTTCCTTGACGCGCAGCTCTTTTACACCGCCCATCATCGTGGTGCCGGTTGCGTTGGCCGCAACCACGGAAAGAACCGGGTATTCATCGATCATCGAAGCCGCGCGTTCCGGCGGCACGGTGATCCCCTTCATGTTCGGCGAATATTTTGCACGCAGATCGGCAACAGGCTCGCCACCCTCCTCGCGCTCATTCTCGTAAGTCAGGTCTGCACCCATCTCACGCAATGTGGTGAACAAACCAGCGCGGGTCGGGTTCAGGCCAATGCCGGGCACCAGCACATCCGAGCCGGGTGTGATCAGCGCAGCGCACACTGGGAAGGCCGCGCTGGACGGATCACGCGGCACGGCGATAACCTGCGGCTTCAATTCAGGACGTCCTGTCAGGGTAATGACACGACCTTCATCGGTATCTTCAACCGTGATCTCAGCGCCGAAGCCAGCCAGCATACGCTCAGAATGGTCGCGGGTCGCTTCTTTCTCGATCACAACGGTTTTGCCGGGGGCATTCAATCCCGCCAGCAACACAGCAGATTTGACCTGGGCCGAGGGTACGGGCACTTCGTAGCGAACCGGCACGGGGTCTGCCGCGCCCACGATGGTCATTGGCAGACGCCCCCCGGACCGACCAACCGATTGCGCACCAAACAGGGCCAGAGGGTCAGTCACCCGCGCCATTGGGCGTTTGTTCAGGCTGGCATCGCCCGTAAAGGTCGCCGTGATCGGAGAGGTTGCCATAGCGCCCATGATCAGTCGCACGCCGGTGCCTGAGTTGCCGCAATCGATCACCTGATCCGGTTCGGCAAATCCGCCAACGCCCACGCCATGCACGGTCCATTCCCCGCCACCGTGATCCGTAACCTCAGCCCCAAAGGCCCGCATCGCCTTGGCCGTGTCCAAAACGTCTTCGCCCTCCAGCAGGCCCGAGATCCTGGTCTCACCCACAGCCATCGCGCCAAGGATCAGCGACCGGTGCGAGATCGACTTGTCACCCGGCACCTCGGCCGTGCCGGTCAGCGGGCCGCAGGGATGCGAAGTCATCGGGATGGGCGTGCCGTGTCCGGACATGGGGGCTCCTTTTGCGCTATCAGTTCAAGGCGGATTAGCGAATTGGAGCGGCTTGGTCCAGCGGCAATGAGCGCAAAGCGGTCTCTCAGGCTTCACCCAGCCATTTCGCTGGGTTTTCTTCGGCGATCTGCCGGAAAATCTCCTCGCCCAAGATGTTGCGCAGCCGGAAACAGACCGCCTTTTCTGACAGCGCTTCTTGCCGGGTCATGTAGTAATCTGATCCAAACAGGACACGCGACCTGAGGCGCTCACCTTCTTCATCCTCGCCGGTTAGAAAAATGCGCAAGAAGGGGGCGTAATCCTCGAACTGGAACAATGTGTAAGAGATATCCGTCCAGAGGCCCGGGTAATTTCCGCTGCCGATCATCTGCCGGATCGCCACTTGCCAGTTCCTGTTGAAGGCGTCGTCCAGCGGGTTCTTGCGATCTGGATTGACATAGGCGTCCCAGTCCCGCTGCCCGCCAAAATGCGCCAGGCAAATCCGTAGCTTGGGATGAGCACGCATTACGGGAATAAACGCCTCTGGCTCGGTATAGCGGTCGGCCCAATAGTTCGAAAGATAGCGCCCCTGAACGCCGCCGCGTGAGCAATGCGACATGACCGGCAGGTTCAACTCTTCTAACCGTGGGTAAACATGCTGCATTAGAACCGGATCGTCCGGTGCGAATCCAAGACGCGGATAGAGTTTTAGGCCGCGAAACTTCAAACCATCGATGGCCCGCCAGAGTTCTGTGGCCTGTGGGTCCGCCCGCGGGTCAATCGTTGCAAAGGGTATCACTGATCGGCCGACCTCGGGGTCGCCAGACAGCTTCGCCAACTCGTCATGTTGCGCGCTCAAGGAAACCTCTGGCGTCCCAAAGCCAAAGGCTGACATCTCCATTGGCAGGACGACAAAGCGGGTATCGCTCGGATAGTGTCGCCTCAGGTTGTCCAGAATATCTCGCTGGCTGCCCGCGTCCGTTTCCTGCTGAAAGCGATAGAGCCTGTCCAGTTTCTCGGCGGCTGTATGCTGACCAACCACACGGGCACCAAATGCCAGGGCTTTGATCAGCCAAGGCATCTTCTTGAATGGCCTGAGCGCCGGATAAGGGTAATCCTCGGGCACATGGCGCGTGTGAAACAGGTGCGTGTGGCAGTTCGTGATCCGTATGTCAGACATGGCAATCCTGGAAAAAACAATGCTGAAATGCGTGCTCCGCACACAGACTAACATAGTGTTCAGGATTACAGAAATTTGAAACTGATCAGGGTTCAATCCGACGGAAGGTCAGGTAATGTGGCACCCGCCCTTCCCGCAGGGCTTTTTGTTCGTATCGGGTTGAAATCCAGTCATTCCAGGGCTGACGCCAATCCGCTGGGCGTTCCGCCAGCCATTCGAATTCCGCGCGTGGAACTTCTTCCAGCGTTTGGCGCACATAGTCGGGAATGTCGGTGGCAACGCGAAAGATCGCACCCGGCTTCAACACCTTTGCCAATGGCTCCAGATGTTCAGGCGTCACAAAACGGCGGCGATGATGGCGGGTCTTTGGCCAAGGGTCCGGATAGAGCAGGAAGGCGCGCGAGATGCTGGCTTCGGGCAACACATCGAACAGATCGCGCGCATCGCCGGGATGTACAGCCAGGTTCTCGACCCCCGCTTGCCGGATTTTACCCAGCAGCATCGCAACACCGTTGATATAAGGTTCTGCCCCGATGATGCCGATATCCGGGTTGCTTTGCGCCTGATGCACCAGATGTTCACCGCCGCCAAAGCCAATTTCAAGCCAAACAGGCTTGCCTCCGAACAGCCCATCCAAGTCCAATGGGTTGCGTTCGGGGTTGGTTTCCCAATCCACGGCACCTGGCGACAGCGCGGCCAAGTCTTCATTCAGATAAGTCTTTTGGCTGGGCTTCAGGGTCTTACCCTTGAAGCGGCCATAGAAATTTCTGCGCGGGCGTTGTGGGGTCTCGGTGCTCATGGCGGTGGCCATACTGCGCGGGCCTTGGCGTTGCAAGTGCGCGACGTGCCCGCAACAAAAAAGCGCGCCCGACAGGCGCGCTTTCTTTCTGTTTGGATCAGACTGCGGCTTTCAGCGCGTCAACCAGATCAGTGCGTTCCCAGCTAAAGCCGCCATCTGCATCAGGTTCACGCCCAAAATGGCCGTAAGCTGCAGTGCGTTGATAGATCGGCTTGTTCATTTGCAGATGCTCACGAATGCCGCGCGGTGTCAGATCCATGACCTGCCCAACGGCCTTTTCGATAACTTCATCTGAAACGTGACCTGTTCCATACGTGTCAGCATAAATCGATAGCGGCTTGGAAACGCCAATCGCATAGCTCAGCTGGATCGTGCAACGCTCTGCCATGCCAGCAGCGACAACGTTCTTAGCCAGGTAACGTGCGGCATAAGCAGCGGAACGGTCCACCTTGGTCGGGTCTTTGCCCGAGAACGCGCCGCCGCCATGCGGGGCCGCGCCACCATATGTGTCAACAATGATCTTGCGACCGGTCAAACCTGCGTCGCCATCCGGGCCACCAATCACGAACTTGCCCGTCGGATTCACATGCCATTCAGTATCAGCAGACAACCAGCCTTCGGGCAGAGTTTCGCGAATATAGGGTTCAACGATTTCGCGGATGTCATCGGATGTCAGCGCTTCATCCAGATGCTGCGTCGACAAAACGACCGAGCTTACGCCGACCGGCTTGCCATCATTATAGATGACGGACAATTGTGACTTGGCATCGGGGCCCAGCGCAGGTTCGGCACCGCTTTTGCGCACTTCGGCCAGACGACGCAGGATAGCGTGCGAGTACTGGATCGGTGCGGGCATAAGCGCGGGGGTTTCGGTTGTGGCGTAACCAAACATGATGCCCTGGTCGCCTGCACCTTCGTCTTTGTTATCCGCAGCATCAACACCTTGTGCAATGTGAGCGGATTGTTCGTGCAGCAGGTTTGTTACCTCGACGGTTTCGTGGTGAAACTTGTCCTGCTCATAGCCAATGTCTTTGATACAATCGCGGGCAATCTCTTCAATACGACCCATGTAGTCGTGCAGCTTGTCTTTATCCGACAGGCCGACTTCGCCGCCAATAACGACACGGTTGGTCGTGGCAAAGGTCTCGCAGGCCACACGTGCTTCGGGTTCTTCATTCAGAAATGCGTCAAGGACGGCATCCGAAATGCGGTCACAGACCTTGTCAGGGTGCCCTTCGGAAACGGACTCCGAAGTAAAAGTATAGTTCTGTCGGGACATAAATGTGCTCCATTAGGGTTTCTCTGCCACGCCAGGAAGCCGTTGTGACAGGTCAAAGACGCATACGCCCACGTGCAGGTGCGGTCAATCTCTAATAGTTCTCGCGCAAGCGAGCACTGAATAGGATGATGGCGCCAAGAAACAAAAGGATCACAAGAACGGCACTGTCTCCTGTCCGCGAATAAATAGTCGACTGTTGCGGCAATGGAAGGACGGCATCGAGATATCCGGCCTCGCCCAAAGACAAAGAGGCCGTGACACGGCCCAGAGGGTCGATCATGGCCGATATACCAGTATTCGCTGAACGGATCATCGGCAGGCCCTGTTCGATCGCCCTCATCCGAGCTTGAACCATATGCTGATACGGGCCAGATCGGGTTCCGAACCAGGCATCATTGGTGATCTGCAAAAGGAAATCCGCCCGCCCCGATGCACCGTTTACATCTTGTGGAAAAACGGCTTCGTAGCAGATCAGCGGCAGAGCATTCCCCAGCTCTCCCATATCCATCAATTCGGGGCCAGGGCCCGCGCTGAATCCATGGCCTGTCGTTGCTGCCATTCCGTGAATGCCAAAACGCCCCAACAGGTCGCCGAAAGGAACATATTCTCCGAAAGGGGCCAGATGGTGTTTGTCATAAAGCCCTGCCTGCTGCCCGTTGGCATCAAGTTGGATCATCGAGTTGAAAATCCTCGGCCCGTCTCCGCGCTGTATGCCCAGTACAACCGGGGTTCCCTGCGCGGCATCTGCAATCGCGGCTAAAAACGGTTGTGCACTGCCAAGCCAAGCGGGCACAGCAGTTTCAGGCCAAACGATCAGATCAGGCTCTGGTCGGGCGGCGGTGTACTCAATCTGCCTTGAAAAGAACAAAGGGGCGTATGCCGGATCCCATTTTTGATGCTGAGGCGCATTTGGTTGCACCACCCGAACGACGTGCGGTCCGTCGTGAACCGTTGGCCGTATCGCGGCATAGCTTAACGCGACGACGGCCAATCCGGCTGTAAATACCAGTGACTGCACCAGCCCTCGAAAAGGTCTGGGGTGCATCATTGCCGAACCGATTGGGAAGGTCGCGGCGAACGTCAGGGCGTTTAACCCAAACGGCCCGAACAAAGACAACAATTGCGCTACTGGTGTATCGATCCAGACCTGCGAAACCCCTGCCCAAGGGAAACCGGTTAGCACGTAGCCTCGGGCCAGTTCAGCCAAGGACAGGGTAACGATCAAGAGCAAGCTTTGGTGAAAAGGTGACGCGCCCGGGCGGCGAGACATCCAAAAAGAAACGGCCCAGAACAGGGCGAGGCCCCCTGCCATAAACAACAGCGCAAACGGTGCCATCCAGGCGTGGCGTTCCGCGTCCACCTGAAACGGCTCGATGATCCAACTAAGCGCATGCGCGAAATAGCCCGTCGCAAAGACCCAACCTATCCAGCCAGCCCGCGCGCGGGTTTCACTAGCCAGAAAAATCGGTACGATCAGGATCAGAGACAGGATAGTAAGTGCCCAATAGCCATAAGGCGCCAAACCAAACCCCGCCACTCCGCCCAGCATGGCGACGGCCAGTAACCTCAGCGGGAAAGGCCAGCCCCGCGTGGGGGTCATGCAGCGATATCCGGCAGCATGACGCGAAGCCTTTTTATACGTCGCGGATCGGCGTCGATGACTTCAAATTCCGGTCCTTCAGGGTGGATCACAACCTCTCCCCGTGCGGGCACACGGCCCGACAGCATGAACACCAAGCCGCCCAGAGTATCGATTTCTTCTTCATCCACGTCTTCATGGCTGGTCAACGAGCGGCCAATCTCGGCCTCGAAATCCTCAAGAGGGACACGGGCCTGAACGACATAACAACCGGGCTTCTCTTGCACCCAAAGCTGATCTTCATCTGCATCATGTTCGTCTGCGATTTCACCTACGACCTGCTCGATCAGGTCCTCGATGGTCAACAGGCCATCAACGCCACCGTACTCATCGATCACCAACGCCATATGGCGTCGCTCCGTCTGCATTTTGGTCAGCAGGACGCCGATCGGCATTGAAGGCGGCACGAAAAGCAGCGTGCGCAGCATCGAAACGAGATCAAAGTTGCTACCTCCGCCATTGAACCCATGAGTCAAGGCAAAGTCTTTGAGGTGGACGAACCCCAGCGGCGTATCCAGGGTACCTTCATAGACCGGGATTCTGGAAAGCCCGCTTTCGCGAAAGACATCCGCCAGCTCGTCCTTGGAGATCGTCGAAGGGACGGAAATGATTTCTGCCGTAGGAATGGCGACATCTTCCACGCGCATCCGACGCAGGTTAATCATCCCTCGGGATTGGGGTACCGTTGCATCCTGCCCGTTCAACACCGGTTGCGGTTGGGACTCATCACCCGAAAACGCATCTATGATCCTTGAAAAGAAACCGCTTTTCTCTTCGGTCGCATTGCTGCTGTCCTGTGGTTGCGCGCTGTGCGCCGCCCTAGAACTGCCGTCTGTCTCGCCCATTATCCTGTTCCAACTGATCGGGTCATCTGACCCCTTCATACCTTATATGGGTCATCGATACCTAATTTGCCAAGTATCTCGACCTCAATCCCTTCCATCAGGGTGGCATCAGGATCACGAATGTGATCATACCCCAGTAAATGCAACGTTCCGTGAACAAGCAAATGGATCACGTGATCGTCCATCGCCTTCCCAGCCTCCGCCGCCTCACGCGCGCAGGTGTCGAAAGAAATCGCGATATCACCTAAGGGGATTTCACCTGTAAAGTCCGGCTCCGGTGAAACCGGCTCCTGACCCGGCTCTTCCGGGGCCAGATCCTCGGCTGGCCAACTCAGAACATTGGTGGCACTTGGCTTGCCGCGAAACTCTGTATTCAGGTCTGCGATCCGCGCATCGTCGCAGCCCAGAACGCTAACTTCACAGACCTCAGAGTCCAGCTCGACAAACGTCAAAACAGCAGAAATCGCCTTATGCGACAAAGCCTCAAGACCTTGCCACCGATTGTCTTCGACAGTGAGTTCCAGCTTCATCTTACCGCACATCAGCCCTTGCAAAGGGCCTTGCACTCAACTGGTATCGCGGCCCGCATCGGCCTCATACGCTTCGATGATGGCGGCGACAAGCGGGTGACGAACGACGTCTTTTGAGGTGAAGTAGTTGAAGCTGATATTTGGTATCGTTTTCAACAACCTTTCAGCATCCGCCAAGCCTGACTGCACCCCGCGCGGCAGATCAACTTGCGACCTGTCGCCGGTAATCACCATACGACTACCCTCACCCAAACGGGTCAGGAACATCTTCATCTGCATGGTCGTCGCATTCTGCGCCTCGTCCAGAACCACAAAGGCGTTCGCCAGCGTTCGACCGCGCATGAATGCCAGCGGAGCGATTTCGATTCGTTTTTCCTCAATCAGCTTGGCCAGTTGCTTGCCCGGCAAGAAGTCGTTCAGCGCATCATAGAGCGGCTGCATATACGGATCGACCTTGTCCTTCATGTCACCGGGCAAGTAGCCCAGCTTTTCACCCGCTTCGACGGCTGGGCGGCTCAGGATGATTCGATCCACGTGGCCGCCGATGAACATCGAAACACCCACAGCCACCGCCAGATACGTTTTCCCCGTTCCCGCAGGACCAATGCCAAAGGCCAACTCGTTCTGGAAGAGCGACTGAACATAGGCCTTTTGGGCATCCGTGCGCGGTTCAACCAGTTTCTTGCGGGTCTTGATCTCGACCGATCCGCCCTTGAACATTTCAAGCTGATCGCCGTCGCGGGAGCCAGTGCCTTGTTCCGAGGCCCCCATGCGGAGCTCGCGATCTACATCCGCAGCCTCTACCTCGCGCCCACCTTCCAGGCGAGTATAGAGCGACTGCAGAACCTCCACGGCGTGTTTCTGAGCATCTTCATCCCCCATGACAACAAGCTGATTGCCACGACGTACAATCTGGACGGAAAGCTTGCTTTCAATATCCGTCAGATTGCGGTCATATTCACCACACAGGTCAATCAACAATCGGTTGTCGGGAAATTCTACAAACGCCTCGCGCTGGGGCATTTCATCTTGCGGTGGGGTCAGGGCACCGATGGCCAATCCGTTCTCCTGTCTTGGCTGTTCACCCTGAGCGTAGACAACAAAACTCGGTGGGCGCAAGCCACAGTTTCAAAAATTAGTGCTTGGATGACAAAACAGCCGAAATATGCCGTTCGGGTCTACATCAAAAGGTGTAGTTCAGCCCAAATCTCAGGCCGCCATATTTAGGTGTCGACTTAGTGGAAAACCCCGAGCTGAACGCAATGGTTTTCGAGTCGAATTGGACGTATTCGTATTCACCGGTAATCGACCAGCTGTCGCTCAGTTTATGTTCGGCCCCGATGCTGGCCGAGTATCCGTTCCGCCGATCAGTAACCGCGAAATTCTGCGTCGAACTGCCTGATGTGATGCTGTTGGTCGTGTCAACGTCACCCCACAAATAGCCGATGCTGACAAAGTACAGGATTCGTCCGCTGCGGTTGGTCAGACCATTTCTAAACCGGATCGCCAGCACATCTGACACCTCGGTCCCACCCTGAACATCGAAACCTCCAATCCGGGCACCGACACTGTCATCGAAGGATCCGAGCTGATACCCGATTTCAAAGCCATATACGTAATCACGGCCACCTCTGGCGGGCAGGATGCCGCGCCAGCCTCCACGAATCTCTCCGTAAGAGCCGGACAAATCCTGTTCGCCGATATCGAACAATCCGGCGGGTGTCCTGAGGCCGAAACGATCATCGCCACCCGCGCCATACCCACCGGCCAAACCCAGATAGAATGCGCTGACGTCGCTGCCGAATCTGGACGGGCTGATCACTTCGGGTTCCGTCACAGTTTCCTTCAGATCACCTGCTATTGTCGCACTGGCAAGAAGAGTGGCAACCGATGCCGCAGGCAATGTTCTGCCAAGTTTTGAAATCCTGAAGTTCGTAAGGGTCGTCACTCGTGCCTCCATAACTCCGGCCGCAAGATTGGCCTAAAACCGTTTTTTGCACGCAAAACTTCACGCCCGGAAAAACTTGGCCCTTCTCCGAACATAGTTCACAGCGATAAATCAAGGGTAAATTTTGGAAACAAACACCAATTATGGTGGCTGGTTGGTGGATATTTGACGATCTACAGCAACTCACCTGCCAGTGAATTTGCACCCGACTTGGTGATCCGAACTTCTTTCAAATCTCCAATCGCGATCTCGGGACCTTTTACGTGAACCGAATGAAGATACTCGGATTTTCCGACCATCTGTCCGGGCAGGCGGCCCGGCTTTTCGAACAGAACACGCACAGTACGGCCCACCATGGCATCCTGAATTTCCCGCTGATGCCGAGTGATCAGTGCTTGAAGCCTTTGCAACCGTTCATCCGCCGCCGCGGGGTCCACTTGCGACCGTTCGGCCGCTGGCGTTCCGGGGCGGGTCGAGTATTTGAACGAATATGCGTAGCCGTATTTGACCGCTTCGACCAAATCCATAGTCGCCTGGAAGTCCTCTTCCGTCTCTTCGGGGAAACCGACGATAAAGTCGCCGGACATCACAATATCCGGGCGCGCCGCGCGAATTCTTTCGATCAGACGCAGATAGCTTTCGGCTGTATGGCTGCGATTCATCCGCTTGAGAATGCGGTCCGAGCCCGACTGCACCGGCAAGTGCAGGTAAGGCATCAGCTTGTCGCAGGTGCCATGTGCCTCGATCAGATCATCGGCCATGTCGTTGGGGTGTGAGGTAGTAAAGCGAATCCTCTCTAACCCGTCGACCTTGTTCAACTCCCAGATCAGACCGGCCAAAGTCATGTCCCCGTTCGGGCCCGCGCCGTGATAGGCATTCACATTCTGCCCCAGCAGAGTGATCTCGCGCACGCCGCGCTCGACCAGATCATGCGCTTCGCGAATAATGCGATCAGCCGGGCGGCTGACCTCAGCACCACGTGTATAGGGCACGACGCAGAAGGCGCAGAACTTGTCACAGCCTTCCTGAACAGTCAGAAACGCCGTCGGGCCTCGCTTGGCCTTGGGGCGGTTCTTTAGCTTCTCGAACTTGTCCTCTTCGGGAAAATCCGTATCCAGCGCCTTTTCGCCGGCGCGTGTCTTGGCCTCCATCTCTGGCAAGCGATGATAGCTTTGCGGGCCAACGACCAGATCGACCAGAGGCTGGCGGCGCAAGATCTCTTCACCCTCGGCCTGCGCGACACAACCCGCAACGCCGATTTTCAGATCCGGCTTCTCGGCCTTCAGACCCTTGAACCGACCCAGTTCGGAATACACCTTTTCCGCGGCCTTTTCGCGAATGTGGCAGGTATTCAGCAGGATCATGTCCGCATCATCGGGCGTTTTGGTTTCAACATAGCCCTGCCCGCCCAAAGCCTCGGACATGCGTTCGCTGTCATAGACATTCATCTGACAGCCATAGGTCTTGATAAACAGCTTCTTCGGTTCAGACATGGATCGGGCCTTTGCATTCGCGGGACCGGCGTCATCTATATGCTTCGAACGCCGCTTGCAATGCGGGCGCAATTACCCGAATTTGGCGGGACTTTCCAGCAAGGCAAAACCGAAAACACGCGATGAAGTACGAATCCCCGGACCATTTTCTGAAATCGGGTCAGACTGCATTGGCCATAGGGCCCATCGCATTGATTTTTGCCGAAGACGAAGTCGAGCTGGACAGCACCGTGCGGCATCACCTGAGGTTGGGGTTCAAGTCAGTGCTTGTGTTTATGCCTCAGAACCTCGCTCTCGACCCGGAACTGGCCGATCACGTGCATCGGATCACGCTGAAATGCACGCCCCGTACCGTGGTGTTTGACACCATAAACAGGATTATACAGGCCGCGCCCGGCCTTTGGATGTATTACTGTTACAACGCCGAATACTTATTCTTTCCCTTCTGCGAAACACGTAGCGTCGGCGAAATGCTGGTCTTTCACAGCGAAGAACGGCGCCATGCCATGCTCAGCTATGTCATCGACCTTTATGCTGATGATCTGAGCGCTTTTCCCAACGGAGTCGCTCCCGATCAGGCACTGTTCGACAGCACGGGCTATTATGCCCATACCCGCCACGACCCAAGCGGCCAACCGTTGGATCGCCAGGTGGATATCTCGGGCGGTTTGCGCTGGCGCTTTGAAGAGTACATTCCATACGAGCGCCGCCGTATCGATCGGATTGCCCTGTTCAAATCGAAAAAAGGTTTGGTGCTACAGCCTGACCACACGTTCAATGAACCGGAATACAACACCTATTCCTGCCCCTGGCATCACAACATGACTGCGGCCATATGCTCTTTTCGAGCGGCAAAAGCCTTGAAGAAAAATGCAGGCTCCACATTCGATATTCCCAGTTTTCGCTGGCGAAACTCGGTGCCGTTTAAATGGCAGTCCCGCCAGCTCCTGGATTTGGGTTTGATCGAATCAGGTCAGTGGTTCTGAGGCTCTTCAGCGTTGCAACAGCATAGGGAACCAATCCTCGCGCAGGCGCTGACCCGGCGTCATGTCGTGACCGGGGAACGGGGGCGAGGTCCGGCCCGGGCGTTCAACGTAACGCGCGTCATCCCCGACTAGGCGCAGCGAGAATGCACGGCGACGGCTGTCCGACTGGTTGCCTCGCGCGCCGTGCAACGTGCGATAGTTGAACGCCACGGCATCACCAGGCTCCATTTCGAATTCAACAACCCTCATGCCTTCGGCATCTGGGTCCGGGACGGGAATGTACTGGCCTTCATCCGGGAAGAACCCCTCCTCTGACACCCAACGGGTCGGTAGAACTTCTTTCTCCCATTGATGCGATCCGGCGACACAGCGCAGCGTTGCCTGCCGCACCGTGTCCAGTGGAGACCAGAAGCTGATGGTTTGCTGACCTTCGACGAAGTAATACGGCCCGTCCTGATGCCAGGGGGTGGCCATCGATGTGCCTGGCTCTTTGACCAGCACGTGATCGTGGAACATCTGAACGCTTTGCGATTGCATCAGATCAGCTGCGACCTCGGCGGCGGGCGACTTTTCGATGACCTCACGGAACTGGGGAATCCGGGTCCAATTGCAATAATCATCAAAGAAACGCCCTGTTTCGCCGGACTTCTTGTTTTCAGACGCATAAGGGCCGGGCTCAGCCATATTTGCCGCCACGCCGTCGCGCAGTTGATCGACATAATCAGCGAACAATCCCTTGATCAGGACAACGCCATCTTGCTGATAGGTATCGATCATCGCTTGAGAAACAAGTGGGTGAGGCATCCGGGTCTCCTTTGGCTATGTCCCGGTTTTGATCCGAACATGCATTCTGTTCAAATCATATCTTTCGAAGTTATAAATAACTTCATGTTATATATTTCACTTCGCCAATACGAATACGTCTGCGCTATCGGGCGCCATGGCAGCCTCTCGGCGGCGGCGCAGCACCTGAATGTGTCGCAACCCGCCCTGTCTACTGCGCTGACACGTGTTGAAGAACATATTGGCCATCCGCTGTTCTCCCGCCGCCGGGGTGCAGCCATGGCTCTGACCCCACAGGGGCGCAGGTTTATCGAACAGGCCGAGGCATTGTTGAATGACGCAGCCCGAATCGAAACGTCTGAAACCCCCACACCGGGGATGACTCAATTGCGGTTGGGGTGTTTCACGGATCTCGCCCCGTTTCTGCTGGCCCCAGCCCTGCATCAATTGCGCGTTGCTTTTCCAAATCTCGCGATCAGCTATGTCGCCGCGTCCTTCCAAGGGTTGTTGAATGGCATGATCGCCGGACAGATCGACATTTCGGTCACATATGATCTGACCATGGATGCCGGGTTCGCCCGTGCAAAACTATTTGACAGCAGACCAAAAGCTTTGATGTCCCCGGACTATCCGTTGGCATCAACGAATGGTGTTACCCTGGCAGACGTCGCGACCCACCCCTTGATCCTGTCAACCGAAGGGCTTTCGGCGCAACATATCCTCGGCCTGTTTCGTCGCAAAGGTCTGCGCCCAACAGTCGCGCACCGTGCAGCGTCACTTGAAATTCAGCGCAGCCTTGCTGCTCATGGAGAAGGAATCGGAATCAGCTATGCCAGCCCGCCTAGTCCTGTCAGCTATGACAACCGGCATCTAATCGGTATTCCAATCACCGACCCGGATGCCGCAGAGTCTGTTGTATTGGCGCGCCACGGCACAGGACCCGCCGACCCGGTTATTGATCAGGCCGAACACGTTCTAACAAATCGTTTGAAGCAGGATTGAAGCCCTATTTCTTGCGCAGTCGGATCACTACGTCGACTGACGCGATCTCGACCCCTTCGGGCGCCTCGGGCAAGCGATGAATCACCAGCTGATCCGAGGGCGCATCACTCAGACGGGCCTCGTCTTCCCAAAAAAAATGGGGGTGATCGTAGGTATTGGTGTCGAAATAGCTTTTCGATCCATCCACGGTAATTTCCTGCAGAACACCTGCATCGCAAAAGGCACGAAGGGTGTTGTAGACCGTTGCAAGGGAAACGGCATCACCGTTTGCTTTAGCGGATTCAAACAGGCTTTCTGCAGTCACATGGCGATGACGGCCATCGCCCACCAAAAGCTCAGCAAGCGCCACACGCTGACGCGTCGGCCGCAAGCCGGCATTCACCAGCCAACCCGTTGCTATTTCCTGGCTCTGAGGTGTCATCTGTCCGATACCCATAGTTGCTGCTTTTATATATAGGGGCGCATAGTTGGGAATTTCAAATGAAATTCATTCGCAAAGATGGGTATACGCACAATATGATGTGGCGCACCACTCTTGCAGGACCTTGCAAACGGGTGATAGACGAGGCCAGATATAAAGACAGACCCTCGGCAGGAAAGGCGGCAGAATGGCCCAGTTCCCTAGCAGTTTTGACAAAGATGATCTGCTGAAATGCGCCCGCGGCGAATTATTCGGCCCCGGCAACGCACAATTACCCGCCCCGCCGATGCTGATGATGGATCGGATCACCGACATCTCGGGCGATGGTGGCGCGCATGGCAAAGGCCATGTGGTGGCCGAGTTTGATATTACGCCGGATCTTTGGTTCTTTGACTGTCACTTCCCCGGCAACCCGATCATGCCGGGCTGTCTGGGTCTGGACGGCCTGTGGCAGCTCACCGGTTTCAATCTGGGGTGGCGCGGCTGGCAAGGACGTGGGTATGCGCTGGGCGTAGGCGAAGTTAAATTGACCGGAATGGTCCGCCCCGACCGCAAAATGCTGACATATTACGTCGACTTCACCAAAGCCGTTCAGACCCGCCGTCTGACCATGGGTGTGGCGGATGGCCGGGTCGAAGCCGATGGCGAAGTGATTTATCAGGTTAAAGACATGAAGGTTGCACTGTCGGAAAGCTGACCCCAGCTCTCGGACACGTCACAGAAAACGAAATACAGGAGTACGCTTATGCGTCGCGTCGTCGTCACCGGTCTGGGGGTTGTCTCCTCCATCGGGAACAATGCCGAAGAGGTTCTGGCCTCGCTTAAATCAGGCAAATCCGGGATCGAGGCCAACGAGCAGATGGTCGAACATGGTTTTCGCAGCCAGATCGCCGGGACGCTCAAAATCGACGTGGCCGAGCATGTAGACAAACGCACCCTGCGCTTTATGGGCCCCGGCGCGGCCTATGCCCATATCGCCATGAGCCAGGCGATTGCTGATTCCGGCCTGGGTGAAGATCAGGTGGTGAACCCACGCACCGGTCTGGTGGCGGGCTCTGGCGGGCCATCCACCAGCGCCATGCTGACGGCACATCAGACGGTTCTGAAAAACGGCGCGACCAAGAGGATCGGGCCGTTTGCCGTGCCGAAATGCATGTGCTCGACAATATCAGCAAACTTGGCAACGGCGTTCAAGATCAAGGGCATCAACTACTCGATCACATCCGCCTGCTCGACCTCGCTGCATTGCATCGGCAACGCTGCAGAACAAATCATGCTTGGCAAACAAGACGTGATGTTTGCAGGCGGCGGCGAGGAACTGGACTGGACGCTCTCCTGCCTGTTCGACGCCATGGGCGCAATGTCCTCGAAATACAATGACACGCCCGAGAAAGCCTCG
This sequence comes from Ruegeria sp. HKCCA4633, assembly GCF_013034605.1. Lineage (NCBI taxonomy): Bacteria > Pseudomonadati > Pseudomonadota > Alphaproteobacteria > Rhodobacterales > Roseobacteraceae > Ruegeria > Ruegeria sp. HKCCA4633. The sequence continues at coordinate 26,307 of NZ_WQGJ01000012.1, forward strand.
CGCGCGTTTGACGAAAACCGCGACGGTTTCGTGATTTCCGGCGGCGGCGGCATCGTTGTTCTGGAAGAGCTGGAGCATGCACTGGCACGCGGCGCAAAGATCTATGCCGAAGTCACCGGATACGCGGCCACTTCGGATGGCCATGACATGGTGGCTCCGTCCGGCGAAGGCGGCGAACGCGCCATGCGACTGGCTCTGGGCACCCTTCCCGAGGGCCGCAAAGTGGACTACATCAACGCCCATGGCACCTCGACCCCAGTTGGTGATGTGGGTGAGGTTGAGGCCGTGCGCCGTATCTTTGGCGAAGGCAACGTGCCACCGATTTCGTCGACCAAGTCGATGACCGGGCACGCCCAAGGTGCAGCAGGCGCTCTTGAAGCGATCTTCTGCCTGCTGATGCTGGACAATGATTTCATAACGCCGTCGATCAACGTCGACACGCTTGCCGAGGGCATCCTGCCCGGTGAAATTGCGACCGAAGTGGTTGAAAACGCAGGATTGGACAGTGTCATGACCAACAGCTTCGGCTTTGGCGGCACCAACGGGTCCATGATTCTGTCAAAGTATAATGGGTGAAAGTGATGTCGGATCTTCTAAAAGGTAAACGCGGCCTGATCATGGGCGTGGCCAATGACCGCTCAATCGCGTGGGGCATTGCCAAAGCCATGCACGAGGCTGGTGCCGAACTGGCATTCACCTACCAGGGCGAAGCGTTCGGCAAGCGGCTGGAGCCCTTAGCCCAAAGCCTCGGCAGCGATTTTATGGTCGATGCGGATGTTACCGATGACGAATCGCTGGACCGCGCATTTGATGAACTGGCCCAGCGCTGGCCAACCATCGACTTTGTCGTCCACGCCATCGCCTATTCGGACAAATCCGAACTGACGGGCCGTTTCCTGAACACCACGCGGGCAAATTTCAAACACTCAATGGATGTGTCGGCCTATTCCTTCATCGAAGTGGCGCGGCGCGCCTACCCGCTGATGAAGGACAATGGCGGTTCACTTTTGACCCTGACCTATCAGGGATCAAACCGTGTTGTTCCGAATTACAACGTCATGGGTGTAGCCAAGGCGGCTCTGGAATCAGCAACCCGCTATCTGGCCAATGACCTTGGGCCAGACGGCATTCGCGTGAACGCGATTTCACCTGGGCCGATGAAAACCCTCGCCGGTGCGGCCATCGGCGGCGCGCGCAAGACCTACAAGTTCTGCGACCAAAACGCTCCGATGCGGGCAAATGCAACGCTTGAGGCTGTGGGTGGAACCGCTGTCTACCTGACTTCGGATGCAGGGTCCTGCACCTCGGGCGAGATTATCCGCGTTGATGGTGGCTTCCACGTTCTGGGCATGCCGCAGCCTGACTTTATGTGACTATATCTTTCCCTGCCGCCGCCAAGTTTTCACCATCTTTGGGCGGCAGGAAACTGATATGAGCAAGCTAGATCAAATCATTGCGAACAATGCGCGCACAACAGCCGGTCGAAGAAAGCCCGGTTTCCTCAGCCAAAGGGCCCGAGTCCTTTTGTTGACGCTGACATGTATGCTGTTGGCGTTTATCTTCTTTACTCAACCGCAAGTCCGTACGGCGATCGAAACGTTGATCGGGTAAATCCCGGGCCGGAAAACCAGCCCGAACTGAACATCAGTTGATCGAGACGACCTCAATTTCAAAAACCAGATCCTGACCCGCCAATGGATGGTTAGCGTCCAACGTCACGGTCGCCTCGTCTGCGCCCACCACTGTCACCTGCACGGCCTGGCCATCCGGAGCCTGCATTTGCAACTGCGTTCCGGGCTCAAGCGGGATGTCATCGGGAATGCCTTCGCGCGGAATTTCCTGACGCATCGCCGGATTAATGGGGCCATAGGCATCCACGCAAGCAATCTCGACCCGTTTTTTGTCCCCTAAGGACAGGCCGGGCATGGCGCTGTCCAAGCCGGGAATTATCTGGCCAGATCCGACCACAAACTCCAACGGATCGCGCCCCTCTGAGCTGTCAAAGGTTTGGCCGTCCAGCAGCGTCCCGGTGTAGTGGATGCGAACCGTGTCGCCTTTTTTGATTTCGGTCATCGTGGCCTCCGGCCGTTTTACAGGATTGAGCGGCCAACCCTAGGGCCTGATACGATCTTGTAAACCCTTGGCTCTTTCACCCCCCTCATTGTTGTGCCAACCTGCGCGCGATCAGAGGAGGATCATATGCCGATCACCACCTGTGTCTTCGACGCTTACGGAACACTTTTTGACGTTGCAGCAGCAGCCCGCCAAGCTGCGGACGAACCGGGATTTGAGGCCCTCAAAGACAAATGGCCCACGGTTGCGGGTCATTGGCGTCTCAAGCAATTGCAGTACACATGGCTGCGCGCCGTAGCCAATGCACATGCCGATTTCTGGGACGTGACACAGGACGGGTTGGATTGGGCGTTAGACGCCACTGACCTGCAAGGCGACCCAAGGCTGCGCCAACGCCTGCTTGATTTGTATTGGGAGTTACAGGCCTATCCCGAAGTGCCCGACATGTTGAAGGCCCTCAAGGAGGGCGGGATGCAAACGGCAATCCTGTCAAACGGATCGCCGCCAATGCTGAATGGCGCGGTGCAATCTGCCGGAATCGGCGATGTGCTGGACGATGTTCTGTCGGTAGAAAGCGTTGGTGTTTTCAAACCTCATGCCCGGGTCTACGATCTGGTACCGGAACGGTTCAACTGCGCGCCTGATGAGGTGTTGTTCGTCAGTTCAAACGGTTGGGACGCCGCCGGCGCCAGCGGGTACGGCTTTGTCACCGCCTGGGTCAATCGGGCTGGCGAACCGATGGACCGCCTGCCGTGGACACCTGCGCATGTGCTGTCCGATTTGACTTCGATCCCAAAACTGGCGGGGCTTTGATGTCAGACTTCACAACCACTGACGGCATGCGCATCTATTTCGAAGACACCGGCACGGGCACGCCGCTTTTGTGTTTGGCTGGCCTGACCCGAAATAGCCGCGACTTTTCGTTTTTTGCGCCCCATGCGGCTGACTTGCGCATGATCGCAATGGATTACAGGGGGCGTGGTCGTTCGGACTATGATCCCGACTTCATGAACTACAACATCTTTCGTGAATCGCATGACGCGATCGAACTGCTGGATGTACTGGGGATCGAGAAGACTTTTGTTCTGGGCACCTCGCGGGGCGGTCTGATCGCCATGGCCCTGGCCGCAAGCCATCCCGAGCGGCTAGCCGGGGTGATCCTGAATGATGTTGGACCTGTCGTTGAAACGTCTGGTATCGCCAAGATCATGGCCTATGTGGGGGCACAGCCGACTGCGCAAACCTATGATGAGGCCGCTTTGACTCTGCAAAAGGTAATGGAACCTCAATTCCCCGGCGTTTCCCTGGAAACCTGGCGCATGCAGGCCGAAATTCAGTACGAAAAACGCGACGATGGGTTGGCGCTACGCTACGATCCCGCACTACGCAAGGCGCTGATCGAACAGGCTGCAAGCGGCGCCACACCTGATCTGTGGATGTTCTTTGAAGCCCTGCGCGAGATTCCGACAGGTGTAATACGGGGGGCAAATTCCGACGTTCTGAGTGCCGACACAGTTGCCGAAATGCACGACCGCCATCCGGGCCTAATCTCAACCGAAGTTCCTGATCGTGGGCATGTTCCGTTTCTGAACGAACCCCAATCCTTGGATCTCATACAAAAGGTATTGAAGAGCGCCGCATGAGCACAATTGAGATGATCGAGGCCGCAGCAGAACGGCTAAACGGACACATCCGAAAAACACCGATCCTGTCTTCGCCCTTTCTCGACAAGCTTGCCGGTCGTCGGGTTTTGGTCAAACCAGAATGTTTGCAACATACCGGCAGCTTCAAGTTTCGCGGGGCTTGGTCGGCCATTTCGGCACTGAAAGAGGCCGAACGCCAGCGCGGTGTGATTGCGTATTCCTCGGGCAACCACGCACAAGGCGTTGCAATGGCGGCATCAAAGCACGGCATTTCTTCGGTTATCGTTATGCCGTCGGACGCCCCACAGTTGAAGATCGAAAACACCCGCGCGCTTGGGGCCGAAGTTGTTCTTTATGACCGTGCGAATGAAAAGCGAGAAGAAATTGGCGAAGCCATCGCGGCGGAGCGCGGACTGACCCTGATCCGACCTTATGACGAACCGCTGGTTATCGCAGGCCAAGGCACCACCGGCCTTGAAATCGCCGGTCAGGCCGCGGATTTAGGTATCACTCAGGCAGACGTACTGGTCTGTTGCGGCGGGGGCGGCCTGACCTCGGGCATCGCCCTGGCCCTAGAGAAACATGCGCCGAACCTGCGCGCGCGCCCTTGTGAGCCAGAGGGGTTCGATGACGTCAAACGCTCGCTGGCCTCAGGACGGATTGAAAAAAACAACGCAGCTTCGGGTAACATCTGCGACGCCATTCTGACGCCACAACCCGGAGACATCACGTTTCCGATTCTCAACCGCCTGTGCGGTCCGGGCCTATCCGTCACCGAAGAAGAAGCTTTGCGCGCCATGGCCCTGGCCTTTCTGCGCCTCAAGATCGTTCTGGAACCCGGCGGCGCGGTGGCTCTGGCCTCGGCCCTGTTCCGAGGCGACCAGATCGAAGGCGATGACGTGATCGTTGTTGCATCTGGCGGCAATGTCGATCCGGCAGTATTTTCCAGGGCGTTGGAATTCCTGACCTGACAGGGCTGCACAAGATGTGCATGTTGCACCCCAAAAGGTCATGGCGACAAGGAAGCCAGTCATGAAGATCGCTGATCTGGGCGACGTGAAATTGAATTACCGCATCGACGGCCCAACAGACGGTGCGCCGTTAGTCTTTGCCAATTCCCTAGGAACCAACCTGCACTTGTGGTACGCTGTACTGCCACATCTGCCAGCAGAGCTGCGCATCATCCGATACGACAAACGTGGTCACGGGCGGTCCTCGGTGCCGCCTGCGCCGTATTCGATGGGCGCATTGATACGCGATGCAGAGGCATTGCTGGATCACCTGCAGGTCCGCGATTGCGTCTTCGTTGGTCTGTCCATTGGCGGGATGATTGCACAAGGGCTTGCCGTCAAACGCATGGACCAGATTCGTGGTCTGGTTCTATCAAACACTGCCGCCAAAATTGCCACCCCTTCGGTCTGGCAGGATCGGATCAAGGCCGTGCGCAAGGACGGGATCGAAGCATTGGCCGACGCAACGATGGAACGTTGGTTTTCGCGTGATTTCCGCGCCGCACAAAACCACCTGCCTTGGCGCGACATGATGGTGGGCCAACCGGCTGAAGGGTATCTGGGCTGCTGCTCGGCCATTGCAGGCACCGATTTCTATACCCCAACGAGTGGGCTGCGCCTCCCGACCTTGGGCATTGCAGGCAGCGAAGACGGATCGACGCCCCCCGATCTGGTGCGAGAGACCGTCGATCTGATCCCGGGATCCCGGTTCCGGCTGATCCGCCGGGCAGGGCATTTGCCCTGCGTTGAAAAGCCAGCGGAATATGCAGAGATCCTGACTGATTTTCTGACCGAAATCGGACATATCTGAAGGAGAACGGCAATGGCGTCTTTCCTGTTGGTCCACGGCTCTTGCCACGGTGCATGGTGCTGGCGCGACCTGATACCCGCGCTTGAAACTCTGGGGCATTCTGCCAAAGCCATCGACATGCCCAGCCATGGTGCGGACCCCACGCCCGTAGCCGAGGTCACGCTGGACAGTTGCCGCGACGCCGTGCTGCATGCCAGCACATCAGATACAATCCTCGTTGGCCATTCCTGGGGCGGCTACCCGATCAGCGCCGCCGCCGAAGCGCAACCCGATGCCATGCGCGCGCTGATCTATCTGTGCGCCTATGTGCCCAAAGACGGCCTGACCATGGCAGATATGCGCAGGCTTGGCCCAAGGCAGACCATCGCCCATGCGGTCGAAAAATCCACCGACGGGCTGTCATACACTGTATCTGCCGAGGCTATTCCCCAGCTGTTCTACCATGATTGCCCCGACGACATCCTGCCTTACGCCTATGCGCGCCTTTGCCCTCAGGCCATTCGTCCACAAGAAACGCCCCTTCCGACCGGTGCGAATTTCGACAATGTGCCCAAGGCGTATATCCGCACCACGGACGATCACACTATACCACCCGAATACCAAGCAACTATGAGCGCCCTTATCCCCGAAGATATGCGCCGCACCATCGACAGTTCGCATTCCCCGTTCTTCTCGCACCCGCGCGAGCTTGCGCAAATCCTGTCAGAACTGGCAGACAAACTGCCCTGACCTGTCGCAACGGCAATTCGACCCGCAATCAACTCTCGCTTTTCTCGGTTATCATCTGTGCTTAGGGTGCGTTGAACAGATCACTTGCCGGGTCCTATGCGTCTGCCGTTTTTCTTCATCCTCAGCATTGTCATGATCGACGCCATGGGCATCGGTCTGGTGATGCCGATCATGCCGGAACTGATCGTCGAGGTTCAGGGCGGCTCGCTCGCCAATGCAGCGATCTGGGGCGGCGTGCTGAGCACAGCCTTTGCCGCGATGCAGTTTATCTTTGGGCCCATACTTGGAAACCTGTCAGACGCGTACGGACGCAGAACCGTCCTTCTGGTGTCCCTGTTTGTTATGGCGCTGGACTATGTCGTGATGGCTGTTGCGGGCAGCATTTGGCTGTTGCTGATCGGTCGGATCGTAGGCGGTATAACTGCTGCCACGCATGCCACCGCTGCGGCGTTTATGGCGGATGTGTCCGAGCCCAAGGATAAGGCTGCAAACTTTGGCCTGCTGGGTGCCGCTTTTGGCATGGGCTTCGTCCTTGGGCCCGTCATTGGCGGATTGCTCAGTGAATACGGCACGCGCGCGCCGTTTTGGGCCGCTGCCGGTTTGGCGGCGTTGACCTTTTGCATCGGTTTCTTCGTGATGCCCGAGACCGTAACCGACAAGACCCGACGCGCCTTCAGCCTGAAACGCGCAAACCCTCTCAATTCGCTGAACGCCATCGCTTCTTTGCCCGGTATCCGGCCGCTGCTTTGGGTGTATTTCCTGTATTCAGTATCCATCTACGTCTACCCCGCTATCTGGTCCTATTTCACGACCGAGCGATTCGGATGGTCGCCACAGATGATTGGCCTGTCCCTGGGTGTCTACGGTATAGGCATGGCCATTGTGCAGGGCGGATTGATCCGGCCTGCCATCCGGTTTCTGGGCGAGAGGGGCACAATCATCTACGGAATGGGTTTTGAGATCATTAGCTTCGCATTTCTGGCCTTCCTCACCAACGGCCTCATCGCGCTGCTTCTCATTCCAATAACTGCCATCGGGGCGGTCATCACACCTGCTCTTCAGGCCATGATGTCCAAGGCCACGCCCGATTCGCAGCAAGGCGAATTGCAGGGCGTTCTGACGGCGCTGCACGCGCTGTCGATGGTGATCTCGCCTTTGCTTATGACTTCGATTTTCGCGCAGTTCATCCGGCCCGACACGCCACTCTACCTGCCCGGCGCACCGTTTCTATTAGCGCTGGTACTAATGCTGGCAGGTTTCTTGTTGTTTCGCCGGTCCCGCCCTGTCGTTGCGTAACAACGACATCCTAATGGCGGTTTCCGCCTTGCGAGACGTCATTTCCCGCGCCACCGTGAACCCAACGGGAGAGAGTGACAACATGCAAACAATCAAAGCCGCAGTCTGCCGAGCTTTTGGCGAACCCTTGGTGATCGAAGAAGTTCAACTTGCGCCCCCCGGCACGGGCGAAGTCGAGGTAACACTAGACGCCGTGGCCATCTGCCATTCGGACATATCCTACGCCGAAGGGGCATGGGGTGGGTTCCTGCCAGCCGTTTATGGCCACGAAGCCGCAGGCGTTATCAGCGCCGTTGGTGAAGCCGCCGGGGATTTCAAAATCGGCGACCCTGTGGTTGTAACGCTGATCCGTGCCTGTGGAACGTGCCCCAGCTGTGCGGGCGGAAAACCGACAATCTGCGAAACACCATACGATACGGTCAAAGGTCCGTTGAAGACCGGTGATGGCGGTCCACTCGAACAGGCCATGGCCTGTGGTGCCTTTGCCGAAAAGGTTGTGGTGAGCCACCGTCAGATCGTCAAAATTCCAGAAACTCTGCCCAAGGATCTGGCCAGCCTGCTCTCATGCGGGGTCATCACCGGGGTTGGAGCTGCTGTGAACGCAGCTGATTTGCGCCCCGGTCGGGATGTCGTGGTGATCGGCGCAGGCGGCGTTGGTCTGAACGCCATTCAGGGCGCGCGGATTGCAGGCGCGCGGCGAATCGTGGCCGTGGATATGACCGAAGAAAAGCTTGAGATCGCCAAGGAATTCGGCGCAACCCACGGCGTGTTGGCCAGTTTGGACCAGCCGTGGAAGGCCGCTTACAAGGCGTTAGGCGGGCGTGGTGCGGATGCGGTTCTGATCACGGTTGGTGCGATTCCCGCCTATGATCAGGCACCGCGCTATCTTGGACGTGGTGGCAAGGCGATCATGATCGGAATGCCGCATTCGGGTGACATGGCCAGTTATGAGCCCGTCGTTCTGGCGGCTCTGGGTCAGGGCGTTGTTGGGTCGAAGATGGGCGACGTGGTGATCCAGCGCGATATTCCGTGGATGGTGGATCTGTACGAACAAGGGCGGCTGAAGCTGGACGAGTTGATCTCGGGTCGTTGGTCCCTTGATCAGATCAACGAAGCCATCGCCGACACCAAAACCGGATCAGCCAAGCGCAATGTGATCCTGTTCGACAGGACCTGACCCACCGAGAGGATTTGGGATGAAACTGCAGGATCTCGACATTATCGTCACCGCCCCACCGGCGCCGGGTTGGGGTGGGCGATATTGGGTATTGGTTAAGGTGACGACCGATACTGGCATCACCGGCTGGGGCGAATGCTATGCCTCCTCCGTCGGGCCAGAGGCGATGCGCCATGTCATTCAGGACGTGTTCGAACGGCATATGCAGGGTGAAAACCCCGAAAACATCGAGCTGATGTTCCGCCGTGCATATTCCAGCGGCTTCACCCAGCGACCAGACCTGACCGTAATGGGCGCGTTTTCAGGGTTGGAGATCGCCTGCTGGGATATTCTGGGCAAGGATCGCGACCGCCCCGTCTATGCTTTGCTGGGTGGAAAAATGAACGCCCGAATCCGTGCCTATACGTATCTTTATCCCCTGCCCCAGCATAATCTGACTGATTTCTGGACTTCTCCTGAACAGGCCGGCGAAACGGCTGCTGCAATGGTGCAGCGTGGCTATACTGCCGTCAAATTCGACCCGGCAGGCCCTTATACGATCCGGGGAGGCCACATGCCCGCCATGAGCGACATTTCCATGTCGGTCGCTTTCTGCAAGGCGATCCGCGAAGCCGTGGGCGACAAGGCCGATCTGCTATTCGGCACGCATGGTCAATTCAACACCGCCGGGGCCATTCGGCTGGGGCAAGCGTTGGAACCTTATCATCCGCTTTGGTTCGAAGAACCCACGCCGCCGGACATGATCGAAGACATGGCTCGCGTCGCCCGCAATGTCCGCATACCCGTCGCCACCGGAGAACGCATGACAACCAAGGCCGAATTCGGTGCCGTTTTGCGCGCCGGGGCCGCGGAAATCCTGCAACCGGCGTTGGGACGCGCGGGCGGGATCTGGGAGATGAAGAAAGTTGCCGCAATGGCTGAGGTCTTCAACGCTCAGATGGCACCGCATCTCTATGCAGGGCCGGTGGAATGGGCGGCTAATATCCATCTGGCTGCGTCGATCCCTAATTTGCTGTTGCTGGAAAGCATCGAAACACCGTTCCATGACCAACTGATCAAAGGGTCTGTTCGGGTCGAGGACGGGTTCGTAACCGCGCCAACAGCGCCTGGCCTTGGGATCGACGTTGACGAAGCCCTGGCCCGCGCGCATCCCTATGAGGGCCGCGACCTGCACTTGCAAATGCAGGAGGACCCCTGCGATTACGCCAACGGCAACGCTTTTCAAGGCGGCGCACCGGCAACCGAGGGGTGACAACACCAGTGTGTTTAGGGCATATTGTTCCGATAAAAAGCGGAACAACGGTCACAACGTGGAACTCAAAGAAACCGATCCTCAGGCGCGCAGCACGGACACTCTGCCGGACATGAAAGACAATGCCGCCCGCGCGGCTGCCTACCTTAAAACACTGGCCCATGAGGGACGGCTGATGATCCTGTGCCACCTTGGGGACGGAGAGAAATCCGTGGGTCAGCTTGAGAATCTGCTTGAGCTGCGTCAAGCCGCTGTTAGCCAGATGCTGGCCCGCCTGCGTGAAGAAGGGCTTGTCTCAACCCGCAGAGAGGGCAAGACGGTCTACTATTCCTTGCGTGATGGGAACACGGAACAAGTGATCGGCCTGCTCTACAAACTGTTCTGCGCAGAAGACACCTGATCCCCTAGCTTGAAACGTAGCCTGCAATCACCTGAAGCAGCTTGAAGGCGGTTGCAGCGTCATTCTCGACGACGGCAAGGAATTCCTCTTCGCCAATCCGCAGACAAGACAGCTGAGTTTCTGCCACCATACTCAACGCGCGCGGCTCTTTGCGGATCAGGCCCAGCTCTCCGACCAAAGCGCCCGGTCCAACGGTGGTGATCAACTGATCCGGCCCTTGATCCTGCGGCAGGTACAATCCGGCCTCACCCTCAAGCACAACATAGGCACCATCGGTTGGCTGGTCGTCTTTTAGGAAAACCACTTGCCCGGGCTCGGCGTCAAACCAGCGAGCACCAAAGGCCAACAGGCGCAACTGACGTCGGTCCAGACCAGAGAACAACGGGGTCTGTTCCAGAGCACGCAATTTCCGCGCCAGATCTGCCGATGCTGCGCTGTCTTCCTCCACGTCTACCGGCCCTCCGTCCGAGACCACACGACCTTGCCTGATTTCAACGAACATGTCGAATACATCGGGGTTTTCAAACTGATCGTTCAAGTAGATGACAGTAGTCTCCGGCAGCAACTCACGCAGCTTTTTGTAGACGGCCACCTGCGTTTTCATGTCGTAACTGGCCAAGGCGTTTTCCAAGATCAGGACGTCCGGTTTCTTGATCGTTGCGCGCGTAAACGCAAGTGGCTCTGCAAACACCGCGGGCAGGTTCTGACCACCCAAGGCCACCGGCACGTCATAAATCAGTTCCGTCACCAATGGCCGCGCACCGTTTTCGGCCAACACATCGACAATCAGCTTGCGCGCCTCATCGGAACGGGCCCCGCCAATCTGACTGACTTTACCAAAAAGCGCGTTTTCCATGACTGTCAGACCGGGTGCGTATACCTCCGGGTCCAGCGGAACAAAAACATCCTTCAGACGTTCCATCAGCTTCTCAGAGTGGCTGTGTCGAAGTTCGAGAATCCGGTCCTTCAGCTCATCGGTGAAAGCTGGGCCGATCTGTTCCGCCGAAATAACAAACGGCACAGCCAGCATATTTGCCAACTGTGCATCGTCCAACCCGGCCGAGCCTTCTTTGCGGGTCTGCTCAACCAGTTCGACCGCAGCCTCATAGGTCTTTGCATCCAACCCGAGCTTGCGGAACAACGGGTGATCCGTACCGTCCAAACCAAAAATCTGGCGCAACATCTCGATCACGTCGCGGGTCAATGCGATCAGCGTTTCATCCAGCCCCAACTCTCGCAGCTGGCCCAGAAAGACCGTCTGTTCTACCAGCAAAGCGTGTGTCACCGGAACGCAGGGCGTGGCAAACAGAAGATTCTCGGCAACAGGCAGGGCGGGGTTGTACAGATTGCGGTCGAAGATCAACGCCTGTTGTTCCAGACCCGCGTCCTGAACGGCTTTGCGCACAATTGGACGCAACTCGACCAGTTTCTGAGCCAGTTCGCAATGCTCAGCGGCGTTAAAGCTTTGTTCTGCACCACGCTGGAACAGGGCCGCACCAGACCCCATCCCGTCGATCAGCTGCAACCACCAATCGCGCAAGGCCGCCGCGTCCGGAAGCCCTGCCAAAGACGGATCAAGCCAATCCACCTTGAACGGGTCGGAACTGTTTCCTGCCCGCAGGGTTTCGCGAAAATCGGGGTCATCTGCGCTCTCTGACAACGGTCTGAACCGCATAGGCATCATTACGTTGTCGCCCAAAGTGCCCTGAAACATCACAGGGCGGGACGTAGCATAACCTATACGTGAGGCCACAACGCCCTGATGCAGTTCGGCCAGGTTCACATCCCCGATACGCACCTTGCCACCACTGGGCAAGATTTCACGCGTCAAAAGTTCGGCGATGGCACGGCGGTCTTCCTCGCTGGGGGCGGAAATGCCGATCGTCTTGCCGCCCGGAAAGCTGAGGTTCAGATCGTCCAACACCTGATTGCCGTCCATGTCCCGAACCGAAACATGATCCAGCACAATATCATCGTTCAGATTGGGGCGTGCGTCAGCTTCGCCCTCAAACAAGGCTTCGTCCTGCATTCCGCTGGGCGCAAAGCGGTCAATCACCACGTCCCAACGCAAAGACATGTCCTGTGTCTGGTTGTAGTAGGTCAAAAGCTCTTTCCAAGGTGAGCTCAGATCTTTGTAGGCCGCAAGCGCTGCAACCAGCGCCCCCAGCGAGACCGAGCCTTGCAGCACCAGCAGACCGCCGATCAGATAGAACATGAATGGCGTCAATTGAGAGATGAAGTTGTTTATGAATTTCATAAAAAACTTCTTCTGGTAGATCTCGAACCGGATGCCGAACAACCGCCCCAACTGATCAGAGATCATCGCCCGGCGATAACGCCAGCCACCATTGGCGCGCAGCGTCGAAGCCCCTGCAGCGTTTTCACCGATTTGGGCCGCAAGCACCCGCACTTCTTGAATACGCTTTTTGTTCAGCAGGTTGATTTGGCGTTGCAGTTTGGGGATCAGCCAGGCTTGTACCGGAATCAGTGCCACCGCGGCCAAGCCGAACCAAAAGCTTTGCAGGAACAAAAAGGCAAGGATCGTGATCATCTGACCCGCCTGCAATACAGGCTGGCTGATCGCATCCCCCATCAACCCGCCCATCGGCTCGCTTTCGGCGGTGATCATCGACACCATCTCGCCCTGGCTGACGCGTTCGAAATAGGGTTGTGGAAATCGCAACGCACGGCTGATCAACTGATACCGAAAGCGCCGCAGCATCCGCTCGCTCAGCACACCTTTCATGGTGTTGATGCGCATTTTCATCAGGCCATGCCCCAATACGGCCGCTAAAAACGCAAAGCATAGAATAACCAGAAAATTCGTCTGCGACATCGTATAGCCCCAGATGGTTACTTCTGGGTTGGGTGCACCAATCGCATCATTGATAATGCGCTTAGGCAGTTCCAACGTTAGGTAAAGCAGCGGGAACAATGTCGCTGTCACAGCCAACAAGATCAGCTGGTCGCGTTTGGAGTACTTCCAGATAAAGCGGAAAATCGTGCGTTCTATGGAACCTGCCCCTGCTGCTGACCGACGACGCGGTTCAGATGTTATCCACGCAAATTCAACAGCATGACTCTAATGCCATCCAGACATAATTGGCAATTTTTTTCCCGATTGTGCGAATTCTTAAGCTTATGTGAACTAGTTCATTTACGTATGCCCATCTAATTGCCTAGAGTGGTCAGCAGGACGAGATCGGGAGGGTTCTTTTGGCTGCCAGTTTTGGCGCAGTGTTCGCTATGCTTTGCTTATTGCTTGTAAAGCACATGTTCGCTGACTTTTACCTCCAGACACCGAAAATGCTCTCTGGACGCGGTGAGTATTTTCATTGGGGACGTGCACAGCATGCAGCAGTACATGTTGCAGGCTCTATTATTGTGTTCTTGGTTTTTGGCGCACCTTTGGCGTTTATTCTGATTGTCGCAGCGCTTGAATGGATAATCCACTTCAACATCGATTTCGTCAAAGCCAGCTATTCTGACAAAAACCAGCTGGAACCTTCGCAAGCCGCCTTTTGGCGCGCGGCCGGGTTGGATCAGTTGATGCACAACCTGACATATGTGGCGATGGTCTGGGCGTGGGTTAGCTTTGCAGCAGCCTGAATAGGTTACGCCGCCTCTTTCAACGCACCCATTCTGTACGCCCGAAGCCACATTCGATCCAATGCGTCGATCTTTTCGGGATCGAATCTTTCTTCGACCTCCCAATACCGACCTGAGTCGACGTAATAGCCCAGATCGTGTTCTATTTGGCGTGCTGGACCCATTCCTAATGTGTCAATAAGTGGTGACGCGGACAGATTAGACCGGCTGGTTGAGGAAAAGACCAATCGGCTGGGCCCGTTGGACAACCGAACTGCTCTGCACCCCTGTTTGGCTGCAAAAAGAGCCAGACGCGCAGATTTAGCTTCGAGCGATCGCAGAGTCACATCGTCCCGCAACGGGTCCGCGGCCCCGGTTCCGTAAAAATGGGTCTTGCCAGAACCCGAATACATCATGTCGCATCCAAAAAACGCCAATACATCCGGATTCAGAGCCGCCAGCGCCCAATACCCGGCTGTAAAAGCCATCGTGCCGCCCGCGTAGACGAACCCGCCATATTCGTTCTGCTTGGGCACATAGTCTTGCGCAGTGACGATGCTTTGCGCTTTGGTAACGTCCTTCGGACATCTGTCAGTCGGAAAATCTTCGGGATGGATTAAGTAGTCCCAGTCCTCTCGAATGCGCCACGCGTTGTTGATGGCGACAATATGCGTGAAGGGCTGGCGCGACCAAGCCCTCGCTTCTAAGGCCGAAGGAGCACTGCCCAGAATCAGAACTTTGGTTTGTCGGTCGGTCATAGCGGGGCCACCCTCTTTGCCAGCCCCGCAAGACGTAGATCGTTTACAGGCCGTGACTAGCCCAGCACCGAGAAACTACTTTCTTCGTTGATCGGACGTTTGCGCGAATAAAAGCCGACATCGATGCTCCGCTTGATATAGGGCAGTTCGAACTGCAACGGTTCTGCGTCATGGTCGGCACCACCCTCGCAATACGAGATCAGAGCCGTCATCATCTTACCCGCAATCGGCGCGTTTTTGTATTGGTTCCCGCTGGAACCGCAGGCCATGTAGAACCCCGGCAGGCTGGATTTGTCATAGATCGGAATCCAGTCGGTGGACGCATCATACAGGTCAACAACGCCCCGCGTTTTCGACGGGATGCCAAGACTGGGGACACGTTGCGCATAGCGCATCGCCTGCGTGGTCCATTGGTCAGTGAACTCACGGTTATAGTTCACATCGTCCTCGCACCACTGATGCGGATCACATTCCGGGTCTTCTGATCCGACAAGGATATGGTTTCCATGTTCCGGGCGACAATAACAGGCGATGTCGCTGTCCGAGACGATGGTTCCGTCATTTTCAAAGTCGAACCCTTCTGGTGCCGGAACATGTACCACCTCTTGCCGCAAGGGTCGGGTTTTGATGGTCATGTCGTCCAGAACACCGGCCATCTCGTTGATGATCGCCGAACCCGGCCCCGCAACGTTGACGACGACCTTGGCGTGGATTTCCTCGCCCGAGGCCAGTTTGACGCCGGAAACGCGCCCGCCCTCGGTCAGGATTTCAGCAACTTCAGCGCCGGTGCGCATCTCGGCCCCATGCTGCTTCGCGGCATCCATCAGGTTCTGCGCAGACAAGGCCGGGTCGGTGACATACCCCGCTTGCGGCCAATATACACCCCCGGTCATCTTCCGCCCGTTGGACTGGCCAAACTCGGGATCATCCATACGGCGCGCCGGGGCAAAACTGTCCAGCGAATAAACCGGCAGGCGCTCCACCACTTTCTCAGCCGACCATTCCTCGAAGGGGC
The DNA here is from genome assembly GCF_013034605.1 of Ruegeria sp. HKCCA4633. Classification (NCBI taxonomy): domain Bacteria; kingdom Pseudomonadati; phylum Pseudomonadota; class Alphaproteobacteria; order Rhodobacterales; family Roseobacteraceae; genus Ruegeria; species Ruegeria sp. HKCCA4633. Next base: position 42,059 of record NZ_WQGJ01000012.1, read on the forward strand.
AGTCCAAATCCGACGAATTGCGCATGTGCTTTTCCAACATACCGTTCGCCTCGGTCTTCATGACCAGACAACCGGTTTCCCGGAACTGGGCCAGATTGGCATCTTCGGGCAGACCCAAATAGTCGGCCCAGTCGCGCCAGTAATGGTAGCCTTCCCAGGCAAAGGCCGTTCCGTCAAAGGTCGAATAATGCATTCGGATTATTGCACAAGACCCGGCGGTTGAGCCGTGACCAACCTGAGAATTGCGGTCTAAAGACAGGGTTTTCCACCCCGCCTTCGACATCTCGAACGCAATGGCCGCGCCGATCACACCCGTGCCAATGATGATTGCGTCTGGTTGACTCATTTCAAGTCTCCTTTCCAATAACGCATTGTATATGCGCTGAATTCTTCAACTTCTTCTGGCTTTGGCTCAACGCCGGTAAACGTGTAGAGGTAGTGCGCCAATAGCGAGATCCGCATCTCAATTGGTTCGTTCATTTGTGCCAGGTCATAGCCAATCTGCATGTAATACAGTACCCGCGCTCGAGTTTCGGCCTCGATCTCGGAATAGCCGTAGCGGGCAAACATTGCGTGCAGTGCCGCAAGGCGACGCGCGTCGGATTGGTCCAGCGCACGCCGCACCTTGCCGGATTTACGCGCCCAGTCACGTACAGCAAAGTCCAGCGCAGTGTCGAACAACTCGCTGTTTACCACACAACGATGCACGTTGCAGACAGCTGCTGTGATTGTCTCAGCCGGGGCCTCCGCCTGCTTGATCAATGCTGCCGTATTGGTGGCTTGCCAGCGGGCAAGCAGCGCATCCATCAGTTCTTGCCGAGATTTGAAGTACCAATAAAAGGATGAGCGCGATACAGCCATCCGCTCAGCAAGATTCAGAACCTTAATTTGATCTATCCCGTCCGAAATCAGCACGTCCATTGCCACATTCAACCAATCGTCACGCGTGACCTTGACGTTGCCGATCAAGGGTTCAGCCTTGGGATCATCGCGGTGAAGGACAGGTTTTGTATTCATTCAACTCTCCGGCGGCGCGCCGCCCTCGGCAGTCCGACGCGCAATAAAGTCGTGCATGGCACCCAAACGGTCACTGTCAGTACTTGGTGCTTTGAAGTCGCTCAGGATGCCTTTCCAAACGTCAGTAGCCCGATTATTCGCATCAACCGCCCCACGTTCGGTCCAGGTGCCAAAGTTGGCATAGTCATGAAGATGAGGTTGATAGAACTCGGTATTGTACCGCTCCATCGTCTGGCTTGAGGCAAAGAAATGTCCACTGGGTTCGACCTCACGCAAGGCCGTATCATATCCGATCTCTGCCGCGCCTGCCTGTGCACCCGCGCAAAGTTCGGCCACCATGTTCAGGACCTCGGCATCGCAGACCAGTTTTTCGAAGGATACGGTCAGGCCACCCTCCAGCCAACCTGCGGAATGGATGATCACGGTTGCCCCGGCCATCAGGCAGCCCCAAAGGCCAAACTGGTTCTCGTTCGCGGCCTGCACATCGTTGATGTTTGACGCTGATCCTGCTGCCGACCGCCAAGGCAACCCCAGGTGCCGCGCCAATTGACCCGCAGCCAGAGACGCCTGGAAATGCGAAGGCGTCCCGAATGCAGGGGCACCAGATTTCATATCCACGTTGCTTGTAAACGTTCCATAACAGACCGGAGCACCGGGCTTGGCAAGCTGGGTCAGGGTCAAAGCGGCAAGCGCTTCGGCATGGGACAAGGTGATCGCCCCGGCCACAGTAATCGGAGCCATCGCGCCCATCAGGGTAAACGGCGTGATGATCGACATCTGACCATGCCGCGCGAAGTCGATCAGACCTTGCGCCATCGGAATATCCAAAGTGCGCGGGCTATTGGTGTTGATGATCGTGTAACAATGCGCATTGCCCTGGAATTCATCACTCGAAAGGCCACGGGCCGTGGACAGCATCTCAAAGCAATCCATCACCTGCGGCGTGCCGCGCGAGAAAAAGAACGGGAACTTGTCTGTAAGCTCCATCTGCGCTTGCGTGGTAAAATAGTGGCGCAAATGGGTTGGTACGTCCTGCGGCTCGACCTGAGGCGAGATCATCTGGAATACATCGAAATGGTGCGTGAGCTTCAGAAACTCCAGATAATCCTGCCCTGTCGCGGGGCGACGTCCACGTTCAAGGTCGGTCGCATTCGGAGCCCCGGCACCGGGTTGAAAGACCAAAGTGCCCAGTTCAAGCGTGAAATCCCGCCGCCGCGCTCCGGCTCGGCAATCAATAGATTTGGGGGCCGAGGCCACAGCGGCCCCAACCATCTCGCGCCCGATGAAGACCATTTCACTGTCTTCGTCCACGCGCGCACCACCTTGTTTGAAAAGCTTGCGCGCCTCGGGTAGCAGACATTTTACGCCCAATTCTTCCAACGTACGCAACGCAGTCTCATGCATGTCGGCGATCTGATCCGCCGGAAACACCTCCATTTGCGGGAAAGGGTTCTTGAGCTGGCGATAGTTCACATCGCGACTGGGTTGCGGGGCGGCTTCGGCCCCCCGCCCGCGCCGCCTGCGTCCTCGGTCCTGAGCGGTCATGACCAGCCTCGCATCGCTTTGCCTTGCGGGTCATAAGGCGACGGCGCAACCACGCGTGCCGACCGTTCCACGCCAACCACATGGACGGACAGTTCAGTACCCGGTTCAGCTTTGTCGCGGTCAATCAGCGCCATCGCTAGCGATTTGCCGGTGTAATGCCCATAGCCACCCGAGGTTACGAAACCAACGCGTTCACCATTGGCCCAGATCGGCTCGTACCCGCTGGCATCCGCGTCCACAGCATCGATTTCCAACGTCGCCTGTACCTGTGCCGGACCATTGCCATTGCGTTCGGCAAGCGCGGCCTCTTTGCCGACAAACTCTTTTTCCCAATCGATCCAGCGATCCATGCCAGTCATGCCGGGTGTATAGGCTTGCGTGAACTCCGCTGACCAAATGCCAAAGCTCTTTTCCAACCGGGTCGACCCCATGGCGTTGAAACCAACCTCGCGAAGGCCTTCTTCGGCACCGGCCTCCAACAAGATACGGCGCAGTTTGATGTGGTCGCCATAGCGGCAGTTGATCTCGTACCCCTTTTCGCCGGTCACGGACATGCGCGCCACGCGAGCACGAACAAGGCCGATGTCGAAATCGCCGCAGCCCATGAATTTCAAGCCCGAGATATCCTGCTCCGCCAGCTTTTCGACCACAGCCTGCGATTTCGGCCCAACCACGGCAAAGCCGCAATATTCCTCACCCAGATCACGCAGTTCGACACCGTCAATCATATGATCGTCAAACCAGCGCTTGTGCCAGGCACGCAGATAGTAGCTGCCCATGATCCACCAGGTGCCGTCGCCCCAGTTCAAAACGGTCAAATCGCCCTTAAGCCGCCCATCCTTGCCCAGCATCGGGGCCAGTTTCGCGCGCCCCGGGGCAGGCAGTTTCGAGGCCATCACCCTGTCGAGCCACGCTTCGGCATTCGGACCGGTCACTTCAAACCGAGAAAAGCCCGAGATATCCATCAGGCCCACGCCTTCACGGATGGCCTTGCATTCTTCAGTCACGATGTCATGTGCATTGGACCGCTTAAGCGTTGGTGTTTCCTCGAAACCCTTTGGTGCGAAATACAGCGGCACCTCCAGATCCCAGCTGACGCCCCATTTGCAGCCAGCCTCGGTCATCGCGTCATGCGCAGGAGCCATCTTCAGCGGACGGCCTGCAGGCAGTTGTTCGTTTGGATAGGTCATCACAAAACGGCGGGAATAGAACTGACCCGTGGTCTCGCGGATGTAGCGCTTGTTCTGCGCATAGTCGCCGTAGCGGGCCACATCCATTGACCAGGCATCAGCCTCGGGCTCGCCATGGATCATCCATTCGGCCAAGGTCTTACCCACGCCTCCACCTTGAAGGAAGCCCGCCATCACCGCACAGGCAGACCAATAGCCACGTTTGCCCGGCACCGGACCGACCAAAGGGTTACCGTCGGGCGAAAAGGTAAATGCGCCGTTCACCCATGTCTTGATGCCGACATTCTGAATCGAAGGATAACGTTCAAAGCCCAGCGTCAATTCGTTCTCGATCCGGTCAAGCTGTTCCTGAAACAGCTCTTCGCCATAGTTCCACGGCGCGCCGTCCATGGCCCAATGCTCGTGATCTACTTCATAAATGCCGACCAGAACGCCCTTTTGGTCCTGCCGCATATAGGTGAATCCTTCCAGGTCCACGGTCATCGGCATCTCAAAATCGGCGGCTGCGACTTCGGGCACTGTGTCAGTGATCAGATAGTGGTGCTTAAGCGGTGATACCGGCAATTCGACGCCAGCCATGCGCCCGACCTGCTTGGCCCACAGGCCCGCCGCATTGACCACATGTTCGCAAGTAATCGTGCCCTTGTCGGTCACAACCTTCCAACCTTCATCGCTTTGAATCAGTTCCTCGACTTTGGTTTCTTCGTAATACTCAGCACCGCGTTTTCGGGCCGCTGTTGCATAAGCCTGCACTGTTCCGGTTGTGTCGATATACCCTTCACGATCCGCCCACATAGCACCCAGCACGCCCTCGGTGGACATGATCGGACAACGTTTCTGGGCCTCTTGCTGGGTCAGCAACTCGCAATCGTCAATCCCGATGGACTGGAAAATTCGGTAGTTGGCCTGCAACCACTCCCACCGTTCGGGCGTTCCGGCAAGAGTCAGACCGCCGGTCATGTGCAAACCGATATTCTGACCCGATTCCTTTTCGATTTCACTGAGCAGGTCGATGGTATACGCCTGCAGTGACGCCATATTCGGGTCGGCATTCAACGCGTGGATACCGCCAGCCGCGTGCCACGAAGAGCCCGACGCAAGCCGCCGCCGTTCAAGCATCACGACATCCGACCAGCCAAACTTGGCCAGATGATACAGAACCGAGGCCCCGACGACCCCGCCCCCAATGACAACAACGCGATACTGAGATTTCATCTGAACCTCCCCAAAACAAAATCTGGGAAAACGCTAGTGGCACTGTTCATTTCTGTCTAGACATTTCTGTACAGTGCAGGCCAGCAGGGATGGGCGCCTTGGAACGGTGGTCGCTAAAGCTTGGCGCTAGGACGCGACTGGATGCTTTCAAACCATGCGATCGTCGCAGTATTGCCTTCAGGGATTCGCGTTTTAATCACACGCGCGAAATCGACAAAAACAAAGGTCGAGATGTCAGCTAGAGTGAAGTCGTCACCCGCGATGAATGCGCTTTCGGTCAACCGCGCCTCGAGCAGATCAAAAAACTGAATCACACGGTCTTTTCCGCGCTGCGCCAGTTCCGGGATTTGGGCATAGTTGGACGGACCAGGAATAGCGCGGTCTCGAAAAGCCGGATGACTGTTGCGCAGCGTTTCGGCGATGGGCAAACCACCCTGCTGTTCGGCGATCGCATTCCACATCAGAACCAGACCTTTTTCATCGGGGGTCCGACCCATCAAAGGCGGTTCGGGAAAACGTGCCTCAAGATAAGCGGCAATACCCATGTTCTCGGTGAGAACTGTACCATCATCGGTTACCAGGACAGGCACGGTGGCGCGCGGATTGACGGCGCGGAATTTATCGCTCAGTTGCGCGCCTTCGGCGATCGAGACTTCTCGGGTCTCGATCTCAAGCCCTTTTTCCGCAATGAACATGCGGGCTCGCCTGGGGTTGGGGGCTGTTGAGCAGTCGTAGAAAATCATGCTGGTGCCCCTTTCAGATCAACGGCGGTAAATGAAACAGCGCCCTTCAACGGCACCTTCGGGCAGCGGCATTTCTGTCAGCCCGTCGAAATACATGCGATCACTGGACACCATCAGACCGCCCTGCGCCAGCAAAGGTTCAATCAGCGGCGAGACGAACCGAGCAAATTTATCGTTCTTCTCACGGTTATGCCCGCCCAAGTCTGCGTGGATAAGGCTCGCTGTTGCGCCAAACCGGTCAACGGATGCAGGCAACGTATCGCGCACATCCCCCAGAATCACCCGATCCTCGGGTGGGGTTGAGTCTGGGTGAGAAGCCACCGCGCGTTCGAACACATAAACCGGGCGGTCATCCATATGCTGCACAAGATGGTGATAGGTACGGCCATTGCCCAAACCCAACTCGAAAACCGGGCCTTTCATGCCCGCCGTATGCGCAATCGCAAAATCCAGACACGCGCGTTGCGACACCATGCGGTCGATGAACAGATCCAGGCGGCTTTGATTCTCGGACACCAGCACATATCTCCTTGATACTATTCGGAAGCATAGATGCGCCCGATGCGGCCCTAGATGACAAATTCTCAAGACTTTGTGTAGCGATGAAGCCCAAAGTTTCACAATTCCGCGACATTTCAGCCCAAGAACGGGTTTGACTAGTCGGGCGGAACCGCGCGACACTAAGCAAAAAATCACGGGGAGTTGAATTAACCGATGTCACCTTTTGGTCAAACGGGTAGAAAACCCGCATGAACGCGTTGTTGTCCGTCAGAAACCTGAGCATTGGCTTTGGTACGGGCAATTCCGTGGTCACGGATGTGAACTTCGACGTCGAGGCCGGTCAGACGCTTGCACTAGTGGGTGAATCCGGATCGGGCAAAACAATCACATGTCGGGCCGCTTTGCGTATTCTACCCCGCTCTGCACAGATCCGCAGCGGCACAATTACGCTGAACGATTCCAAAGGTACGTGCGAGCTTACATCGGTCTCGGAACGCGAGATGCGCAACATACGCGGCAACCGGGTTTCGATGATCTTTCAAGAACCTATGCGTTCACTGTCGCCCCTGCACAAGATCGGCAATCAAGTCAGCGAAGTCTTGTGGCTGCATCGTGGTCTTTCAGAAGCCGAGGCCCGCAAAGAAGTTCTGAGGCAGTTTGATCGCGTGGGTTTCCCCGACCCCCAGCGCGCTTATGACTCGTACCCGTTTGAATTGTCCGGCGGGATGCGTCAGCGCGCTATGATCGCAATGGCGATGGTATCCAAGCCCGAACTGCTGATAGCGGACGAACCAACCACTGCGCTGGATGTGACCACACAGGCGCAGGTGCTGGGGCTGATCAAGGAATTGCAGCGCGAGACCGGCATGGCGTTGATCCTTGTCACCCATGACCTGGGTGTCGTCGCCAATATGGCCGAACAGGTCGTGGTCATGCACAAGGGTCGCATCATGGAGTCGGGCCCGGCCGCGCCAATCCTGACCGCTCCGGCTCATCCTTATACGAAACAGTTGTTCGATGCCGCGCCGGAAATTCCGGATCAGGATGCCGTAGGTATTCCGATGCCAGACGAAGATCTGATTCTTCAGATGAAGGACGTGTCCAAGACCTACACCATGCGGTCCAGCAAGGGGTGGCAAGCCGACACCGCAATCTATGCCTGTCGCGGCGTCGACCTGAACCTTGCACGCGGCAAAACGCTGGCCATTGTTGGCGAAAGCGGATCGGGAAAGACGACAGCAGCCCGGATCGCATTGGGTGCCGAATTGCCCGACCCTGGTGGCGAAGTTCTGTTCCGCACTGCACCTGACGTCGACCCAATCACGGTGCACAGCATGACGCGCGCCCAGCGCACGGCGTTTCAGCGAAAGGCACAAATGGTCTTTCAGGACCCCTATAGCTCGCTCAGTCCGCGTATGCGCATTCAGGACGCGATGACCGAACCGTTGGAAATCCACAAGATCGGCACCGCAGCGGAACAGCGCGACAAAGCAGCCGAGATGCTGCAACGTGTCGGTTTGACAGAAGACATGCTGAAACGCTATCCCCACGCTTTCTCCGGCGGGCAGCGGCAGCGCCTTTCTGTGGCCCGTGCCATGATGTTGGACCCGCAACTGATTGTCTGTGACGAACCCACATCGGCTCTGGATGTCTCGGTTCAGGAACAAATCCTGACCTTGCTGGAGAACCTTCAGGACAGCCTGAACCTGTCCTATCTGTTTATCTCGCACGATCTGGCCGTTGTCGCCCGGATTGCCGACGAAGTTGCCGTTATGCGGCGCGGCCTGATTGTCGAACAGGCACCGCCCGAAACGCTTTTCTACAATCCGCGTCACCCTTACACCAAGGCGCTGATTGCCGCTCAACCCGAACCCGACATCAACCGTCCAATTGACCTGCAAATGGTTTCATTGGGCGCCGGCGCACCGGACAGTTGGGAAGAAGCCTTCCGTTTCTCGGACACCGTGATACCTTCATTGGTGGAATTGGAACCGGGCCATAAGGTACGTTGCCATGTTTAAGACCACTCGCCCCCTGATCCTGGCCGCAATGCTGGCCCTGACGGGGATGCTGCCCGCCACGGCAGAAACCTTTCCTACTCCTCAGGAAAGCGCCTTCTGGAGCGCTGAAGTAGAAGCAGGCAACCTTCCGCCGATCGAAGAACGTCTTCCCAAGGAACCGCTGGTTGTTGATCTGACCGCCAAAGGCCGCGAATTCGGAACCCAAGGCGGTACGCTGCGTACGATGGTGACACGGTCGAAAGATATCCGCCAAATGGTCGTCTACGGCTATGCCCGCCTTGTTGGGTTTAACCAGGACTATGAAATTGTGCCCGATCTGCTGGCCTCGTTCGAGAACGAAGACAATCGCAAGTTCACGCTGAAACTGCGGGAAGGGCACAAATGGTCAGACGGCTCGCCCTTCACCTCGGAAGATTTCCGCTATTGGTGGGAAGAGGTTGCCAATAACGAACTGCTCAGCCCTTCAGGTCCGCTTGAGTTTCTGATCGTCGAAGGCAAATCACCAACGGTTACATTTCCTGATGAAACCACGGTGATCTTCGAATGGGAGGATCCAAACCCGGACTTCCTGCAAACGCTTGCCAATGCGCGACCGCCATTTATTTACCGTCCGTCCGCCTTCCTCAAACAGTATCACGAAAAATACGCCGATCCCGAGGAGCTGGCCTTTCTTGTTGAAGATGCAAGGGTCAAAAGCTGGGCCGCGTTGCACAACAAGCTGGACAACCTTTACAAGTTCGACAACCACGAACTGCCGACTTTGCAACCTTGGCTAAACGCAAGCTCGGGCAAGAAGATCAGGCATAACTTTGTGCGCAACCCCTACTACCACCGTATCGACAGCAACGGGGTACAGTTGCCCTATATCGACGTGGTTGAGATGGAGATTGTTGCCCCCGGCCTTGTCGCCGCCAAGACCAACGCAGGTGAAAGCGATCTGCAAGGTCGCGGATTGGCCTTCCGGGACGCGTCGATCCTTAAAAAAGGTGAGGCCCAAGGCGGCTACAAAACGCTGCTGTGGAAAACCGGCGTAGCGTCCCAGGTTGCGATCTATCCGAACCTTAACTTTGCGGATGACGTCTGGCGCGACGTGTTGCGCGACGTTCGTGTGCGACGTGCCTTGTCGCTGAGTATCGACCGCAAGACCATCAATCAGGCTCTGTATTTCAAACTGGCGCGCCCCGCAGCGATGTCAGTGCTGCCCGCTTCGCCGTTCTACAATGAAGAGAACGCCGAGGCCTGGGCGCAATACGATATTGATCAGGCCAATGCCCTGCTGGACGAAGCCGGTCTGACGCAGCGCGATAAAAACGGCATCCGTTTGCTGCCCGATGGCCGCCCGATGGAGTTGATCATCGAAACCGCAGGTGAACGGCAAGAGGTCGAGAATGCCCTGCAAATCGTCACCGACAACTGGCGCGAGATCGGGGTCAAACTGGTGATGCGTCCACTGGACCGCGACATTCTGCGCAACCGGGTGTTTGCGGGCAACTCGATGGCTTCAGTTTGGTTTGGATGGGATGACGGAATCCCGCAGGCTCACACTTCACCAGCTTATCTGGCACCCACTGATCAAGTGTTCCTCGCTTGGCCCAAATGGGGTCAATATTACCAGACAAAGGGTGAAGTTGGAGAAGCCCCTGACATGCCCGAAGCCGAACGTCTGATGGAACTGGCCCATGATTGGGAAATCGCCACAAGCGATGAAGAACGCACGGCAGCCTGGACAGAAATGCTGAAAATTCATGCGGACCAACTGTATGCAATTGGCATCCTGAACGGCGCGCCGCAGCCGGTGGTTGTCTCGAATCGTCTGCGCAACGTACCGGAACAGGCTATGTGGGCATGGGAACCAGGCGCGCATTTCGGCATCCATCGCCCGGATGAGTTCTTTTTCGCTGACTGAGCAGGAGCAGCAAAATGGTCATGCTGCGCTATGCGGTCTATCGGTTCTTTACGATGCTGCTGACTTTGTTGGTAGTTTCGGTCCTGATTTTCACAATCATCAACCTGCCGCCCGGTGATTACCTGAGCAACCAGATCGCCGAGCTTCAGGCCTCGGGGCAATCTGCCGGTGTCGCCAAGGCCGAGTTTCTGCGCACGGAATACGCTTTGGATCGTCCCATCTGGGAGCAATACCTGATCTGGATGGGGTTCTGGCCCGGACCGCACGGGTTTTCCGGTCTAATTCAAGGAAACTATGGCTGGTCTTTTGAATTTGACCGTCCCGTATCAGAAATTGTTGGCGATACGCTTTGGTTGACTGTGGTCGTCAATCTGGCTGCGATCTTGTTTGTCTATGCCGTAGCTTTGCCCCTTGGTGTTATCGCCGCGGCGCGGTCGCGAACGTGGATCGACTATACCTCGGCTTTTGTTGGATATTTGGGCCTGGCCACACCGAACTTCCTTTTGGCTCTGATCTTGTTCTACTACGGACACCAGTATTTCAACCTGCCCATTGGTGGCCTTATGGATCCCAAGTTCGAAGGCGAGCCGATGAGTTGGGACAAGCTGAAATCCATCCTCATTCATTTGATCGTGCCAACCTTCGTGATCGGCACCTCTGGGGCCTCGGCCATGATGCAGCGCCTGCGGGCAAATATGCTGGATGAGCTTGGCAAGCCTTATGTCGAAACTGCGATTGCCAAAGGTATGGCCCCGTCGCGGATGCTGACCAAATACCCACTGCGTGTGGCCTTTAACCCTTTCGTGGCCGATATCGGCAACCTGCTTCCGTCAATGGTATCAGGCTCAGTTCTGGTTTCCGTCGTTCTGGGCCTGCAAACAATTGGCCCGACCCTGCTGACGGCTTTGAAAACGCAGGATCAGTTTCTGTCGGCCTTCATCCTGATGTTCGTCGCTTTGCTCACGCTGATCGGAACGATGATCTCGGATATTCTGCTGGTGATGCTGGATCCGCGCATCCGTTATGAGGGGCGCGAAGCATGACTGATCGTCCCGATGACCGCTTTGTCGATGACGCGCCATTTGATCCGCAAGCGTCTGTTCAGCAGCTCGAACGCGCCGATCTGGACGCGCCAAATTGGGTGCTGGTCTGGCGCAAGTTCCGCACTCACAAGCTTGGCCTGATCTCTGGCATTTTCTTGCTGTTTTGTTATCTGATGTTGCCCTTTGCCGGGTTTATCGCACCCTATGGGCCGAACGAGCGAAATGGCGAACACCTCTATGCCCCGCCGCAATCTGTAAATTGGTTCCATGAGGGTGAGTTCATCGGGCCCCATGTGTATCCGATCGTCGCCGAAGCGGATCTTGAGACATTCCAGTGGAAATTTGTGCCCGACACAGACGACCCTCGTCCCATCAGGTTCTTTTGCGAAGGGTCAGAGTACCGTTTGGCCGGGTTCATACCGTCCGACACTCATCTGTTCTGCGCCCCCGAAGGCGCCACCCTGTTCCTGTGGGGATCTGATCGACTGGGGCGCGACATCTTCAGTCGTATCCTTTATGGCGCTCAGCTTTCGTTGACGGTGGGCCTGATCGGTATCTCTGTGTCGTTCTTTCTGGGCATCTTGTTCGGCTCGATGGCGGGCTATTTCGGCGGGCGCATCGACTGGACGATCAACCGAGTCATCGAAATTCTGCGCTCGTTGCCGGAACTGCCACTCTGGCTGGCGCTGTCCGCCGCCGTACCATCGAACTGGAGCCCTGTGGCGGTTTTCTTCATCATTTCGATTATCCTGGGCATACTCGACTGGCCTGGCCTTGCGCGTTCAGTTAGGGCCAAGTTCCTGTCACTGCGTGAGGAAGAATATGTGCGCGCGGCTGAAATGATGGGCGCGAGCTCGGGCCGGGTGATCCGCAAACACCTGCTACCCAACTTCATGTCGCACCTGATCGCATCAGCCACCTTGTCGATACCGGCCATGATCCTGGGGGAAACAGCGCTTAGTTTCCTTGGGTTGGGTCTGCGGGCACCTGCGGTCAGTTGGGGTGTCATGCTGAATGATGCACAGAACCTCGCCTCGATCGAAATCTACCCGTGGACGGCCATCCCGATGCTACCGATCATCGTGGTCGTGCTGGCGTTCAACTTCCTCGGTGATGGGCTGCGCGACAGCCTGGACCCCTATCAGCAATGAGCCTTCTGGCCACCCTTCCTGCTGCGGACAGCTATCGCAAAACGGGTGAAGGCGCGCTGCCCAGCGCTTTTGCCGTTTCTGAATTGGCCACAGCCAGCTTTGCGGCGGTAGGTCACGAAATGGCCCGGTTGATGCAAGCGCTCAACCTGCTCTCCGTTAAACCTGAGATCACGGTCGATCACCGGCTGGCGTCCCTTTGGTTCGGCTATTCTTTCAAACCAGACGGTTGGGACATGCCAAGCCTGTGGGATGCGGTCGCAGGCGACTATAAAGCCTCGGACGGCTGGATCAGGTTGCACACCAACTTAACTCGCCACCGAGCGGCTGCGCTGAAGGTTCTTGGTACTCCGCCTGATCGCGAGGCCGTGGCAACTGCCGTTAAGTCATGGTCCATAGCGGATCTGGAAACTGCCGTCGTGGCGGAAGGCGGCGTTGCCGCTGCGATGCGCAGTCGAGCCGAGTGGCTGGAACATCCGCAAGGCCGCGCCGTGTCACGCGATCCGCTGATCGGTTGGCAGGGGCCGCGTTATGTCAAGCTGCGCGACAGGCCGCACGCGACCGCCAAACGGCCCCTGGCGGGATTACGCGTGCTTGACCTGACACGTGTTCTGGCCGGTCCGGTCTCGACCCGCACGCTGGCCGGTTTCGGCGCCGAGGTTCTGCGCATCGACCCGCCTGATTGGGATGAACCGGGGGTGATCCCTGACATCTCACTGGGAAAGCACTGCGCCTATCTGGACCTGAAAACAAACGATGGCATGAAGCGGCTGCAAGAGCTGCTGTCACAAGCGGATGTGTTTGTGCACGGGTATCGACCGGGCGCATTGGATGTTTTGGGCCTGACGCGCGCCAAACGTGACGAATTGGCTCCGAACCGGATCGAGGTCACTCTGGATGCCTATGGCTGGCAGGGGCCATGGTCCACCCGGCGCGGTTTTGACAGCCTTGTGCAGATGAGCGCGGGCATCGCCCATACCGGAATGGGCTGGGCGCAGGCGGACAAACCTACCCCCCTGCCGGTTCAGGCCCTTGATCACGCAACAGGGTATTTGATGGCGGCCGCTGTTCTGTCCGCCCTGTCAGAGGCCGCATCGGGCAGTTCCATCATGCACGCCCACCTGTCCCTTGCCCGCACAGCTGAACTTCTGGCTGTCCTTGGCAAGGACGATACCGAAGCAGCACCGATCAATCCGACACCCAAAGACTACAACACGGAAACCGAAGCATCTGGCTGGGGGCCCGGTCATCGGCTCAAACCTGCGCTTAAAGTCGGCGAGGCATCAATGCACTGGGATTTGCCTGCATCGAAATTGGGCACATCACAGCCCATTTGGCCCTTGAACGCCAATTGACCCAACCGCCACGCGGAACGCGCGGCTGGGCCCAACATATTGACGGGATCTCGTCAGAGATGTCCCTCAAAATGGCGGGAGCACGCCCTAGCGGTCGTCGCCTCCGGGGCCGATATCGTCCAGGTATTCTTCGTCAATTGCGGCCTGAACTGCACCAGTTACAGCCTCACGCTGTTTCGGGGTCAGATCCTCGGCTTCTTTTCCATCCGCCAGCCTCACCGTGACCTCGCGGTGGGCAAACTTGATACCCTCACGCGCAAAGAGTTCGCGAATTTCCTGATAAACCTTCTTTCGTACCAGCCACTGGTCACCCGGTTTGGTCATGAACTTAACCCGGATGATCATCGCGGAATCCTGCATCTCGATCACACCCTGAGATTTCAGCGGCTGGATGAAATTGTCGCCAATCACAGGATCGGTCAACAGCTGTTGGCCTAGTTTCTTGATCAGCTTGCGCACTTTCTCGACATCTGTGTCATAGGTCACGCGCAAGGGCAGTTTCATGATAACCCAATCGCGCGAATAGTTGGTCAGCACCTTGATCTCACCAAAGGGAATGGTGTTCAGCGCACCTAGGTGATGACGCAGTTGCATGGACCGGACCGAGATCTTCTCGACCGTGCCCTTTACATCCCCGATGTCGATATATTCGCCTTTGCGGAACGCATCATCCAACAGGAAAAAGGCGCCCGAAAAGATATCACGCACAAGTGTTTGCGACCCAAAACCAACTGCCAAACCTACTACACCAGCGCCAGCAAACAGCGGGCTGACATTGATGCCCAACTCCATCAGAACAATCAGAACAATCGTGACGACGACGACAGCCAGAATTGCACCCCGGAACAGGGGCAGCAATGTTGCCAGACGGCTTTGCCCACCCTCGCCGCCTTCATCGCCCAGCTCCGCTTCTGTGCCGTCATCGACCTCTTCGGCAATCTTGCTGTCTATCCAGATGCGGAAGAAGTGGAACAGGATATAGCCAATGAAGATGATGACCATCACATCCAGCGCACGTTCGACTGGCAGGTCCTGGCTCCAGTCCGCGTCCGGGTACCAGATGACCACTAGCGCATAAGCTCCGATCACAAAGGCCAGAATTCCGGCCACCCGACGGGCCAGATCTTCGTAGGTGAGAAGGTATTGCTTTCTTTGCTCGGCCTCAGGTGTTTCCAACGGCACGATGTCGTCTTCGCCAGCCGCGGCTTCTTCGTTTATTTCGTCGATCTTGCGGGTTCGATCAAAGTACCGTTCCAGCAGATAGTTCATCGCGCCATAGGCGATGACGACGGACATGAAGATCAGGTAACTGCTTGCAATCAGCGGAAGTGGCGTCGGATTCTCGAGCGCCAAATCAACGGCCAAACGGAACCAACTGAACACGACATAAACGATAAGAGCAGGCGCCCAGCCAAAGGACACGAAACGCAAGAGAAACGATACCTGATCTGATGCGCGCCCTCCCCGGATCGCATTCGAAATGGCCCGGGCATTGAACAAGATCATCAGAACATTGCCCAACGCACCAAGCATCGTGAGCCCGCCATAAACCATAGCATAAACGTTATAATTCAGGCCAAAATCCGCGACCCATGTTGCAAACAAAACAACCGAGATGTCGTAGGTCGCCAAAGCCGACGCCCAGATGTACAGCCTGCGCGCGTTCTTGTCGGAAAACGGCGGCAGGCGGTATTGGCTCAGATAGGGAGACAGAACCATCCGCCACAGATCGGATACAGTACGCGCCAAGAAGAACGCGGTGAAAATGGCTGTAACCGTAAACTGGATCGAGATGTCCTCGGCCTCGCCGAAGAACAGATACCCAACAATCAGCGCCATAAGCATGGCAAAGATCGTGCCACCAATCCCCATCAAAAAGCGGAAGACAAGGAACGGCATCTTTTCGCGGTATCCAACAGGGTCATCTTTGACCCGGGCCACAACCCAACGCCGAGCAAAGCGTTTGCCGTAAATCTCGATCGACAGCCAACGCCCCAACAGCAGGAAGAGGATGTTCCAGCCCAAGACCTCGACATAAGTCTGGATACGCCCGTCAGGGCTGGTCTGACGCAGAATATACTGCACTTCGAACACCGAATAAGGCAGCGCCTCGAGCCGTGATTGCATGGACTCACGGAACTTCGAGAACCGCTCCTGCGCCTTCATCAGTTGCGATCCGTCGCTCATAGGGTTGTTCGACCCACCGCCGTTTTGGGTGGGGCTTGCCTCGGCGTCGCCTGCTGTAGTTACGACCTGGCCGGTGCTGTCGATGACAATCACACTTGCGCCCGCCTCGCTGGCGGCGCGTATCGCAGCGGCAAGATCGCTTTCAGGTGCGGGCTCGGACGTGCTGCCCGTTCCGGCACCGTAACCTGGAATCAAGGATGATTGCGCCGAGACGCTGACCGGAAATGCCAGAACGAAAGACCACAAAGCCCATACGAGCGCGGCCAGAAAGGTATGTTTCATAGGGTCTTGTTTCCAGTTTTTCCGATGCAGTGCAGAATAAAGAAGCGTCGCGGGCAGTTCAAACACTCGCACGCCCCCGTTTCAAGAACATGTTCTGGCGTGTTCTCGGCGCACAAGCGATTTGCGCCTGTTTCCAATCCAGAGGAAATTGAATATGACGTTAGCAAAGGTTGCGGGCGTCCCATATGTTGGTGATTTCTTTGGTCCTTTTGCGATCCTTTCCAAGCTTTGGTGCGATATGTCTCTAATTCTTCAATATGATGTTGCCAAATCGCAATGCTTGGAACATTTGCGGGGTCGCATTTCTGCCTTTGGCAAGCACAACAAAAAAATATACGATAACGCTTGCGAACGCGCGGATTTCGCATCGAGATCAAGAAGACGGGCAATTCTATGAGCCTTGGCACCACCAACTCAAAACCGGACCGCGCGCCGCGTATCCTGTTTTACAGCCACGACACGTTTGGACTGGGCCATTTGCGCCGGTCGCGGGCTTTGGCTGCTGCGATCACCCAAGCCGACCCAAGTGCGTCAGCGCTTATCCTGACCGGATCTCCGGTGGCGGGTCGTTTTACGTTTCCGCGCCGCGTCGATCACGTGCGTCTGCCCGGTGTGACCAAACGCGCCGATGGATCCTACGCCGCACGCACGATTGGAATGGGTATCGACGAAGTGACTGAGCTGCGATCGGGCCTGATACAGACGGCGGTTCAGCAATTCGACCCCGATGTGCTGATCGTCGATAAGGAACCAACCGGGTTCCGGGGCGAACTATTGCCGACGTTGAACTATCTGGAACGAAACTGCGGCACGAAACTGGTGCTTGGGCTGCGTGACGTTCTGGACGAGCCCGAAGTGTTGGCCGCCGAATGGGCCCGCAAAGAGGCCGTTGAAGCGACCGAACGGTTCTATCACGAAATCTGGGTCTATGGGTTAAAGTCGATCTATGACCCCACCCAGGGCTTACCGCTGAGCCCTGCCGCACAATCCCGCATTCATTGGACGGGATACCTGCGTCGGGATCTTGGCCCTGTAGGCGAGTCACCCGAACAGCCTTATATCCTGATCACCCCCGGTGGTGGCGGCGATGGCAAGGCGATGGTGAACCTTGTTCTATCCGCTTACGAGAAAGACCCAAATTTGTCGCCGCGCGCTGTTCTGGTATACGGCCCCTTCCTGTCCGGCGAATTGCGCGAGGATTTCGAAGCGCGCGTTGCGGCACTGAACGGTCGAGTAACCGCAGTTGGGTTCGAATCCCAGATCGAAACGCTGTTTGCAGGGGCTGAAGGCGTTGTTTGCATGGGCGGCTACAACACCTTTTGCGAGGTTCTGTCCTTCGACAAACGCGCCGTCATCGTCCCACGTACCACGCCCCGGCTGGAGCAGTGGATTCGCGCCTCTCGCGCGGAAGAGCTGGGCTTGGTCAAAATGCTGGACGAACACCGTGACGGCCTGACCCCCGAGGCGATGATCGCCGCGATCCAAAACCTGCCCAAACAATCCTTGCCATCGCAGGCCATCCAGACCGGTTTGTTGGACGGGTTGGATTACGTCACCGATCGCATCGACGATCTGCTGGCCTGGGAACAGGAACGAGCCACCGGATGACTTCAGATTCCCCTAATTTGGCAGTTGTGGTCAAAGGCTGGCCGCGACTGTCCGAAACGTTTATTGCGCAGGAACTTGTCGCCTTGCAGGACGCGGGTCACCAGTTCGACATCTGGTCGTTGCGGCACCCGACAGATACCAAACGCCATCCCTTGCACGACCGCTTCGCCGGACAAGTCCACTATTTGCCTGAATACCTTTATCAGGAACCACAGCGTGTGTGGGCAGCGCGGGCGATTGCGCAAACCCTGCCCGGCTATGCCGAGGCTTACCGGATCTGGCGGCAGGACTTGCGTCGCGACCCAACACCAAATCGCATCCGGCGCTTTGGGCAAGCCTGTGTTCTGGCCGCCGAACTACCCCCGGAAGTTCTGGGGCTTTATGCGCATTTCATGCACACGCCGTCCTCGGTTGCCCGATATGCGGCCATTATGCGTGGACTGCCATGGAGTTTCTCTGCCCACGCTAAAGACATCTGGACCTCACCGGAATGGGAAAAGCGTGAAAAGCTGCAGGCTGCGACCCATGGCGCCACATTCGGTGCCACCTGCACAGCCATTGGGGCCGAGCATTTGCGGGGCCTGGCAGACGATCCAAATCGTATGGACCTGATCTATCATGGTCTTGACCTGTCACGGTTTCCAGACCCGCCGACGCGCACTTTGCGCTCCGCAAACGGTCCCTTCCATATGATCTCTGTCGGGCGACTGGTTGAGAAAAAGGGGTTCGATCGGCTGATCGCTGCTTTTGCCTTACTGCCGGAAACTCTGGACTGGCACTGGACCCATATCGGCGGTGGCGGTTTGGGCGATGCCTTGCGGGCTCAGGCCCGCGTGGCTGGTATCGCGGATCACATCACCTGGAAAGGCGCCTGTGATCAGCCCGAAGTGATCGAGGCGATGCGAAAGGCAGACCTGTTTGTGCTCCCCAGCCGCATTGCGGCAGATGGCGACCGTGACGGGCTGCCGAATGTTTTGATGGAGGCTGCATCTCAGCGTTTGCCGATCCTTTCGACCCCGGTCTCGGCAATCCCGGAATTCATCGAAACCGGAACGCACGGCATCCTGTCCAGCGACGACCCGAGCGCGCTGGCAGCAGCCATTGAATCACTGGCCAACAATCCGCAACAAGCAGCCCAAATGGCGCTTGCGGCTTATGATCGCCTTATAGCCGAGTTTCGGATGGACCCGGGCATCGTCCAGCTCTCGAAGCGACTAAACGCCATGTGCATGGAAACCGCGTGATGGCACGGGTCGCATTTTATGCACCGATGAAATCCCCCAACAGCCCAACCCCTTCGGGCGACCGCGAAATGGCGCGGAACCTGATCAAGGCCCTTGCTGCCGAAGGCGACACGGTTGATCTGGTTTCAGACCTCAGGATTTACGACAAGCGCGGTGATGTGGACCTGCAACATGCCTTGCAGCGTGCGGCAGACAAGGAAGCACAGAGGTTAGTCACCGACCTGCCCTCGGACACGGCTCTGTGGGTGACATATCACAATTACTACAAAGCCCCCGATTTGTTGGGTCCGCAGGTCTGCAAGGCGCGCGGCATCCCTTATGTACAGTTGGAAAGTACCCGCGCATCCAGCCGGTTGACCGGACCCTGGGCTGAGTTTGCCGCCGCTGCACATCGGGCCGGCGACGCCGCCGATGTCATATTTTATCACACCGCCAACGACCTGATCACATTGGAACGGGATCGATTTGGCGATCAGGCTTTGGTCGAGCTGCCGCCATTTCTGCCGCAATCCCAACTTCCCGCTGCAACCAGCGGGGAAGGTCCGATGCTGACCGTTGGCATGATGCGCCACGGGGACAAGCTGGCCTCTTACCAGATCTTAGCCGAGGCGCTTTCGCATCTGGCGGGTGACTGGCACCTGAACATCGCTGGCGATGGACCCGCTCGACCCGAAGTCGAGGCTTTGATGGAGACCTTTGGAGAAAAGGTCAGTATTCTGGGTCAGCTCAACCGCGATGCGCTGCAAGCGGCCTATGAACACGCCTCTGTGCTGGTTTGGCCCGGTGTGAACGAAGCTTACGGGATGATTTACTTGGAGGCGCAGGCTGCGGGCGTACCGGTGCTCGCACAAGATCGACCGGGTGTTCGAGATGTGCTGGCCCCTGCGACTTACCCTTCGGTCGACACCGGGTCGCAAGGCTTTGCAGACCGTCTGCAAACTCTGCTGGAGGACGCATCGCTGCGCCGCTCCCTCGGCGCGGCTGCTCGCGAGTATGTGGCTGACCGTCATCTTATGCCACAAGCCACTGCCCGCCTTTGGGCAACTCTCCGCCCGTTACTGAAGGATTTGACATGACCAGGCTTGCGCTGCTTCGCCACGGGCACACACATTGGAACCGCGCTGGTCAGATACAGGGCCGCAGCGACATTCCCCTGGACGATGACGCGCGCTCAGAACTGTCAGGCTACTG
The DNA here is from genome assembly GCF_013034605.1 of Ruegeria sp. HKCCA4633. NCBI lineage: Bacteria > Pseudomonadati > Pseudomonadota > Alphaproteobacteria > Rhodobacterales > Roseobacteraceae > Ruegeria > Ruegeria sp. HKCCA4633. Next base: position 62,255 of record NZ_WQGJ01000012.1, read on the forward strand.
CCTGCCACACGAATGGGCACAGGCTGACATCTGGTCCAGCCCGCTGCAACGGGCCAATGAGACCGCCCAAATCGTCTCGGGTCGCGGCCCGCAAACGTCAGACGCGCTGACCGAGATGAACTGGGGCGATTGGGAGGGTCAGCGCGGCGTTGATCTGATCGCTGACACAACAAGCGGTTACAAGCATATCGAAGATTGGGGTTGGGATTTCCGCCCGCCAAACGGTGAAAGTCCGGCTGACGTTCGTGACCGGTTGCGCCCCTGGCTGTCCGCTCTGCAAAACGATGCGGTGGCTGTCTGCCATATCGGCATCATGCGGGTCATTCTGGCCCAAGCTTGGGGTTGGAATTTCGAAGGACCTGCCCCCTTCAAGATCAAACGCAATCGGCTGTATATCGTCGATATGAACACCATGACCGCTGACCCCGATCCCATACGCCTGCCAAAACGCGAGACTTTGCCATGAAGGTGATGATCATTGTCACCCACCTGCTGGGAACAGGGCATCTCAGCCGCGCTTTGACCCTTGGTCGTGCATTTCGGGATGACGGTCACGAGGTCATGGTGGTGACGGGTGGAATGCCTGCACCGCAGCTGGATAGCCGTGGGATGACGTTGTTTGGGCTGCCCCCTTTAAGGTCGGACGGCACCAATTTCACCCGCTTGCTGACCGAAACCGGCGAAGAGGCTGACGCCGCCTATCATGCGGCGCGGACGACGGCTCTGGTTCAGGCCTTAAAGACGTTCCAGCCGCAGGTGCTGATCACAGAGCTTTATCCCTTTGGCCGTCGATCGCTGGCCGCCGAATTCGGCGCAGCGTTGGAAACGGCAACTAAGCTGCCGGTACGTCCGGTTATTCTGGGGTCGATCCGAGATATTCTGGCCCCGCCCTCGAAACCAGCAAAAGCGGAACGCGCGGACGAGATCGTAAAGCGTTACTATGACGGCGTACTGGTTCATTCGACCGAAAGCGTAACGCCCTTATCCGTCAGCTGGCCAGTGTCAGATCAACTGGCGGACCGGTTACACTATACCGGTTTTGTCGCACCTACGTTGCCCCAACCCCACCCGGATTTGGTGGGTGAAGATGAAATTTTGGTCAGCGCAGGCGGCGGGTCCGTAGGACAGCCGATCTTTTGTGCGGCCATCGAGGCAGCCCGCCAGATGCCCAACACGCGTTGGCGCCTGTTGGTCGGCGGGACGGATGCAAAGGCGCGGATTGCCGAACTGTCGGAACAGGCCAAAGGCACCTCGGTCATCCTTGAACCTGTGCGGCCCGATTTTCGTCAGATGCTGCCGCTTGCGGCAGCGTCGGTCAGCATGTGCGGCTACAACACCGCTATGGATATTCTGCAAAGCGGTACACCAGCGGTATTTATCCCCTTCGATGATGGCAAAGAGGTTGAACAAGGTCTGCGCGGGCAGAGCTTGTCGGGATTATCTGCAATCGAAGTGCTGGAAAGTCAGTCTCTGAGCGGGACCACACTTGCGCAAGCGGTCGAACGCATCATTGCTGATGGACCCCGCGCAAAACAAGATTTCGGCTTTGACGGCGCCGCCCAAAGCGTGCGCATCGCCAAGCGCCTGCTGGAGCAGCGCGCATGACCCCCGACTGGCGCCCTCTGGACACCGAGCTGGACCTCTGGCGGGTTTCGGGTTTGTCGTTTCCGCTCTGGTGGCGTGACGATGACGCCATCGCTCCGACGCCGCAGCTCGACCGGTTGACTGATCTGTCTTCGCAATTGGATGTGCCCGTGCATCTGGCCGTGATTCCCAACGGCGCAACCCCGGCGTTGGCCGAATATATTGCGGACCGACCCTCTTTGATCCCTGTGGTTCACGGCTGGGCACATGCGAACCACGCACCAGAGGGAGAGAAGAAGGCTGAGTTTCAACTGCATCGACCGCTGGACCAAATGGTTGATGATGCAAAAGCAGGAATAGCCCGTCTTGACGCGATATTTGGTGTCGAAATGCGACCCATGTTTGTTCCCCCGTGGAACCGCATCGCGCCCGAGATGGTCGCGCAACTTCCCGGTCTGGGCTTTCGTGTCCTGTCCACTGCGACGCCGCGCAAAACACCTTTTCCCGCACCGGGGCTGGAACAAATCAACACCCATCTTGACCCAATTGACTGGCGCGGCACACGCAGTCTGATCAACCCGGACGTCCTGATCAAGCAGACAGTTGATCTGTTGCGCGACCGGCGCGAAGGACGTGCTGACAACGCTGAACCATTTGGCATATTGACCCACCATCTGGTCCATGATCAGGACATCTGGACCTTTACCGAGGCCCTGCTGCGCAAATTGTTGAACGGCCCGGCCACGGTGTGGGTCGCACCCAGGAACGAATAAGGACACAACCATGAGCCGACTGGATTCCATGCTGCGCCGACTGACGGCTCAACGCGACGGTTTGAACTGGGCAGCCCAGCGCATCAGCGGCCAGCCAGGCGATGTGCTGGATATGGGTTTGGGAAATGGCCGGACCTATGACCACCTGCGTGAAATCCTGCCAGAGCGCCGGATCTGGGTGATGGACCGGGTCCTGCAATGCCACCCGGACAGCACCCCTCCAGCCGAAGATTTCCTGCAAGGCGAGGCCGAGCCGATGCTGAAGAAACTGGCAGAGAACGGGCACAGGGTCGCACTGGCACACTACGATTTCGGACGCGGGATCAAGCATGAAGATGTGGAAGAAGCCGCGCGGCTCAGCCCATTGATTGCGCAAGTCATGCAGCCCGGCGGTTTGCTGATCTCGGGGCAGCCCCTCGTCGGCTTCAACCAGATCAAAGGGCCCGAGACGATCGCCCCGGACCGTTACCTGTTCTATACCGCCTGATCACGCCACACGCCGACCGCGCGCCCAGACCGAGCTCAGGGCCGGTACTCCGGCCCGCATCCGAAAACGGATGACATCGGCTCGCGCATTGGCGCGCAACTCCCCCCGATCTTCTAGCCCCGCGGCCAGCGCAGGGGCCAGAGTGACCGTTTTCATACCGCGCGCCATATCATCCCACATCTCGCCCAGCATGGCCGCCGACAACAACAGGGCCGACGGCACATAGTCCGACGACATGATGTCCAAATGCCCAAGTTCGGCCAACTCGCGGGCTGCGACGTTGCCCGAATGTGAGCCGCCGCGAATGATATTCGGCGCGCCCATCATGACCTTGATATCGTGATCGTGACAGGCACGCGCTGCCTCGACCGTGGTCGGAAACTCAGCCAGTCGGATACCGTGACCTGCCGAGACTTTCACCTGATCTTCCGTCGTATCGTCATGGCTCGCCAGAACGGCTCCAAAACGGCGCGCGGCCTTGACGGTCTCAACCTCATGCACATCGCCATTACGGTCGCGAAGGCCCTTTAGCTGGGCCACATGCTGCAGGAATGTATCATCGTCCATCGCATGTTTGCCCTTCATATACGCCTCAAGCTTGGTCATGTCGCGGAACTGCCGCTGTCCGGGTGTGTGATCCATGATGGACACAAGACCAACCCGGTCCTCTGGCCCGAACTCATCCAGCTCTTCGACCAACGTCTCGGAACACACCTCGGCCCGCAAATGCAGGAAATGACTGATCTTCAGCGCATCCTGTTCCCGCAAATCCCACAATTCCTGCGACAGGCCACGTGCATACTTTCCATAACGCGCTGCTCCTGACGGGATCGATCCGACCCGCATCGCGTCAAACACGGTCGTGATCCCGATGCTGGCCAATTCCGCGTCATGCGCAAGGATCGCAGCGGCATGAGGCCAGTCTACCTTGGGTCGGGGTTGAATGTGACGCTCCAGGTTATCTGTGTGCAACTCGACCAGACCAGGGCTGACAAAGTCGCCTTCGCAGTCGATGGCTCCAGACGGAACCGCGTTTCCAGTGTCGATCTCGGCTATGGTCTCGCCCACAATCCGAACGCTGCCGGTTACGGTTTCATTCGGCAACACAAGCGTGGCATTGGCAAGGATCAAGTCTTCTGTCATCTGAACTTCACACAGTTTGAGGTAGTGGAAGGCCACGCAATAGGAGGCCAATGTGACATTCACGCGATACGCGATTTATTTTGCGCCACCCGCAGCGGCGGAGTGGACGAAATTCGCAACCAGCTGGCTGGGTTGGGACATGGAAACCGGCACGTTGGTGGCACACCCGATGGTCGGAGAGATCGACGTTGCCGCCGTCACGAACGTACCGCGCAAATACGGGCTGCACGCGACGATGAAACCCCCCTTCCGACTGAGCGAAGGCCAAACCTTCGACGCCTTGCATGCAGCTTGTGGATCGCTCGCTTCCAACCAGCCCACTGTCATGCTGGATGGCCTCGAGATCGCCCGGCTTGGCCGGTTTCTGGCCCTGCGCCCGATGGGTGATACGCAAGCGTTGAACACCCTGGCCGCCACGTGCGTTCAGACATTGGACGGTTTTCGGGCACCCCCATCCGAGGTTGAACTGGCCCGCCGCCGCGCCGCCGGTTTGACCCCAGAGCAGGACGCCAATCTGGTTCAATGGGGCTATCCTTATGTGCTGGACGCGTTTCGCTTTCACATCACGCTGAGCGGCAAGCTGGATAAACCGACCCTTCAGGCCACCCAAGAGGCGCTGCAAACCCATTTGGCCCCGTTGCTGCCGCAGCCTTTCCAGATCACCGATCTGGCCCTGATGGGCGAGGCTGAGGATGGGCGGTTTCACCTGATCCATCGCTACGCGCTTTCCGGTTGAAGTTGCGCGAGGATCTCGGCGACGGTGTCTTCCAGTGCGCCGGAGTTGTCGACTTCGATGACGCGGTTCAATCCGTCGGGTAAAGGCGCTTTGGCACGACCCAACCGCCGCGCCTGTTCCGTCGCGCTTTCCCGCCCCCTTGCGGACAAGCGCTGTGCCAGAACATCAGCTTCGGCAGTCAGGGAAATCACGATCAGATCGCCGAAAACCTCCTGCGCCTGAACCAATACCTTTCTTGATAGGTTGACCAGAACAGCATCTGCCTCGTTTCGCTGTCGTGTGATCTCGGTCGGAACACCGTAAAACAAGCCATGCGCAGGCCAGCTCAACGCAAAAGCCCCGGCCCGTTCCATCTGCTGAAACGTCGCGACGGAAACCCGGTCGAAATCCTCGCCCTCTTCCCCTTCAGGACGGGTAATCACGCGCCTCAGGCGTTGGATGCCCGATGCTTGGGCCACCAACGCTTGCATGACGCTGTCTTTACCGACACCCGAGGGGCCGACAACCGCTATGACCGGAGCAAGCGTCATGCAGCCAGCCCCGGTGTAAAATCCGAAACATTGACCTCGCGGTCACAAACCCGCTTACGCGCTTCAATGTCGTGGAAAATCCCAACAATCGCCGCACCACGATGCTTTGCCTCTTCAATCAGAGACAACACGGTTTCCCGGTTCTGCGCATCCAGGCTCGCCGTCGGCTCATCCAAAAGCATCGCGGGATACTCATGTGCAAAGCCGCGCGCAATGTTCACCCGCTGCTGTTCACCGCCAGAAAAGGTCGTGGGGCTCAGGGTCCACAAACGCTCGGGGATGTTCAGACGTTTCAGCAAGCCGGCCGCCTTGTCCAGCGCAATTTGCTTGTCCGCACCTACGGCCAGCAGCGGCTCTGCCACAACTTCCAGCGTCGGCACCCGAGGCACAACCCGCAGAAACTGGCTGACATAACCCAACGTATCGCGACGCAGAGACAGGATCTGTCGTGGTTCGGCCTTTGCCACGTCCAGCCCACCAACCAACACCTGACCAGAGGCCGCCAGATAGTTGCCATAGATCACTCGCATCAGCGTGGACTTGCCAGTACCGGACGCCCCCGTCAGAGCAACACATTCCCCCGGCTCAACCTTCAGCGACGCACCTTGCATCACCGGGATCACAGCACTTCCCTGATTATGCAGGGTAAAGCTTTTGCTTACATCGATCAGTTCAATCATCGCTTCATCTTTTCCCAAACACTCAAACCTGAAGGACGCTGGACACAAGCAGCTGCGTATAGGCGTGCTGAGGGTCGTCCAGCACCTGGTCGGTCAACCCAGCTTCGACCACATGACCGCTTTTCATCACCATCAGCCGGTCCGCCAACAGACGCACCACGGCCAAATCATGCGTCACGATGATGGCGCTCAGCCCCATCTCACGCACCAGACCACGCAACAAATCCAGCAAGCGCGCCTGAACGGATACGTCCAGACCACCGGTCGGTTCATCCATGAACACCAGCCGAGGGCCCGTCACCAGATTGCGCGCGATCTGCAGACGCTGCTGCATCCCGCCAGAAAACGCGCTGGGGCGATCGTCCACACGGGCTGCTTCAATCTCGACGCGGCCAAGCCAGTCGATAGCCTTGTCCCGAATATCGCCATAGTGCCGATCACCGACGGCCATCAGCCGCTCACCAATATTGCCGCCCGCGCTGACAGACATCCGCAGCCCGTCGCGTGCGTGTTGATGCACAAAGGCCCAGTCAGTGCGGCCGAGCATTCGGCGTTCCGGTTCGGACATGGTGACTGTGTCTACCGGTCCGTCCACGCGGGTATCAAAGATCACCTGCCCAGCGTCCGGTTCCAGGTGCCCGGCCAGACAGTTGAGCAAGGTCGATTTGCCGGACCCACTTTCGCCGACGATCCCCATCACTTCTCCGGGGTAGAGATCGAAGTTCACATCTGTGCATCCGATCCGCGCGCCATAGCGTTTTTCGATGCCCTTGACTTGCAACAGGGGGGTCATGCTGCGTTCTCCTCAGCCAGTCGGCCCACGTGGCCTGTTTCGCGGCGCGACCGACAATAATCGGTGTCGGAACAGACAAACATCCGGTTCCCTGCATCATCCATGATGACCTCGTCCAGATAGCTGTCCTCGGCCCCGCACAGATCGCAGAGATGGTTGGCTTTGGTGGCCTCAAACGGGTAATCCTCGAAATCGAGGCTCACGACCTTGGTATGCGGAGGCACTGCATAGATACGCTGTTCCCGCCCTGCACCAAACAATTGGATCGCGTCCATCTCGAGCTTTGGGTTGTCGAATTTCGGGATCGGAGACGGATCCATCACATACCGCCCGGATACTTTGACCGGATAGGCATAAGCGGTTGAGATCGCACCGTGCTGGCTGATGTCCTCATACAATTTGACATGCATCAGCCCGTATTCTTCAAGGCTGTGCATTTTGCGCGTCTCGGTCTCGCGCGGCTCCAAAAAGCGCAGAGGTTCCGGGATCGGCACCTGATAGACGATGATCTGGTCTTCACGCAGCTTCGCTTCGGGGATGCGGTGGCGGGTCTGGATGACAGTGGCTTTTTCCGTCTCTTCCGTGGTGGAGACGCCAGCGGTGTTCTCAAAGAACTTGCGGATCGACACTGCGTTGGTGGTGTCGTCTGCGCCTTGGTCGATCACCTTGAACGTATCCTCGGGCGTCAGCGTCGCGGCCGAGACCTGAACGCCACCCGTCCCCCAGCCATACGGCATCGGCATCTCGCGGCTGGCGAACGGCACCTGATACCCAGGCACAGCCAGACCCTTCAGGATCGCCCGACGGATCATCCGTTTGGTTTGTTCGTCCAGGTAGGCGAAATTATACTCGCTCATAGGAAACCTCTTTCAGTCAACGCGCTTTCCAGCGCTTGAGGCGTCGTAAAGTGGATGCCATCCATGCCAACGGCGCGCGCGCCGTCGACGTTGTGCAGCCCGTCGTCGATGAAAATGCAGTTTTCAGGCGCAAGCCCGGCCCGCTCACACAAGCGATGAAAAATCTCGGGTTGCGGCTTCAAAAGCTTTTCCTGACCAGAGACTACCGTCACGCCGAAGACGTCGCCCAACTCGGGATGCGCGCCAACACCAACCGGCCATGTTTCCGCCGACCAGTTTGTAATCGCGTGAACCTGCGTGCCCTGTTCTTTCAATCGATAGAGCAGCTGCCAGGTTCCTTCGATCTTTTGCGGAACGGTCATGGCATAGCGCTCAACATACACACTCAGGCGCCGTTGGTCTTCGACGTCATCCAGTTCTGACGCCAGATCGGCGAAGTTCTCGCCGCCATCCGCCCTCAGATTGCGATCCTGAAAATCGATGCGGGTCAGGAACTCTGCCACGGCCTCGCGGCTGCCCATCTCGTGCAACCATGCCAGATGCGGATCCCATCGGATCAGCACATTCCCGATATCAAAAACGACGGCCTTCATTCTGCGGCCTCCTTTGGCGTAATGCGTTCTTCAGCCTCGCGACGCAGTTTGCGGACCAGCTCCAGCTCAGACTGGAAGTCGACGTAATGCGGCAGTTTGATATGCTCGAGAAAGCCAGTGGCCTGAATGTTATCCGCATGGCTCAGGACAAATTCTTCGTCCTGCGCGGGTGCACCCAGATTGTCTTCGCCCAGTTCTTCCCAACGCAGCGCGCGATCGACCAAAGCCATCGCGATGGATTTTCGTTCGGACTGACCAAAGACAAGACCATAGCCACGTGTGAACTGTGGTGGTTCTGTCTTCGAGCCCGTGAACTGGTTGACCGTCTCACATTCGGTTAGTTCAACCTCACCGATATCAATGGCGAAACCCAGCTCGGGGATCTCCATTTCCACCGCGACCTTGCCGATCCGAAGCTCTCCGACAAACGCATGGTTGCGGGCGTAGCCGCGCTGGGTGGAATAGGCCATGCCCAGTACAAAGCCCTCGTCCCCACGGGTCAGTGATTGCAAGCGCAGCGGTCGGTTTGACGGAAACTCCATCGGCTCGCGGGTCAGGTCGCCCGGGGTGTCATCGCTGGCGGGTTCATCCTGAATGATGTCCTCACCTTTCAGGAACTCGGTGATATGGGGCGTCGGCTCCTGACGTGCCGTGCCTTCGGGTGCCTTAGGGGCTTCACCATCAGCAGCCAGCTTGAAATCCAGCAAACGGTGCGTGTAGTCGAAAGTTGGCCCCAGAACCTGCCCCCCCGGCGCATCCTTGAACGTGGCCGAGATCCGACGGTCACACGCCATCTCAGAGGTCTCGACCGGGTTGGAATAGCCAAAGCGCGGCAGAGTCGTACGGTAAGCACGGACCAGAAAGATCGCTTCGATCAGATCGCCACGCGCCTGTTTGATCGCCAGCGCTGCAAGGTTGGGGTCGAATAATGACCCCTCGGCCATCACCCGGTTCACGGCAAGGCTCAGTTGTTCGCGGATCTGCGCAAGGCTCAGTTCCGCCACATCAGTCGCGCCCCGGCGTTCTTCGGCCAGCCACGTATGGGCGTTCTCGATGGCTTTTTCGCCCCCTTTGACAGCTACATACATCGCTTAGCCCTCTGTCCTGATCTGCGCGCTGCGCGGCAGGGCCGCGATCTTGTCACCGCAGGTAAAGAAGAAATCGCACCCCAGCGGATACAGCATCGCATTGTATTGAAGCGCTGGAACATCCGGCAGAGACAACCGCGCGGTGTCCTTGATCCCAGGGCCGCTCAGAATGGCACCGCTTTGCTCAAGCTGGTCGCATTCTACAATCAGGGTCGCAGACCGTTCCGGGTATTCCGGCGTGCCAATACGATAGGCGTTCAAGGGACCTAGTGCGCCCCACGTACCAACGGCGAAATCAGCGTTGCCCGCAGACACAATCGGCGCGCCCGTGTGGAAGGTCAGCCATTTGCACACCGCATCGGTGTCAGCATCACCCGCCAAATAGACCTTTGTTTCGGGATCGCACAGCGTCAGCAAGAGCGTGCCTGCTGCCATGGACAAAGGCGCAGGGGGTTCAGTGCCCATGAGGGTGCGGATTTCACCCGGGCGCGCCATGACGGTCATGGCCGCACGAAACGCGTGGGCGGCCTGGACAGGTGCGTTTTGAAAGCCCCCGGAAAACTGTGTTTGCGCGGCCATCAGTCTTCCCCCCGGACCAGCGTGAAAAACTCGACCTTGGTGGCAGCTGCCTTGGCGGCGCGTGTCGTCTTGGCCGCTTGCATTTGTTGCTGCAATGGGTCGAGCAATCGGGCCTGCAGATCATCCGCCGCCGGTGTCTGCATCATAGCATCAATCAACGCTGCGACTTCGGCTTTAGGCTTGGATCTGCCCTGCACATATCCGTGACCAACCGTGCCATCATGCAGCACGACCGAACAGCGCGTGACGGTCATTTCACCCAGATTGAACGGCGCTCCGGTAGCTCCGGTGCGACCTCTCACCATGACGCCGCCCACTTCGGGGCTGCGCAGCCAGTCAAAGCTTGGGCGGTCCTGAATGCCATCCCATAGCGTCATCAAAGCATCGTCCGGCGCGCGGGCCAGCAGACCCATCCATTCCTTCCGCGCCTGCGTCGCGATTTCTGTCTGATTTGTCATCAAAGCCTCTTGGCCGGGTTGTCTACATGAACTATACAACTAGACAAATATTACCCTTTAGGTATCCGAGTCGCAATCCGTGATGGTGTGAAGATTTGATGACATGAGCAAAACGCCGATCTGGAAAAGCATCGCCCTGCGCCTGACCTCGGACATCGCCGAAGGGCGCTATCAAACCGGAGATCGCCTGCCGACCGAAGCACAATTGGCCGCCACTTATGGCGTCAATCGCCACACTGTGCGGCGCGCGTTGGCAGACATGTCGGAACAAGGTCTGGTCCACGCCAGGCGCGGCGCAGGGGTGTTTGTAGCGGCGCGCCCCACGGATTATCCAATCGGCAAAAGGGTGCGATACCACAAAAACATCTCGGCCAGCGGTAAGATGCCGGGCAAGAAAATCCTCGCGCTGACCACACGCGCAGCAGATGAAGCCGAAGCGGAAGCCTTGGGTTTGGACAAAGGCGATCCGGTGCATGTCTATGACGGCCTGTCATTGGCGGACGGACAGCCTGTGGCCGTGTTTCAAAGCGTTTTTCCAGCCGCGCGTTTTCCCAACCTGTTGCAGACACTGACCGAAACGCAATCGGTCACAAAAGCTCTGCAAGCTAGCGGCATCGCGGATTACACACGCATCTCGACCCGTTTGACAGCGCGCGGGGCAACGGCGACACAAGCCTTACAGCTCCAGCTGTCCGAAGGGGCCCCGGTTCTGTTCTCGGTTGGCGTGAACGCGGACCCAGATGGCCAGCCCGTTGAATATGGGCGAACCGTTTTCGCGGGTGAGCGGGTCACACTGACCCTGAACGAAGACTAGACCCCCACAGGGGGTTTTCGGTTTTTGGATCTGCAGGAACAGGGTTACGCGTATTTTTCCAGAAACGCCTCGGCACTTAGCGTGCGAAAGTCGGGCAAAGCCGCACGAAGTTTCGGGTTGTCCCAATCCCACCATGCAAGCTGTTCCATGCGATCGGCCACGATCTCGGGGAACCTTCTGCGCAACATCTGCGCCGTCACACCCGCAACAATCGTGTAGGGCGGTACGTCTTTGGTAACCACTGCACCCGAGGCAACCACGGCACCATTGCCGATCGTGACCTCGGGCTTGATAATCGCAGCGTGTCCGATCCAGGTGTCATGCCCGATCCGGGCGGTGCGACTGGCGCGATGAGCGAACCAATCCGCATCATCTTCGGCATCGTCCCAATAGTCGGCGGAACGATAGTGAAAATGATGCAGCGAGGCCTTGTCCATCGGATGATCTGTCGCCCCGATACGAGTAAAGCTTGCTATATTTGCGAACTTTCCAATTTCGGCATTGGCAATATCGCAGGTCCGGTCGCAATAGGAATAATCGCCCCAAACCGAGTTCGCCACTCGGCTGCCAGCACCAATCTCGACATATGCGCCAAAGCTGCTGTTGGTGATCTGACAATCATTATGAATATACGGCTGATCAGCGCGCAGTCGTGCCATTGAATGTCCCCATCTTTGTTCAGGGCAACAGGAATGTCTTGCGTGCAGCATCACGCGGCTTGCGTTTTTTACCCGCTTCGCCCTGGATCAACCGTTTGCGCAACCAACCCGAGAACCAGTCCATCAACATGACCATCAGGATGATCAGGATGATGTAGTAGGCGACCTCTTCCCAATCCTTTTGCGTGATGATTGCCTGCGTCAGTAGAAGGCCAATACCGCCGCCTGTGATTGCGCCAATCACCGTCGCGCTGCGGGTGTTGGATTCCAGAAAATACAATAGCTGGCTCAACAAAACGGGCGTGACTTGCGGAATGACCCCAAATCGGTATCTCTGCGGCGCATTTGCTCCTGTGGACTGAACGCCCTCTATCTGCTTCTGGTCCACATTCTCCAACGCTTCCGAGAAGATCTTGCCAAAGGTCCCGGTGTCGGTCACCAGTATGGCCAGCGCGCCTGTCAAAGGTCCGGGACCAAAGGCGCGGGCCAGCACCACGGTCCAGATCAAGGCATCCACACCGCGCACAAAGTCGAACACGCGACGCGTTGCAAAGCGGATGGATTTCATCGGATTGAAATTGCGCGTCGCAAGGAAGGCCAGTGGCAACGCGACCATGGCCGCGCCCAGCGTGCCCAGAAACGCCATCAGGATCGTCTCGAATATCGCCCAGGCCACATCCTGATGCCGCCACATCTTGTTGGTCCAGAAGTCATTAAAAATTGCACCCGCCTCACCCGACGCAGCGCGTCCGACCAGTTCGGGGACCGACTTGCCATAATAGGGGCTGTCGAGCGTGAACCAGAACAGCTCCCACCCGGTGAAATAGCGAAACACTTCCGACCGATTGCGTGTGACGGTCAGACGGCCCGCATCCGTCTTGATTGCCAAGCGGTTCTTGGAGACATTGATCCACTCTGGCACGTCACCCGCAGGCAACTCGGCCTGTACACCAGCCGAGCGGCTGGGTGTTGCCCGAACGGTTCCATAACCGGGGATGTCATATTCAACCGTTTCCGGCCCGAATCGCACCACGTGGCCGTCTTCCAGATCGATCACGGTTGTCTCGCCCAGCGTCACCCAATCCGGGGCCTGACCTTCGGGGTACGCGCCCTTGCGCTCGCCCTCGATCGCGGCCGAAACCTCGCCAGTTCGATTGTCACGCTCGATATGCGTCTTGTAGCTATAGCTGTCAGACACAAGCGTCTTGCCGTTTTCCCAATTTGCTCGCGCCGCGAGGCCCGGAACATCAAACGCAAAGAATACGTAGACCAAATAGACAAGCACCAGCGCGGGCAGCCCGAAATTCACCAGCCTTTTGCGACTGAACAGACGGTCTGCTTGGGCTTTGAGCTCATCGACGGTCAGATTGGTTGCGAAGGTGCTCATACCGAGGCTCCTTTTTCCGACCCATGAGTCAGACGGTCGCGCAGAACACCTGACAGCTGGTCCACGACGACGATTGTTACAAAAAGCAGAAGGAAAATGGCCGCGGCCTCATCGTACCGCCCCTGTCCCCAGGACATGGCGTTGCGCAGCTCATAACCCAGACCGCCAGCGCCAACAAAACCCAGGATGGCCGAGGCGCGAATATTGATTTCGAACCGCAGCAGTGCATAGCTGACATAGTTGGGACCGACCTGTGGGATCACGCCCAGATACATGCGTTGCGACCAGTTCGCACCCACCGACTGCAGGCCCTCAACCGGCTTGAGCGAGGCGTTTTCGTTGACCTCGGAAAACAGCTTGCCCAGTGCCCCTGCTGTGTGAATGGCAATCGCAATCATCGCCGGAACCGGACCACCGCCCAAAATGAAAATCAGAACTAGTGCGATCACAATCTCGGGGACGGCGCGGCACACATCTGCAATTCGGCGAAACAAAGGGATCAAGGCGGGCCAAAGTGCCATGCCGCGCGTCGACATCAGGGCCAGAAACGTACCTGCAATCGCACCGATCAAGGTCGAAGCGGCCGCGATATTCAGTGTTTCGATCAGCGCGGGGAAAAACTTGGCCAGGTTTTCCGGCAGCGCGCCGATTTTTTCCCACGCCTCGGCCAAAACCTCAGCGGGGTAGTCGAAAATACGCGTCCAGCCATCGCGGAAACTGCCAGCGTTGCGGTCGTCAGCAACACGAAAGCCCGAGGCCATAACGGCAACGAACAGGATCAGGAGGATACCACCATAGACCCGTTTGCGGCGCGTCATCGCCGTATAGTCATCGCGGATCTGGTCGACGGTCGGGGACCCAGCGGTCAGGTCTGTCATGGAATGCTCCTGGGTGGAAAAACGGGGCCCGGATTTTCGCCGGACCCCGATCATTGGGTATTCAGGCTTAGTTGGACTTCAGCTTGCGTGCTTCGATGATGACTTCGTAGGCATCATGTGTGATCGGCTCGAACGCTTTCGCCTCACCTGCGGCAACGCCGTAGAAGCAATCACGGTCTTTCTCGTGCAGGCCAGCCATCAGGGCTGTCATCTTTTCTTTTACATCCGCAGGCAGCGCTGTACGCAGAACAACCGGACCTTCGGGGATCGGCTTGGATTTCCAGATTTCAACCATGTCGTTCATGTCGACCAGACCGGCATCAACTGCACGACGCAGCGCGCCCGAGTTGTATCCGTCTTCCCAGTTGCCAAGACCATCGGCCCAGGTCACGCCACCATCAACGTCACCATTGTTGACCGCGACGATGGTCTGCTCGTGACCGCCGGTGAACTTCACTTCACCAAAGTAGTCGCCTGAGTCCATGGTGGCGCCGGTGGCCTGCGGGATTTCGATGGACGGGATCAGGTAGCCCGAAGTCGAATTCGGATCGCCAAAACCAAAGATCTTGCCTTTCATGTCGTCCAGCGAGGTAATGCCGCTGTCCTTGCGGGCAAACCCAACCGAGTAATACCCGTAACCGCCGTCGACGTTCACCTTAACCAAAACCGGCTCAACCGCTTCGGGATCGCTCAGATAAGTTTTGGCGTAACCCGACGCGCCCAACCATGCCATGTCAATGGTGCCGCCCAGCAGACCCTGTATCACACCGTTATAATCGGCAGGCGCAAACAGCTTGGTCTCAACACCCAGCGTTTCTTCGGTGTATTCACGCAGGCATTCGTTGTTGTTCAGACGATCCTGAGCGTTCTCACCACCCAGAATGCCTATGCGGAATTCGCTGATGTCCTGTGCCATGGCCGGGGCGGCAAGCGCAGTGGTAGCCACAAGGGCAGCAATCAGTTTTTTCATCTGTCTCTCTCCAGTTTGATTGCCCCGGCCTTTCATCGGGCCGGGCGATGAAAGGGGGATGGTGGCTCAGATGGTCGCTTCCGCTTCCATCAGGGCCTTCTGGGTGGCGTCCAGAGTTTCGATCTCGGTCGATGTCGCCTCTTCCGAGAAGCTGGCATCGGCACCATAGATTTCGCGGGCAACACCGGTCGTCAGTTGTTCGGGCAGCCCGTCAAAGACGATGCGTCCATCACGCATTCCGACCACGCGATCACAATAACGGCGTGCGGTATCCAGCGTGTGCAGGTTGGCGATGACGGTGCGGCCATCCTCTTCGTGGATACGCCGCAGAGCCTGCATCACAACCTGAGCGTTCATTGGGTCCAGCGAGGCGATGGGCTCGTCCGCCAAAATGATCTTGGGGTCCTGCATCAGGGCGCGTGCGATAGCGACGCGCTGTTGCTGCCCACCAGACAAAGCTTCGGCGCGTTTGGGCGCGTGTTCGGCGATTCCCAGACGATCCAGAATATCAATTGCGCGATGGATGTCTTCCATTGGGAACAGGTTGAACATGGTGGCCAGGGTCGAATGGCGGTTCAGCGTGCCATGCAAGACGTTCGAGACAACATCCATGCGCGGCACCAGGTTGAACTGCTGAAAGATCATGGCGCAGTCAGCTTGCCAGGCCCGCTTTTCGCGCCCCTTCAGTTGGGTCACGTCACGACCTTCGAACAGGATCTGACCGTCGCTGGAATCCGTCAGCCGGTTAACCATCCGCAGCAGGGTCGACTTACCTGCACCAGACCGTCCGATGATCCCGATCATGCAAGGCTTGTCCACATCCAGCGTCGCAGCGTCCACAGCAATGTTGTCGCCAAAGCATTTGGTCAGTTTCTTGATATGCAGCACGTGCCACCCCCAAATGATGTTGGCGGTCAGCTACAGATGCCATTCAACGGATATGTGTCAGCGTGGTGAAAGTTTTGTAACGGACCAGCCGTCGCAGGGGCTATCCATCCCCCTGCCCCGCAGGTATACGCTTCGGCGACTCTTTTTCTGATACGAGGCCATCATGAGCTTTGACCGCACCATCAAGATCGCTCCGTCGATCCTGTCCGCCGATTTCGCCAATTTCGGAGCAGAGATTCAGGCCATCGAGGCACAAGGCGCAGATTGGGTTCATGTGGATGTCATGGATGGCCATTTCGTTCCGAACCTGACCTTTGGCCCACCTGCGGTTAAAGCCTTTCGCCCGCACGTGAAAACCGTGATGGATGTGCACCTGATGATCACCCCGGTTGATCCTTACATCCAGGCGTATGCCGATGCCGGAGCGGACATTCTGACTGCACATGTCGAGGCTGGTCCACATACACATCGCACCTTACAAGCGATCCGCGCCGCTGGAATGAAAGCCGGTGTCGCGCTGAACCCTGGCACCCCTGCCGAGGCGGTCGAGCATCTGCTGGACCTTACCGATCTGGTCTGTGTGATGACCGTAAACCCGGGCTTCGGTGGTCAGAAATTCATCGACATGACCGGTAAGGTGCGCAAACTGCGCCAGATGATCGGCGACCGCCCAGTGCATATCGAGATCGACGGAGGCGTCGACCCAAAGACCGCCCCGCTGGTTGCAGCAGCAGGGGCGGACGTGCTGGTCGCCGGGTCGGCGGTATTCAAGGGCGGATCGGTTTCCACCCCACAGGTCTACGGAGACAACATCCGCGCCGTTCGCGCTGCGGCTGAGGATGCGCTGTCCTGATCCAGCAGTTTGTGGCCGGTATGTCTGGCGGCGGCTGACCGGGCCTGCGCCGGATGGTCCCCGGGGTCACAAAGTCAGTCGCTACGTAGCCATTCCTGCGCCGCTGACACGGCGTTTGCGGGCCCGGCCACGGGAAGCGGAAACGCTGCTCGGGTATTTTTGTTTCGCGAAGACGATAAGCTCCGACACACGTGTGCAGTGGTGTGGGAAAGACGAAAAAGCGCGAGCCAACCAGCCAAAGAAACTCCCATTGTATTTTCTTCCCTGAGCGACATACGCGCGAATGTTGACACGGTCAGCAATCTCGGAGCCTACAGCCATTTTCATCATGGACCTCACAGCAACCCGGGTGTTGCCATCAATCATGCGCAATCCCATTCTGTCGCCTGATAGTTTGGTTGCGCGTTCGTAGCGGAAAAGCAAAATATTGAAGATCAATAGCTTCTCCACACTGTTAATGAAGAACTGCAGCCAGCCAAACCGAAAGTGTTTAGCTGCCAATGCGCCCACAAATCGCCCGACAATGAATTGCAGTTCGTCCTTTGTGTTTTCGTTCTTCAAAAGCTCGGAATTCAGAAGCAATATCTTGGTGTTGAGAAGCGACAGGATTGATGCGTTGTAAGATCCATCCTCATGGACATATGCCTCGACCGTTCGGTTGTAACCAAAAAGCTCCTTCGCTTCTTTGATCGCATCGTTGGCTTCAGGGAAAGACGCCGCTGAAACCTGGACAAAATTGTTCATCCAATGCGCGATAGCCAACCTGAGGCTGAACCACAGCGAGAAAAGGATGATCGGTACAAGCAAAAGAATGGTTCCAAAAGTTGCGACTGTTAGCAGCGCCGTTATGAAACCAAACGGAATCAAAACAAACAAGGTTATGTAAAAACGTGGAGTCTCAGTAGGATGTCTTAGTTCCTGCATTTCATTTTTTGACAAAGGCATGGGAAATCCCCCACAAAAATCGTGAAAAGTAATAGATTATGAAATTACATCTATTTTGTAAGACGAAATCAACTGTTCAGTCCTTCTACGGAATTGCTGAACCCGGTCGTATTATTGAGTACTATGCGCTAACGCCTAATATTCGGCGATGACTTTCTCAGCAAAGGGCTCGCCACAAAAAAGGCCGCCCCTTAGGGAGCGGCCTTCTTAGTCTCACCGATGTGCCGGGCTG
>NZ_WQGJ01000013.1:0-75904 GCF_013034605.1 Ruegeria sp. HKCCA4633
CAGCCCGGCACATCGGTGAGACTAAGAAGGCCGCTCCCTAAGGGGCGGCCTTTTTCTTTTTCGCAAACGTCCACCGAGATGCTAAACTCTTTCGTATTGGATTATTGCAATTCGAAAGAGGTCATAAGATGCACGTATCGGCATGTTCGCTCTGTCTTGTTGCGGCAATTGCTTTTTCATCTAGTTCGGCGTTGTCCCAACAAATCGCGGATCGCATTTACCTAGGCGGGCCAATCGTCACGATGCATGACGATGACCCCTCTGCCGAGGCGGTCGCGGTCAAAGACGGGCGCATTCTGGCTGTTGGATCGCTGTCTGACCTGTCTGTGCATCAAGGTGATGGAACGGAAACATTCGATTTGAACGGACGGGCGATGCTGCCGGGCTTCGTGGACAGCCACGGACATGTTGTCATGGGAGGATTGCAGGCGCTGTCAGCCAACCTTCTCGCGCCACCCGATGGCGAGGTCGTTGATATCGCAAGTCTGCAATCCACGCTGACTGACTGGGCCGAGGAGAATGCGCAGGCCGTTGAACAGGTCAAAATGATCATTGGCTTTGGCTACGACAATGCTCAACTGCAGGAATTGCGCCACCCTACACGGCAAGAACTGGACGTGGTGTCCGAAGACTTGCCTATCATCATCATTCATCAGTCCGGGCATCTGGGTGTCGCAAATTCCAAAGCTCTGGAGTTGGCAGGCATCACCGCCGCTTCTGAGGCACCACCCGGTGGTGTAATTCAGCGTGATGAAGCAGGAGAGCCAAACGGTGTTCTGGAAGAATACGCCTTCTTTTCGGTTCTCGTACCCATGTTGGGAAATCTGGGTGAGGACGGCTTGGCTGCCTTCGCCCGAGCCGGAACCGAACTTTGGGCAAAGTTTGGATATACGACCGGACAAGAAGGCCGTTCTTCTGGCGAAATTGTAGAAGTTCTTAGGAAAGTTGCGGCCGAAGACGGACTTCCAATCGACGTTGTAGCGTTTCCGGATGTTCTAGAGGCCAGGGAATTTATCGGTGCCAATACCTCAGAGGACTATGAAGACCGGGTTCGGGTCGGGGGCTGCAAGCTTACGATTGACGGCTCGCCTCAGGGTTTTACTGCGTTGCGGGATCGACCCTATTTTGATCCGGTTGGAAATTACGCTGCTGGGTATGCGGGATATGCAGCCATTACAATGGAGCAACTCCAAGATGCCGTGAACTGGTGTTATGAAAACGGCTTTCAGATTTTGGTGCATTCGAATGGTGAAGGGGCCTCTGACATGCTGATTGCCGCATTGGAAGAAGCGCAGATGAAGTATGGTGACCCCGGCAACCGTCCGGTTCTGGTGCACGGTCAGTTCTTACGAGAAGACCAGGTTGCCAGCTTCAAGCGCCTTGGCGTGTTCCCCTCCCTTTTCCCGATGCACACATTCTATTGGGGGGACTGGCATCGGGATCACACCGTTGGGCCGGTCAATGCCGACAACATCTCACCCACCGGGTGGCTGCACGAACGGGACATGATGTTTGGCACGCATCATGATGCCCCGGTGGCCTTTCCAGACAGCATGCGGGTCCTTGCGGCAACGGTCACGCGTCGCACACGGTCGGGCGACATTTTGGGCCCGCATCAGAGGGTTGATGTCATGACCGCCCTGAAGGCCATGACGATTTGGCCCGCATGGCAACACTTTGAGGAAGATGAGAAGGGTTCGATCGAAGTGGGGAAGGTCGCCGATTTTGTGATCTTGTCCGATGATCCAACATCCATCGACCCCGAGACGTTGGCCGAACTGGAGGTGCTTGTGACTGTCAAAGGGGATGAGGTTGTCTATGAAGCCCAAGAGATTGTGAAAGAAGGCAATTTGCAGTTTTCACCTTTTTCGAATGACCCGGTGATTGCGCATGTTTTCTTGCATGCGATCTATCAGGGAATGAAGGTAGAAGAGCCGTGGCTTGTACGGAATTAGGCTAAGGATTTAGGTTTCGGTTGCTTGAAGCCCTGAAATAGTCATGCCTGACCAAAACGCGTCGTTCAGCGTTGAGCTGATCGCACCGATCGCAACGGAAATAGGCCTCCGCTTCGCGACCCGCGGAGGCGACCGCACCGTCGGCGCTTGCGTTGTCTCGAAAATCATCGAGTAAGGCGCGCTTGCCGCAACTCGGTTGAACTAAAGAAGGCCGTCCCATATCGGGGCGGCCTTTTCTTGCAACAGCTTATAAATCAGGCTTTTGCGTTCAGTCCGTGGACACTGGGACAGCCTTGGGGAAAGTCCACGTTCCATCAAGGATTTCGGGACCAGGTTGATACAGGCGCACTGCATAGTTCCACCCATCTGTCAACGGGATGCAGTTTACGCGTCCATCACCGCATCCGCCAAGATGAACAGTCATGCTGCCGTCATCGTTTTCCGCGCCTGAAACAGAGTTTACATTGTAGACGCCGGTTTCGTTTTCCTCAAAAAAGCCATCCGCGTTGTAGACGCTGATGGACCAAAAGGCGTCCACCGGGACCGCAGCCGGGATATCGATTTTATATTCACCAACAGGGCGATTGGGGTCAATCGACAGATAGAAGGCGGATTCTTCCGGCAATCCCCCCCAGCCAAAAGCAGCGCCCAGAAAGTGGCGGATGGGGTCCACTTCACTTTTGGGACCAAACGTGGCCCGGCTATCAGGAATAAACCGGCTGAGCGATAGCGCAGCTTGCAATACGCCATCAAAACTTTTCTCGTCATAATGAGGCGAGATAAAGGGTTTTGCGGACTTTGCCTCTAAAGTGATTTTGTCTTGCAAAGCAGAAACTTCCGCGATGTCATCGGGATCGCTGGCATCCACTAGAAGCCTCACAATCATCACGACAAAAGGGGTGTCGAACGTGTCAAAATCCAATTCATAGGTTCCAGCGCCCAGAAACACCTTGTTCATATAGTGATCCTGATTGACGATCTGGGCCGAGATGTAGCGGTTCCCTCCGTCCGGTAAGGTGAGGGTTGCTCCTTCGGTGATGTCAATGACTGCCATACTGTAAAGGGTGTCCCGATTCATGCGGATCGTGGGTTGTTGGTCAATCGGGGTAGGTTCTCGAATGTGCAAAACTTTGTTGATACCGCCAGATAGTGCCACGTATTTCCCAAACTCGATATCCGTGGCGGCCCGTACAAAATTGTCGACCGTGACAGGAACATTGCGACTGTCAAAGAACTTTCTCAGGTCATTCGATGCGCCTTGTGCGGCAGAATCGTCAAAAGGCATTGTCAGTGCAGCGCCAAGGAGCACAGCAGTTGCAACATGCTTAAGCATCGTGATTCTCCTTTGGTAAAAATGGGTCGACCACTATCCCACGGGGGTGCCAGTTCAATTTGGTCTATGACTATCCGAGACAGAGTTTAATGATTGCGGCTTTCGTATGCATTGAGGTAAATCAAAGGCTGACCCGCGATGACGAGCAAGCGCCTCACTATCGGGTAGCTGCCTCGAGCAGTGTTGAAATTTCCCCCCTTGCCAAACCCCACCAATCCCACTAATACGCGCGAGTTCTCAATAAGAACATCAAGGCGGGATGATTCCCGCCTTTTGGGTTCGAAGAGGGTTGGCGATGCGCGTCTGTCCTCCTCTCAACCTCAACGCCTGATAAAAGGCTGTTAATATGCAAAGCCAAAACATCCGTATTCGGCTGAAGGCATTTGACTATCGCGTTCTGGATGCCAGCACGCAAGAGATCGTCAACACTGCCAAGCGGACCGGCGCGAACGTGCGCGGCCCGATCCCGCTGCCGAACAAGATTGAGAAGTTCACGGTTCTCCGTGGCCCTCACGTTGACAAGAAATCCCGCGACCAGTTCGAGATCCGCACGCACAAGCGTCTGCTCGACATCGTTGATCCGACCCCCCAGACCGTAGACGCGCTGATGAAGCTCGACCTCGCTGCTGGTGTGGACGTCGAGATCAAGCTGCAGTCGTAAGATCGGAGGGTATAGATTATGCGCTCTGGTATTATCGCAAAAAAAGTTGGCATGACCCGCCTGTTCATGGAAGACGGCAAGCAGATCCCTGTGACCGTTCTTCACCTGGACAACCTGCAGGTCGTTGCACAGCGTACCGCTGACAAAGACGGCTACACCGCCGTTCAGCTGGGCGCCGGTGCTGCCAAGGCAAAACGCACCTCGAAGGCCATGCGCGGCCACTACGCCGCTGCAAAGGTCGAGCCCAAGCGTAAGCTGGCCGAGTTCCGCGTCTCTGAAGATGGCCTGATCGAAGTGGGCGCCGAGATTTCGGCAGAACACTTCCTGGAAGGTCAGAAAGTTGACGTTTCGGGTACCTCGATCGGTAAAGGCTTTGCCGGTGCAATGAAGCGCCACAACTTTGGTGGTCTGCGCGCCTCGCACGGTGTTTCGATCAGCCACCGTTCGCACGGTTCGACCGGTCAGTGTCAGGATCCGGGCAAGGTGTTCAAAGGCAAGAAGATGGCCGGTCACATGGGTGCTGCCCGTGTAACCACCCAGAACCTGGAAGTTGTCAAAACCGACGCCGACCGGAACCTGGTCTTCATCAAAGGCGCCGTTCCCGGACCGAAATCGGGCTGGGTCACCGTCAAGGACGCCGTGAAGAAGAAAGCACCGGAAGGCCTGCCTTTCCCGGCTGCTGTGAAATCGGCTGCAACCGAAGCACCTGCGGAAGAAGCTCCCGCGGAAGGTGGTGAAGCATGAAACTTGATGTAATCAAACTGGACGGCGGCAAAGCCGGCGACATCGAGCTGAACGCCGATCTGTTCGGTCTCGAGCCGCGTGCGGACATCCTGCACCGTGTGGTCCGTTGGCAGCGTAACAACGCGCAGGCCGGCACCCACAAGGTCAAGACCCGCTCGGAAACCAGCTACTCGACCAAGAAGATCTATCGCCAGAAGGGCACCGGTGGCGCACGCCATGGTGACCGCAACGCGCCGATCTTCCGCAAGGGTGGTATCTACAAGGGCCCGACCCCTCGTTCGCACGGCCACGACCTGCCGAAGAAGTTCCGCAAGCTTGGCCTGCGCCACGCTCTGTCGGCAAAAGCCAAAGCAGGTGAACTGGTTGTGATCGAGAACGCCGAAGCCGAAGGCAAGACCGCTGCTCTGGCCAAACAGGTTGCAAACCTGGGCTGGAAACGTGCTCTGGTCATCGACGGCGCGACCGTGAACGAAGGGTTCCTGAAAGCGTCCAAGAACATCGAAGGTCTGGATATCCTGCCGTCGATAGGCGCAAACGTCTATGACATCCTCAAGCGTGACACCCTGGTGCTCACCAAAGCGGCTGTCGAAGCACTGGAGGCTCGTCTGAAATGAGCGCGAAGGCAGAACACTACGACGTGATCCGCAAGCCGATCATCACCGAAAAGTCGACCATGGCGTCCGAAAACGGCGCGGTTGTCTTTGAAGTGGCGATCGAAAGCAACAAGCCGCAGATCAAAGAGGCCGTTGAGGCTCTGTTTGGTGTGAAGGTCAAGGCGGTGAACACCACCGTGACCAAAGGCAAGGTCAAGCGGTTCCGCGGCCAACTGGGCCGTCGGAAAGACGTCAAAAAAGCATATGTGACCCTGGAAGAGGGCAACACCATCGACGTGAGCACCGGTCTTTGATCCGACGCTTACTGCGACTATTTACGGCCTCGGCGGATCAACCCGCCGAGGCCGATTTCGTTTCAGACCCTGAGACCACGCGTACACAAGTGCTGGAGAAGATGCGCGCGTTCAGCGCCGAACCGTATTTCCAGATTGCTGACGAGCAACTGGGGCTTTTGTCTGTTTTCGATGATTTGAAATATGACCGGGCCGACGTAGACATGATCTCTCCGGCGATGCGTCGTCATGTGGTCGGCAAGCTTGGCCCATTGGGGTTCCGTCAGACCTCTGGTACGGTGCTTGAACACGCCGAGGCGGACATGCGCGTACACATCCCCAAATTCCACGCCTTGGGCGCGTCGCCGTTTGACATTGCGCGCTACACAGACAAGCGCCCGCAGGATTACTGCCTGCTGACCCCCACACAAGTTGCTTGCCAGTTCGTGGACCACTACGAGCTGGACGGTGCCGTGCAGCGGATCGAGTTGCTTGTTAAGAAACACCCGATCAACTTACTAAAACTGGCTGACTATCTGGAAGGGAAACCCAAGCACCGCGCGTTTCGCGAGGTATTAGGATACATCAAGCGTCAGCAGCGGTTGGCTGTGGAATCCGAACCTCTCTGCCGCAGGCGGTCTTTAGGGTAGGGGCCATGAGGTCGCTGAAGTTGTGGAGACACATTCCAGCCAGCTTATGAGGTGCCAGATGGCATTTGTGCTGCTTATGACAGTGCACCGGCTGCTCCTGTTGGGTGACAAACGACGCAGAGCCCGAATTTAGCGCCTTACAGCCGCTTTCGACCTTCTCGAGAGACCATGGGTCATCCGGCGCTGTCTGATCGCACTGTGGGCTTCTGGTTGAAACAGAAAAGGCGCCCTGTGGCGCCTTTGTGTTTTTGCTTCGGGTATCCGCGATTATGAGCAATAAACGTGCTTGTGCGCGATGTCCGCGATATCACAGCGACGGACGCCGATGTCATCCAGCTCGCGGTTGGTCAGGTTTTGCAGTTCGCGGTAAGTGCGCTGATACTCAGCCGCACGGGCGCGCGCGGTTTTCATCCGTTCGATCATGTTTGCAATCCGGGCGCTGAAGCCGAAGCCGGAGTGTGTCAGTGTAGCAGTTGTCATCTTCTTATTCCTTTCTCAAATCAGGGCGTATTCCCTGACGTTTCCTTTTTCGTGTTCCTTCATTGGACAAGCGTGAAATAGGGTTGAGAGGTATCGCTAACAACCGAATTTTCGGTCTACCGGCTATGCGTTTTCGGTATGTCCAACGTCAATCCTTACGCCGAACGGATAGGAATAGTTTCATCGTTTCTCATCCTTTTAACACAATGGATCAAAGCGACACGTCAGTTGGTGTTAAAGGCAAAAAAAACGCCCCCGACCAAAGTCAGAGGCGTTCTTGGAAATTCTCGAAGGCTTCGCGCTTAGCCGCGTTCTTCGACGATTTCTACCAGATGCGGGATCTTGCGGATCATACCACGAACCGAAGGAGTATCTTCCAGCTCACGGGTTTTGTGCATCTTGTTCAGGCCCAGGCCGATCAGGGTTGCGCGCTGTTCGGCGGGGCGGCGGATCGGTGAACCGATCTGCTTGACGACGATGGTTTTTGCCATGGGTCGCTCTCCTTATGCTTCTGCTTCAGCAGCAGCCGGTGCTTCGTCCCGCTTGGGCAGGATGTCGGCAACTTTTTTACCACGACGCGCGGCAACCGAACGCGGGCTCTGCTCTTTCTGCAGGCCGTTGATGGTGGCGCGGATCATGTTGTACGGGTTCTGCGAGCCCAGCGACTTGGACACAACGTCTTTAACGCCCAGCATTTCGAACACGGCACGCATCGGACCACCGGCGATGATACCAGTACCTTCAGGTGCGGTGCGCATAACCACTTTACCAGCGCCGTGACGGCCTTCGATGTCGTGGTGCAGGGTCCGACCTTCGCGCAGCTGCACGCGGATCATTTGACGCTTGGCTTGTTCGGTCGCCTTACGGATGGCCTCAGGTACTTCTTTCGCTTTACCTTTGCCAAAGCCGACGCGGCCTTTCTGATCGCCGACAACCACCAGAGCGGCGAAGCCAAAGCGCTTACCACCTTTTACGGTTTTCGACACGCGGTTGATTGCGACCAGACGATCTGCAAATTCCGGTGCTTCTTCACGGTCGCGGCCACGGCCCCGACGGTTTTCACGTTCTGCCATTTGGCATCCCTTTTCTCATGTGGCGCTTGTGACGCCGTTTGCTTCAATCCAAGTGAGCCCCGACTGTTGCCGAGGCCCCCGGATCATCGGGGCAGCCGCAAAGCTGCCCGCAAGTCTTAGATCTTCAGACCACCTTCACGCGCAGCGTCGGCAACTGCCTTCACTTTGCCGTGGAACAGGAAGCCACCACGATCGAAATAGGCCTCTTCGACGCCTGCCTTCTTGGCACGCTCGGCGATGGCTGCGCCCACTTTGGTGGCCGCTTCGACGTTGTTCTTGCCAACAACACCCAGATCTTTCTCCAGGGTCGAGGCCGAGGCCAGGGTCACGCCACGAACGTCGTCGATCAGCTGAACGCTGATGTTTTTGTTCGAACGGTGAACCGACAGGCGTACACGGCCGGCGTTGACTTTGCGAAGTTTGTTCCGAACGCGCAGGCGGCGCTTCAGAAACAGGGTTCTTTTGCTGTTTGCCATTGTTTGCGTCCTTACTTCTTCTTGCCTTCCTTGCGGAAGATGAACTCGCCCTTATAGCGGATGCCCTTGCCTTTGTACGGCTCGGGACGGCGCCACTCGCGGATTTTGGCCGCGGTTTCGCCCACCAACTGCTGGTCGATACCTTCCACAACGATTTCGGTCTGCTTCGGCGCGGTGATGGTGACACCTTCCGGAGCAGTGAAATCAACATCGTGGCTGTAGCCCAGGTTCAGTTTCAGGGTGTTGCCCTGCATCTGAGCCCGGTAACCGACACCCTGGATCTCCAGCTCTTTTTTGAAGCCTGTGGTCACACCGGTTACCAGGTTGGCAACCATGGTGCGGCTCATGCCCCACTGCTGGCGGGCACGCTTGGACATGCCACGGGGGTCGATCTTGACCACGTTGTCTTCAACCGACAGCGTTACGTCGTCGGTGGCGGTGAAGCTGCGGGTGCCTTTCGGACCTTTCACTTCGATGGTCTGGCCGGACACAGAGGCGGTAACGCCGCTGGGCAGCTCGACCGGTTTTTTACCAATACGAGACATTGCAGACCTCCTTAGAAGACGGTGCAGAGCACTTCGCCGCCAACATTGTTGGAGCGAGCGTTTGCGTCCGACATCACACCTTTCGGAGTGCTGACAATCGACACGCCCAGACCCTGACGGACCTGCGGGATGTCATTGACGCCCATGTAAACACGACGACCGGGCTTTGAGACCCGCTTCAGTTCGCGAATAACAGGGGTGCCTTCGTAGTACTTCAGGCTGATTTCGATGGCCGGATGACCGTTTTCGCCGGTCGTCTTTTCATAGCCACGGATGTAGCCTTCGTCCGCCAGCACATCCAGAACCCAACCGCGCAGCTTGGAAGCCGGGGTGGAAACGGTGGATTTGCCGCGCAGTTGCGCGTTGCGGATACGGGTGAGCATATCGCCGATAGGATCATTCATATCTATGTCTCCCTTACCAGCTCGATTTCACCATGCCGGGGATCTGACCAGCAGAACCCAGCTCGCGCAGCGCGATACGGCTGACCTTCAGCTTACGGTAGTAAGCGTGGGGACGACCGGTCAGCTGACAACGGTTGTGCAGACGGGTAGCCGAGCTGTTGCGCGGCAGTTTCGCCAGTTTCAGACGCGCCTTGAAGCGCTCTTCCATCGGGCGGCTCTCGTCACTCGCGATTTCTTTCAGCTCGGCACGCTTTGCGGCATATTTGGCCACCAGGCGTTCGCGCTTCTTCTCGCGTTCGATCATTGCTTTTTTAGCCATGTCTCAATCCTCCCGGCGCTTACGCGTTGAATGGCATGTTGAATGCTTTCAACAGGCTCTTCGCTTCAGCGTCGGTTTTCGCTGTGGTGGCAATTACGATATCCAAGCCCCAGACCTCGTCGACCTTGTCGAAGTCGATTTCCGGGAACACGATGTGCTCTTTCATGCCCATGGCAAAGTTGCCACGACCATCGAAAGACGGCTTAACACCGCGGAAGTCACGAACGCGCGGCAGCGCGATGGTGATCAGACGATCCAGGAATTCGTACATCCGGTCGCCGCGCAGGGTCACTTTTGCACCCAGCGGCATGTCTTCACGGACGCGGAAACCCGCGATCGACTTCTTCGCCTTTGTTGCAACGGCCTTTTGACCAGCAATCGCAGTCAGATCCTCGACAGCAGCTTTCGCTTTCTTCGAGTCTTTGACCGCCTCAGCACCACAACCGATGTTCAGAACGATTTTTTCCAGCTTGGGCAGCTGCATGTCGTTCTTATAGCCGAACTCTTCTTTCAGAGCGGCACGGATGGTTTCAACGTACTGAGCTTTCAGACGCGGGGTGTAGGTTGCGTTATCAAGCATCGATCACGTCCCCTGTGGTCTTGGCGAAGCGGACCTTCTTGTCACCTTCCATGCGGAAGCCAACGCGGGTTGCTTTGCCGTTCTTGTCCAGCAGCGCCAGGTTCGACAGCTCGATCGGGTTTGCCTGAGGCAGGCGACCACCTTGCGAGGTTTGCGACTGACGGGTGTGGCGGATGGCGATGTTGATGCCATCGACAACAGCTTTACCGGCTTTCGGGTCAACCGAGGAAATGGTTCCCTCTTTGCCCTTATCCTTGCCGGCCAGCACGACGACCTTGTCGCCTTTGCGGAGTTTAGCAGCCATGATTACAGCACCTCCGGAGCCAGCGAGATGATTTTCATGAAGTTCTTGCCACGCAGTTCGCGAACAACGGGGCCAAAGATACGGGTACCTACGGGCTCGTTGTTGTTGTTCAGGATGACGGCGGCGTTGCGATCAAAACGGATCGCGGTGCCGTCTTCGCGACGGACTTCTTTGGCGGTGCGTACGACGACGGCCTTGCGGACGTCACCTTTCTTCACGCGGCCGCGCGGGATGGCTTCCTTCACCGAGACGACAATGATGTCGCCAACGGAGGCGTATTTACGCTTGGAACCACCCAGGACCTTGATGCACTGAACTCGGCGTGCGCCGGAGTTGTCAGCAACATCCAGATTGGTCTGCATCTGGATCATGTGGTTTCTCCCGACCTGTGGGGGCTGGTCTTGTTAAATCCCCCAGGGTTTCGACAAATGAAAAATCCCGGAAGCTTATGCTTCCAGAACTTCCCAACGTTTCGTCTTCGATTTCGGCGCGCATTCGATGATGCGTACGGTGTCGCCGACCTTGAAGGCGTTCTTTTCGTCGTGAGCCCGGTATTTCTTGGACTTACGAACGGTTTTTTGCAGCAGCGGGTGCTTGAAGCGGCGTTCGACAGATACGGTTACGGTCTGTTCGTTGGCGTCGCTGGTCACGGTGCCTTGCAGGATACGCTTGGGCATCTGATTACTCCTCGGATGCCGCAGCAGCGGCCTTTTCGTTCAGAATGGTTTTGACGCGGGCAGCATTGCGGCGGGCCGCTTTGATACCAGCTGTATTTTCCAGCTGACCGGTTGCCTGTTGAAAGCGCAGGTTAAAGCTTTCTTTCTTCAGGTTGGCCAGTTCCTCGCGGAGCTGGTCCGGGGTCTTGTCACGCAGTTCTTGGGCGTTCATCGCCTTTTTCCTTTGCTCAAAACACCAGAAGGCCCCCTTGCAGGGTCACCTTGGACCTGGTGGATGAATGATAGACATGCGAATCCCCCGACTCGGCCGGGGGACTTGCAGGATGCCGCCGTATAAGGGTTTAGGGGGTGGGTGGCAAGAGGAAGTTTCTAAAGGAAGAACATCCGCAAAAAATACACACGATCCTTACATTAAACCGAGGTTTCGAACGATTGTGGCACTGTCATAATAGTCGCGCCCTTCGACAACCATACCGTTCTTTACGCGCATTACAGAACAGTAGCGTACTTCGTATCGCTTACCCGTAGGTTCAAATTCTCCCAAACTGGAATGCAGGATACCAGTATGCGTACCGGTATTGTGAAACTCTACAATGGCCCACTCGCCACAATCGCTCACGATGACATTGTCAACGATACACTCCCCATCTGGAAATGCTTTTCGCCAACGCGCATAGTCTTCTTTATACGCGAGCTTTCCTATTTGCCTTTCACCACGGGCTACATCCTCAAACTTACAGTCATCAGAAATAACCTGCGCGCCACGTTCAGGGTCGCGCATGCCCCAGCTTTCGTGAAATTGGCGTACAACACGCTCTGCTTCTCTCATTACCGTTACTCCTCTATTAATGAGAGAGTAACGGCTGTAATTGAGATTGGCTTGTCCTAGTTTACCAGACCCCACAGAGTTCTAAGAGAACCCCTAACAGAGTGCACGCTACTCCCACTTGTAGTTGAAGCTGACGCTAATCCGTTCGTCCTCGGCCATGTTCATCGGCACCTCGTGGCGCAGCCAGCTTTCCCACAGTAGGACATCCCCTACCTGTGGCTTCATATAAATGAACGGCTGCAATTCCCGCCGACCACCTTTGAGACGCGTCGGCGCTGCCATCATGCGGCCTGAGCGCGGATCTTCCAGTTTCAACGCGCTCGCCCCTTCGGGCATCGCCACATAGGTCGTGCCAGAAATTACGCTGTGCGGGTGCAGGTGGCTGGAGTGCATACCACCTTCGGGCAGGATGTTGATCCACAGATCCTCCAGCTTCAGCTCTCCTTCACCAAGATCAAACTCCAGATCCTTGGCAAAGGCCGCCACGTGTTGATCCAGCACTTTCACCAGATCGGCAAAGATCGGGAACCGCCAGGGCAGATCCGTCAGCGAGGCATAGCTGGTATAGCCGGGATAGCCATTCTCTTCACACCAATCCTGTCCGGCCTCGTCATCTTCCGCGATAACAAGGCAAGAGTTTTCAAGCTCCTCCGAGTCTATTTTGGGATCAAACTCGGACAAAGCTGCGCGATAGAGACGGGTAACGAAAAGTGATTCAATCTGTGCCATGCGTCCTGTCTTAGACCAGTGATGCGGGGAAGGCGATGGCGGAAATGCGAGGCTCTGCCTCGCGCTCCGAGGTATTTTTGGCCAGATGAAAAATGGATTCCTGCTTCATCTGGCTAAAACTACCCCGGGGGAGGCGTGGCTTGCCGCGGCGGGGGCAGCGCCCCCAACATAAAACCTCCGCCGGTGTCCCGACGGGGGTCAATCTTTTTGCGAACTGGGCCTTAGCCCCAATCGCTTACCAGTCTTCGCGAACCACGACGCGGGTCTTGATCGGCAGCTTCATCGCGGCCAGGCGCAGGGCCTCGCGGGCGATGTCGTCATTGACACCGTCGATCTCGAACATCACGCGACCAGGCTTGACCTTGCAAACCCAGCGGTCCACCGAACCCTTACCTTTACCCATACGAACTTCGATCGGCTTTGCAGTGACCGGAGTGTCGGGGAAGATACGGATCCAGACACGACCCTGACGTTTCATGTGACGGGTCATGGCACGACGTGCAGCTTCGATCTGACGCGCGGTGACGCGTTCAGGCTGCAGAGCTTTCAGACCGTAAGTGCCAAAGTTCAGATCAGAGCCGCCTTTGGCTTCACCCTTGATCCGGCCTTTGTGCATCTTGCGGAATTTTGTACGCTTTGGTTGAAGCATCTCAATTCCCCCTTAGCGACGGCCGCCTGCACCGCGAGGTGCCGGACCATCCTGGAGTTCCTGTGCTTTACGGTCACGTGCCTGCGGATCGTGCTCCATGATCTCACCTTTGAAGATCCAGACCTTGATCCCGATGATCCCGTAAGGAGTCATCGCTTCGGCATGTGCGTAATCGATGTCGGCACGCAGGGTGTGCAGAGGCACGCGGCCTTCGCGGTACCACTCGGTCCGTGCGATTTCGGCACCACCCAGACGACCAGCGACGTTCACCCGGATACCCAGGGCGCCCATGCGCATGGCGTTCTGAACGGCACGTTTCATCGCGCGGCGGAACGAGACACGGCGTTCCAGCTGCTGAGCGATCGACTCGGCAACCAGTTGACCGTCGAGTTCCGGCTTGCGCACTTCGACGATGTTCAGGTGCAGTTCGCTGTCGGTCATCTTGGCCAGCTTCTTGCGCAGAACTTCGATGTCTGCACCCTTCTTGCCGATGATGACACCCGGACGTGCAGTGTGGATCGTGACGCGGCACTTCTTGTGCGGACGTTCGATGATCACACGTGCAACACCGGCCTGCTTGCACTCTTTGTTGATGAACTCACGGATCTTGATGTCTTCCAGCAGAAGATCACCGTAGTCCTTGGTATCAGCGTACCAACGGCTGTCCCAGGTGCGGTTGACCTGAAGGCGCATGCCGATCGGATTGACTTTATGTCCCATTAGGCTTGCTCCTCAACTTGACGCACCTTGATGGTGATCTCCGAGAACGGCTTCATGATCTTGCCGAAACGGCCACGGGCGCGCGGACGACCGCGCTTCATGACCAGGTTCTTGCCAACCCATGCTTCGGCGACGATCAGCTCGTCAACGTCCAGGTTGTGGTTGTTTTCGGCATTCGCGATTGCGGACTGCAGGCACTTCTTGACGTCCTGCGCGACACGCTTGTTCGAGAAAGTCAGGTCGGTCAGAGCCTTCTCAACTTTCTTGCCGCGGATCATTTGCGCAACCAGGTTCAGCTTCTGCGGGCTGGTGCGAAGCATGCGCGTTTTCGCCATTGCTTCGTTTTCAGCCACGCGGCGGGGGTTCTTTTCCTTGCCCATGACTTACTTCCGCTTCGCTTTTTTGTCTGCGGCATGGCCATAATAGGTACGGGTCGGCGAGTATTCACCGAACTTCTGACCAATCATGTCTTCCGAGACGTTGACGGGAATGTGCTTCTGGCCGTTGTACACACCAAAGGTCAGACCCACGAACTGGGGCAGAATGGTGGAACGACGCGACCAGATTTTGATGACTTCGTTGCGGCCCGACTCGCGCGCTGCTTCGGCTTTTTTCAGCACGTAAGCATCGACGAAAGGACCCTTCCAAACAGAGCGAGACATAGATTAACGTCCCTTCTTCTTGGCGTGCCGCGAGCGGATGATCAGCTTCTGGGACGCTTTGTTCTTGTTGCGGGTACGCTTACCCTTGGTGTCCTTACCCCACGGCGTAACCGGTGTACGGCCACCCGAGGTACGACCTTCACCACCACCGTGCGGGTGATCGATCGGGTTCATTGCAACACCACGAACCGACGGACGCACGCCTTTGTGGCGCATACGACCGGCTTTACCGAGGTTTTGGTTCGAGTTGTCGGGGTTGGACACGGCACCGACGGTGGCCATGCATTCCTGACGGACCATGCGCAGCTCGCCCGAGCTCAGACGGATCTGAGCGTAGCCGCCATCGCGACCAACGAACTGAGCGTAAGTACCGGCCGCACGTGCGATCTGACCGCCTTTGCCAGGCTTCATCTCGATGTTGTGGACGATGGTACCAATGGGCATGCCCGAGAACGGCATTGCGTTGCCCGGCTTGATGTCGGCCTTGGCGGATGCCACGACTTTGTCACCAACAGCCAGACGTTGCGGAGCCAGGATATATGCCTGCTCGCCGTCTTCGTATTTTACCAGTGCGATGAATGCGGTCCGGTTCGGGTCATATTCGATCCGCTCGACGGTTGCCGCGACATCAAATTTGTTCCGTTTGAAGTCAACGATCCGGTAGAGACGCTTTGCGCCACCGCCGCGGCGGCGTGAAGTGATCCGTCCGGTGTTGTTCCGGCCGCCCGATTTGGTCAAACCCTCAGTGAGAGACTTGACCGGACGTCCTTTCCAAAGCTCCGAACGGTCGATCAGCACCAGCCCGCGCTGGCCCGGCGTCGTCGGCTTGTACGACTTGAGTGCCATGCTTTCTGTCTTCCGTTTAGCAAGTGCAGGGGTTTTCCCTGCTATGTGATAGGCCCCCGTAGGTGCCAAGGGTATAGGGCCCCGAAGGTCCCCGGTTACAAATATCAGAGGCCCCGGAACGAATCCGAGGCCGCAAGATTGGGTGCGTTTAGCAGTGTTGGCGGTGGGTGTCTATAGGGAATTACTTGCGTTCTGCAATGCTGAGAAAGGTAGTTTACGAACGGCCAGCCAACTTGCACGCATAAGTTTTTCGATGCTACGCGCAAATCCCAATGGCTAGGCCAAATCGCTATCTGTAAAGAACTTTTGAATGCATCGCACCACAATTTAAACACATTTTTTACTTGATACTGTCAGAAAGTTGTTGCGAATATTGCGAATAGATCCATATAAATACACAACGGTGTGTGGAAAACTACCGAGCCCAGACAAGTAACTCTATCGAACCAACATATACAATAAGAGAGAACACGCTATGAATGCCGCGTTAAATGCGCCGGCCTTTGACGAACGCTTGCCAACTGAGTTGGAAAGCACAAACGCCGAGACGCTTAGACAAATCGTCGCCTCGCAAATCAAGGAGGACGGCGAAACAGTAATAAACATATCTAATGTCGAGGGTGAGACGCAGCCAATCACGCTCTCGCCCGCACTTGCGCACTCTTTTTTAGAGTTGTTGCGGCTAGTTAGCAGTGGTCGAGGCTTCCAACTGATTCCACTGGATAGTCAACTGACCACGCAACAAGCAGCTGATATACTGAACGTTTCACGCCCTCATCTAATCAAATTGCTTGAAAGAGATGAAATCCCCTTTGATCGCGTTGGGAGACATAGGCGCATCAAAGCAAGCGACTTGATGGCATACAAAGACAAACGTGACACTGAGCGTGCTGACGCTCTTGCAGACCTTGCGGAATTTGACGGAGAGCACGGCCTACTTTGAACTATCAAGCTGACCGCTTCACGGCGCTGGCTGACGCTTGCGTGTTATCCAGCGCCCTTAAGCGAAATATTTTACTTTCCTTTGCCCAAGCTGAATTTTATCGCGTTCGATGGTCTAACAAGATCATGGATGAGACTGAACGAACTATAGTGAAGCTGCTTCAACGCAAAGAAATCGCCGAACCCGATAAGGGTGCGAAACGCCAGCGCAGTAATATGTGCCGAGCGTTTGAGGAAGCTATGGTCGAGGATTTCGAGGTTCTTGAACCTTCACTAGATGGCATTAACGAGAAAGATCGGCACGTTCTTGCAGCGGCAATTAAGACCTGCGTATCGGTTATCGTGACCGACAATCTGAAAGATTTCCCGCCGGAATATTGCGCGCCATTTGATATAGAGCCACTGTCGGCAGATAGTTTTTTTGCCGACTGCATTTCATTGTCACCATCAGAAACCATGGCGACACTCAGAAGAATGCGCGAACGTCTCAAAAACCCTGAAATCACACCGGAAAAACTTGTTACACTCTGCGAGGGTGAAGCGATGCTAAAGACTGCTTCACTAATCCACGAATACAAGGCTGCCTTGTAAAACTGTTCAGACGACCGGTACAAAAAAACCGCTTTCGCGGGGTCTTTAACTCTCTCCAAGGACGGGTCCGATCAGCGACCGGAGGACACGGCGATGGAGCTGCCCTTTTCCAGGGTCACATAGGATTTCTTGGCGTCTTTCCGACGAACCAGCTGGCCACGGAACCCCTCACCCATAAAGCGCCCTCGCCTCGGCGAAGGACAGCAGGCGGCGGCTTTGCTCATCCCACAGATGCAGCCGTGCGTTGGCGAGGCTTTCGCGGATGGTCATCCGGTTGCTGTTGGCCAGCTCATCATGATCGCGCAGCACTTCGGGCAGGCGATAAAAGGGAATACGGCTGTAGAGGTGATGCACGTGGTGGATGCCGATATTGGCGGTGAACCACTGCAAGACCGACGGCAATATATAATGAGAGCTTCCGTGCAGCGCCGCTTCGTGCAGCTGCCAGTTCTCATCCGACTCCCAATGTGTGTCCTCGAACTGGTGCTGCACGTAGAACAGCCATACTCCGGCGGCTGCGGCAATCAGGGTTGAGGGCAGGAAGATCAGCAGCATCGGCATCAGGCCGCCAAAATAATAGACCGTCAGTAATATGGCCAGAATGGCGACATTGGTGGCCATGGCGCTGACCCAGAACCTGACGCTGTCGGTCAGGCCCAAGGGTAGGCGGTTCTGAAACAGAAACAGATAGCCGGGGCCAAACACGAACAGGGTGATCGGATTCCGATAGACGCGATACCAGAACCGGTTCATTGGCGTTTTGGCTTGATACTCGGCCACAGTCAGGGTGTGGATATCGCCCATCCCGCGCTTGCCCAGATTGCCCGAGCTGTTGTGATGCGTGGAATGCGTGCGACGCCAGACATCATAAGGTGTCAGGGTCAGAACGCCGATTCCGCGCCCGATCCAGTCACTGACCGTCCGGTTCTTGAAGAACGCGCCGTGTCCGCAATCATGCTGGATGGCAAAAAGGCGCAGCAGAAAGGCCGCATTGAGCACGGAAATCGCAAAGGCCAGCCAATAGCTGACAGACAGCGACATCCAGGACAACGCCCAAAGCGCGAAGAAGGGAACAATGCTGACGCCCAACTCGAACGTGCTTCGCAGTTGGTCCGGTTCGCGATATTTGGCAAGCGTTGTTACCCAGTCACGTGCGGCGGTTGTCTCCGGCTTGTCCCGAAGCGAGTGAGAAGGGTGAGTCATGCGCCTGCCAGTCTGGTGTTTACAGGCATCCCGATAGACTACCACTCCGGTATGGCAAGGGGTTTCTGCCAAAGTTGGTGGAATTCGTGCTCAAATAACGGTTAGAAACCGGCGAGGTCGCCCTTTTGGGAGCAGTTTACAGTCTGGTTCGGGTACCTTTGACTGCGCCGCAGAGCGGACGGCAATCTACAGACTTGCCAAGCTTGGCCATCGGGCCTATACGCCTGCGGTGGCTTTCCGCCATGAGAATCAAAACCAAGAAATGCCGTGTTTGGCCCATCACGCTTCGGGGGTCATATCCGGCTTAGGAGAAGCGAAATGAAACTGAACGAATTGCGCGACAATCCAGGCGCCGCACCTAAACGCACTCGCGTTGGCCGTGGTCCGGGTTCTGGCAAAGGTAAAATGGGTGGTCGTGGTATCAAAGGCCAGAAATCCCGCTCGGGTGTGGCCATCAATGGCTACGAAGGCGGTCAGATGCCATTGTACCAGCGTCTGCCCAAGCGTGGCTTCAGCAAGCCGAACCGCAAGGCATTCGCCGTTGTTAACCTGGGCCTGATCCAGAAGTTTGTCGAAGCCGGCAAGCTGGACGCTTCGGCTGCGATCACCGAAGACGCTTTGGTTGCGTCCGGTCTGGTCCGCCGCAAGCTGGACGGTATCCGCGTTCTGGCCAAAGGCGAAATCAGCGCCAAAGTGAACCTGGAAGTAACCGGTGCTTCGAAGTCTGCCGTTGAGGCAGTTGAAAAAGCGGGCGGTTCACTGAAGGTCACAAAAGCTGCTGCGGCAGAGTAATCGCTTGTGAGTGGGCCAAGACCCGCTTACATAGACCTCAGAGTTTTCCAAGACGCCGTCCGAGCCGGAAAACGGTTCCGGGCGGCGTTTGCATAAGAGAGACCGATTTATGGTATCAGCAGCAGAACAAATGGCAGCCAATACAAGCTGGGCTGCTCTGGGCAAAGCCACCGATCTGCGCAACCGCATCCTGTTCACGCTGGGTTTGCTGATCGTCTATCGCCTAGGCACTTTTATTCCGGTGCCGGGGATTGACGGGCAGGCGCTGCGCGAGTTCATGGAGCAGGCGGGGCAAGGCATCGGCGGCATGGTTTCGATGTTCACCGGCGGTGCGCTGGGGCGGATGGGTATCTTTGCCCTCGGCATTATGCCCTATATCTCGGCCTCGATCATCGTGCAGCTGCTGACATCCATGGTTCCCGCGCTTGAACAACTCAAGAAAGAGGGCGAGCAGGGCCGCAAGAAGATCAACCAGTACACCCGGTTCGGTACCGTGGCCTTGGCCACTGTACAGGCCTATGGTCTGGCGGTTTCGCTTGAAGCTGGTGATTTGGCGACAGATCCGGGGCTGTTCTTCCGCATGTCGACCATGATTACTCTTGTTGGCGGCACCATGTTCCTGATGTGGCTGGGTGAACAGATCACCGCGCGCGGCATCGGCAATGGTATCTCGCTGATCATCTTTGTGGGCATCATTGCTGAGGTTCCGGCAGCACTGGCACAGTTCTTTGCTTCGGGTCGTTCGGGTGCAATCAGCCCTGCAGTGATCGTTGGGGTGATCGTGATGGTCATCGCCGTGATTACCTTCGTGGTGTTCATGGAGCGCGCGCTGCGCAAGGTTCACATCCAGTACCCGCGCCGTCAGGCCGGGATGAAAGTCTATGAGGGCGGATCCAGCCACCTTCCGGTCAAAGTCAACCCGGCAGGCGTGATCCCTGCAATCTTTGCCAGCTCGTTGCTGTTGCTGCCGGTGACAATCTCGACCTTCTCGGCGGGTGCTACAAACGGACCGATCATGTCGTGGATGCTGGCCAACTTTGGCCCCGGACAGCCGCTGTATCTGCTGTTCTTTGCGTCGATGATCGTGTTCTTTGCATATTTCTACACGTTCAACGTGGCGTTCAAACCCGATGATGTTGCGGACAATCTGAAAAAGCAAAACGGTTTTGTACCGGGTATCCGCCCGGGTAAGAAGACCGCCGAGTATCTGGAATACGTGGTCAACCGCGTGCTGGTTCTGGGTTCAGCCTATCTGGCAGCGGTTTGCCTGCTGCCCGAGATTCTGCGGAACCAGTTCGCCATCCCGTTCTATTTTGGCGGCACCTCTGTTCTGATTATCGTCTCTGTGACTATGGACACGATCCAACAGGTGCAGAGCCATTTGCTGGCGCATCAATACGAAGGGCTGATCGAAAAGTCACAACTGCGCGGTAAGAGCAAGAAACGCGGCAGGAAGGGACCCGCTCGTCGATGAACATCATTCTTCTTGGCCCTCCGGGCGCTGGTAAAGGGACGCAGGCGCGTCACCTGGTTGAAACACGCGGCATGGTGCAGCTGAGCACCGGCGACATGTTGCGCGAAGCCAAAACCTCGGGCACCGAGATGGGCCAGAAGGTTGCGGCGATCATGGATGCGGGCAAGCTGGTCACAGACGAAATCGTGATCGGCCTGATCGAAGAGAAGCTGACAACTGAAACCGGTGCTGGTTTCATTTTTGACGGCTTCCCGCGCACGCTGGCTCAGGCCGATGCCCTGTCGGCATTGCTGACCAAGCTGGGCCAGTCCTTGCACACAGTGATCGAGATGCGTGTGGATGACGAAGCCTTGGTGCAGCGGATCACTGCGCGTTCGACCTGTGGTGGTTGTGGTGAGGTTTACAACGATATCACCAAGCCGATCCCGGCCGACGGCAAATGTACCA
Source organism: Ruegeria sp. HKCCA4633 (assembly GCF_013034605.1). Classification (NCBI taxonomy): domain Bacteria; kingdom Pseudomonadati; phylum Pseudomonadota; class Alphaproteobacteria; order Rhodobacterales; family Roseobacteraceae; genus Ruegeria; species Ruegeria sp. HKCCA4633. Next base: position 20,972 of record NZ_WQGJ01000013.1, read on the forward strand.
ATTGTGGCAAGGAAAACGATTTCCAGCGCCGCGCAGACGACAACGAAGACAGCCTGCGCACGCGCCTGATGGAATACTACAAAAAGACCTCGCCGCTGATCGGGTATTACTATGCCAAAGGCGATCTGCGCCCGGTCAATGGCCTGGCCGAGATCAAAGAAGTGACCGCCTCTATTGAGGCTATTCTCGGCTGACTTCAGGTTGGGGCTTGACGGCCCCACCAAAAGCCCATATCGACCCCCATCCCTAAAGGGAATCAAGTCTGCGTGAGGGATTCGTCCCAAACGCCCCGACCACCTCGAATAATGCTGGACCCTCTGGCGACACTGCCACGGTCAAGCGTTGTGAAAAAAGGTTCTGGAGTTACGGAACCGCAACGAAAAGGAAAGTGACACGTGGCACGTATTGCCGGCGTAAACATCCCGACTGCAAAGCGGGTACCAATCGCCCTCACATATATCACCGGTATCGGCAACACTTCGGCCAAAGCAATCTGCGAAGCCGTGGGCATTGAAGCGACTCGTCGCGTCAATGAACTGTCCGACGCCGAAGTTCTGGCCATCCGCGAACACATCGACGCCAACTACACCGTCGAAGGTGATTTGCGTCGTGAAGTTCAGATGAACGTCAAGCGCCTGATGGACCTGGGCTGCTATCGCGGTCTGCGTCACCGCCGCAACCTGCCGGTTCGCGGTCAGCGCACCCACACCAACGCTCGTACCCGCAAAGGCCCCGCAAAGGCCATCGCTGGTAAGAAGAAATAAGGGAGGGTCTGACTGATGGCACGTGATAAGACTCGCGTTAAACGCAAAGAGCGTAAGAACATCGCATCGGGCGTTGCCCATGTGAACTCGACCTTCAACAACACCAAGATCCTGATCTCGGACGTACAGGGCAACGCCATTTCGTGGTCGTCTGCCGGTACCATGGGTTTCAAAGGATCGCGGAAATCGACCCCCTACGCCGCTCAGATGGCTGCAGAAGATGCAGGCAAAAAGGCGCAGGAACATGGCGTCAAGACGCTGGAAGTCGAAGTTCAGGGCCCCGGTTCGGGTCGTGAATCGGCTCTGCGCGCGCTGGCTGCAGTGGGCTTCAACATCACGTCGATCCGCGACGTGACCCCGATTGCTCACAACGGCTGCCGTCCGCCGAAGCGTCGTCGCGTCTAAGCGATTTTGAATTGAGCTGGGGCTGTGTTTTTGCACGGCCCCAGCACGTCATTTTGAACCTCGGGCGTCTGCACCTTGTTGGTCATGGGGCGCGGACAGGAATGGAGGGATTACATGATCCACAAGAATTGGGCAGAATTGATCAAGCCGACTCAGCTGGAAGCCAAGCCGGGCAACGATCCCGCACGCCAGGCGACCCTGGTTGCCGAACCGCTGGAGCGTGGCTTTGGTCTGACTCTGGGCAACGCCCTGCGCCGCGTTCTGATGAGCTCGCTGCAAGGTGCGGCCATCACCAGCGTTCAGATCGACAACGTCCTGCACGAGTTTTCCTCGGTCGCAGGTGTTCGTGAAGACGTTACCGATATCATTCTGAACCTCAAGCAGGTTGCTCTTCGCATGGAAGTCGAAGGCCCTAAGCGCCTGTCGATCAATGCCAAAGGCCCGGCAATTGTCACTGCGGGTGACATCAGCGAAAGCGCTGGCATCGAGGTTCTGAACCGCGATCACGTCATCTGTCACCTGGATGATGGCGCCGATCTGTTCATGGAACTGACCGTCAACACCGGCAAAGGCTATGTTTCGGCTGAGAAGAACAAGCCCGAAGACGCACCTATCGGTCTGATCCCGATCGACGCGATCTATTCGCCGGTCAAAAAGGTCGCCTATGACGTTCAGCCGACCCGTGAAGGTCAGGTTCTGGACTATGACAAGCTGACCCTGAAGATCGAAACCGATGGTTCGATCACACCTGAAGACGCGTTGGCCTTTGCCGCTCGCATTCTGCAGGATCAGCTGTCGATCTTCGTCAACTTCGACGAGCCGGAATCGGCGAGCCGTCAGGACGAGGACGATGGTCTGGAGTTCAACCCGCTGCTGCTGAAGAAAGTGGACGAGCTGGAGCTGTCGGTCCGTTCGGCAAACTGCCTGAAGAACGACAACATCGTTTACATCGGCGATCTGATCCAGAAAACCGAAGCCGAGATGCTGCGCACACCGAACTTCGGCCGCAAGTCGCTGAACGAGATCAAAGAAGTGCTGTCCGGCATGGGCCTGCACCTCGGCATGGATGTCGAAGATTGGCCGCCCGACAACATCGAAGATCTGGCCAAGAAATTCGAAGACGCGTTCTAAGCGCGTCTTCCCAATGCCCGGCTTTCCGGGGACTGTCTGGGCGATGATGCCCCAAGGAGAGCCGGTGACACGCATCGCCGGCCAGACAAAGCAAAACGCAAGATAGGAATTGAAAAATGCGTCACGCACGTGGTTACCGCCGCCTGAACCGTACTCATGAACACCGCAAGGCTCTGTTTGCGAACATGGCTGGCTCGCTCATCGAGCATGAGCAAATCAAGACAACTCTGCCCAAGGCAAAAGAACTGCGCCCGATCATCGAAAAGCTGGTCACTCTGGGCAAGCGCGGCGACCTGCACGCCCGCCGTCAGGCCGCATCACAGCTGAAAGAAGACAAAGACGTCGCGAAGCTGTTCGAAGTTCTGGGCCCCCGCTACGCCGAGCGTCAGGGCGGTTATGTCCGCATCCTGAAAGCTGGCTTCCGCTATGGCGACATGGCCCCGATGGCGATCATCGAGTTTGTTGATCGTGACATCGACGCCAAAGGCGCAGCCGACAAAGCCCGCGTCGCCGCCGAAGAGGCTGCAGACGAAGAATAAGAAAGCCCTGCTTTCGAATAATTGGCCCCTGCGTCCCGGACGCGGGGGCTTTTTGGTTTTTGGCTTTGGGCCAAATTCCGAGATTTGTTGCCAGAATCATGAACTTGGGCGATCCTCAAAGAAATTGAAGGATCGCTATATGTTTAGATATCTGATTTTTGCGCCCCTGTTTTGCGCAAGCACTGCGCTTTTCGCGCAGGAAACCACAGATGAAACGACCGAGGCGGCGTCGCAAGAAACAACGGACCTTCTGACCGACGCAGAGCTGCAAACTCTGGTCGCGCCGGTTGCATTGTACCCGGATACTCTGCTCATCCAGATACTTGTCGCCTCGACCCAGCCGCTGGAGATTGTGAAGGCCGAGCGTTTTCTGATCGACAATGCAGACCGAGATCCGGCTGAGCTTGAGCCTGAAATCGAAGCGATGGGCTGGGACCCGTCCGTCAGCGTGCTTGCAACAGCGTTCCCCGAGATCGTTGGGCAAATGGCGACACATGTCGACTGGACCGAAACGATGGGAACAGCGATGCTGGCCCAATCTGACGATGTGATGGATGCCGTCCAGGTGATGCGGGATCAGGCAATCGATAGCGGTGCACTGGTGTCCGGCCCGGAACAAACGGTTGAGGTTGAAGAGGATGAAACCGTCGTCATCACACCGACCAACACGGAAACAGTTTATGTTCCGCAATATGATCCTGCCACGGTGTACACCGGGCCATCAACGGGTGACGTCGTTGGGGCCGCTCTGCTGACCTTTGGCACCGTGGCGTTGATTGACGAGATTTTTGACGATGACGATGATTGGTACGATTATTGGGGGTGCCGAAACTGCGGTGGATGGGGCGGTGGCCCGATCTACAGAAACCCGAATATCGACATAGACGTCGATGGTAACGTCAATATCGGTAACAACATTAATCGCAAAGATGTTGAATGGAAGCCTGATACGAACCGTCAGCAACAAGCGCGGAACAAAATCGCCGATCATAAACGCACTGGTGGCGGTGCCGGAACATTGCCCGTTGACCGGCCAAATGGCCGCACAGATGAGTTGCGCTCAAAGCTCAGCAGAGAATCCGGGGCTGCCGACATAAGTCGGGACGGCTCGGGCGCTGCGGCATTGGCGGCCGGGGCGGGCGCCGGGGCGATTGCGGGTGGTGCACTGGCCAACCGCGGCAATGATAAGCAATTGCCCAAGGTCAATCGGGGTAATGTCGACACTGACAGAGCCGCCGCGAAACAGAAGGCTGTGGACAGAACCAAGCAATCCTCTGGTGCCGCCAAGAAGCCGGTTAAAAGCAACGCCAAGACCGCCAAGAAACCTCAGGCCCAAAGGGCAGCAGTTCAGCAGAAAAAACCTGCGGCCAAAGGGAAAGCCATGCAAAAGAAAGCGTCCGGCAAGCGAACCCACAGCGCGTCAAAACGCGGGCACGCGGCCAAGGGAAAGCGGAGGAGATAAGATGCGAAATTTCATAGTTTCTTCTGCCATTCTTTTGATCACGGCGAGCACAGCGGCATCCGAGGGTGCCCGATACAATAGCCCGCAAGCGGCGTTGGATGCGTTTGTCGGTGCTCTGAAGTCGGATGATCGGAATCAGTTGCTGGATGTGTTTGGGGCTGAGGCCGAAGACTTGCTTGCAACCGGCGACCCCGAAGAAGACCGCGCCAGACGAGAGGAAGTGCTTGGCATGTATGCCGAGGGCTATCGTTTCCAGCCGGACGAGCACGGTGTTGTCGTTTTGCTGGGGGAAGACAGTTGGCCCTTCCCGATCCCGATTTCTCGGGCCGGTGAGGAATGGCACTTTGACCTCGAAGCTGGCATCGAAGAAGTTTCGGCCCGCGAGATTGGCTTGAATGAGCTGGAAGTGATGGAATTGCTTGATGCTTATGTCGATCTTCAGGCCGCGTTCCGTTTGGCCGACCATAATGGCGACGGCGTGATGGAATTCGCGCGCAACATCATTTCCGACCCGGGCGTGAAGGACGGTTTGTTCTGGCCTGAGGAAGACAGCTTTGTCGGCGCGGCGCTCGCACGAGCGGTGGCCTCTGGGTGGAGTGACGGAGAAGAGGACCACGAACCTGAACCCTTCCTGGGTTATTACTACACAATCCTTCAGGGGCAGGGACCCAGTGCTCCGGGTGGTGCGTATTCTTACTTTGTTGGGGATCATTTTGTAGCAGGTCATGCGCTGCTTGCCGTTCCTTCTGAGTATGGCGAGACCGGAATTCATTCGTTTCTTGTGGGTGAGAACGGGATCATTTTCGAGGCGGACTTGGGTCCTGACACGCTCGAACGCGCTGCGGATATCCAAGAGTATGACCCGGGCTCTGATTGGTCGCCAGCAGAGTAAAACCAAAAGCGTTTGCGAACGCGGACCAGATGGGTGTCGTATTTTAACAAGTTTCGGTGACTTCAGATGATGAACTGTGCTTTCTCACGCGTGAATATTGAAACAGCGTGATTGGAGGCAGCGATGACCGTGTTTTCTGAATTACCGGCACAAATCACCGGTCCATCTGTTTGGAACGGACGGGAAATGGCAGCGCGGAAGAATGAATGGCTGTTGCATCTGAGCCCTGTGGATGTCGCAGACCTTGAGCAAGCCGCGCGCCACTATCTAAGCTTGGGGCAGGATATTGGCGAAATCACCAAAACAGATTTTCCGTTGCGCCGGTTCGACCGCCATCTTGAGACTCTAAAAGACACGCTGATCAACGGTATTGGGTTCGAAGTGATCCGGGGCCTGCCGGTCGAGACCTATTCTCAGGAGATGGCCGCCGCGATCTTCTGCGGGGTGGGTGCCCATTTGGGATCGGCGCGATCCCTGAATGCGCAGGGGCATATTCTGGGTTATGTCCGGGATATCGGTGCGGACGCAAATGACCCGAACACGCGGATCTATCAGACTCACGAGCGCCAGACATTTCACACAGACAGCGCCGATATCGTAGGGCTATTGTGTTTTCGGGACGCCAAGGAGGGCGGGGATTCACTGCTGTTCAGCGCTGAAGCAATCTACAACCGGATGCGCAACGAATGCCCGGACCTGCTGGAGCGATTGTTCGACCCGATAGCGACCGACCGGCGCGGCGAAGTGCCGGAAGGGATGCAGCCCTTTATGACCATTCCGCCCTTCAACTGGCATGATGGCAAGCTGACCGTGTTCTATCAGCGGCAGTATATCGACAGTGCGCAGCGGTTTCCCGAAGCCATGCGCCTGACCCCAGAGCATGTCGCTGCTTTGGACAAGTTCGACTCCTTGTCGAACGACCCAGATCTATATCTGACCATGCGGTTGCAACCCGGCGATATGCAATTTGTCTACAACCATTCTCAGTTGCATGACCGGACGGGTTTTGTGGACTGGCCTGATCCGGCCGACCGTCGGCATCTTTTTCGCCTATGGCTCTCACCCGAGGGAGACCGGGAGTTACCTGACGTTTTCAAACAGCGTTACGGGTCGATCGAAGTGGGTAATCGGGGCGGGATCATTACAAAAGGGACCCGCCTGCACGCGCCGCTGGATTGAGTGCGCCGGACAGGTGCTTGCATTAGCGCGCCCGTAGTCGCATATCCTACGCAGCTTTTGAGGTAGAGGTATCCATGCTTCGCGCGACACTTATCGCTTTGACCTGTGCAGTTTCCACATTTGCGACGGCTGAAACACGCGTGCCGCAGTCGCAGGCCGAGATTTCGCTGGGATTTGCTCCTGTGGTGAAAAAAGCCTCTCCTGCGGTCGTGAATATCTATGCCAAGATCGTGCGGCAGGGGCGGGCCAGCCCGTTCTTTTCGGACCCGTTTTTTCAAGACTTCTTTGGCCGGGGCTTTGGCACGCCACAGCCGCGCGTTCAAAACTCGTTGGGTTCTGGTGTGATCCTGTCCGATGACGGTTACGTGGTCTCCAACTATCATGTGGTTGGGTCCGCAACAGAGATCCGGGTCGTCACCACGGACCGACGCGAGTTTTCGGCCACAGTTGTACTTGGCCATGAAGAAAGCGACATCGCGATCCTGCGCTTAGAAGAGGCCGAAAACCTGCCTTTCCTGAGCCTGCGGGATTCCGATCAGGTTGAAGTTGGCGAACTGGCCCTGGCCATTGGGAACCCCTTTGGTGTGGGGCAAACCGTGTCCTCGGGCATCATCTCGGGTCTGGCGCGCACGGGAACGGCAACGGGCAACGGTCGCGGGTATTTCATCCAGACGGATGCGGCGATCAACCCGGGCAATTCCGGCGGCGCATTGATCGACGTGAATGGCGATCTGATCGGGATCAACACGTCGATCCTGACACGGTCGGGCGGTTCCAACGGTATCGGTTTTGCCATCCCGGCAAATCTGGTGGCTGAGTTCCTGAAACAGGCGCAGCAAGGCAATGACAGCTTTGTCAGCCCTTGGGCGGGAATGTCGGGTCAGCACATGAGCGCGGATATCGCGGAATCTTTGGGGCTGGTTATCCCGCTGGGCGTTGTGATCTCGGACCTGCATGACCTCAGCCCGCTGCGCGAGGCGGGGCTGAAGGTGGGCGATGTTGTCACCCATGTGGACGGGGACGAGGTGAACTCCCCCGCTGAAATGAAGTTCCGCATGTCTATTGCGGGTGTGGGGGGAAGCTCGGTTCTGACGCGGCTGCGCGGCGACCAAAGCGATGAGGTCGAGGTGGCCTTGATCAAAGCACCTGAAACACCCGCTGCCGAAGAAACCGCGCTGGACGACAATACAGTTCTGCCGGGCTTAGTTGTGTCCCGAATCAATCCGGCGGTGATTACCAAGCTGGGTCTGCCCCTGTCTCTGACCGGCGTTGTTGTCGTCGATCCGGGCGCTTTTGGCGCGCGGGCCGGGTTGCGGCCTGGCGATGTGATCGAGACCATCAATGCGGCCGATATTCAGCGCCCCGGTGATGTCGAACGCGCAATGACGGACCCGGGACGCCGCGTGCACATGGGGCTTCAACGCGAAGGCCGCTCCGTGTCCCTGCGATTCCGGCTGTAACGTATGAGCGATCTGTTCGACACCGGGCCAACCGAACCCGTCGATGCCCCGCACCGCCCTTTGGCAGATCGATTGCGGCCCCAATCGCTGGGCGACGTCATCGGTCAGGAGCAGTTGCTGGGGCCGGAAGCTCCGCTGGGCGTGATGCTGGCGGCGGGCAGTCTGTCCAGCCTGATCTTTTGGGGTCCGCCCGGGGTAGGAAAGACGACCATAGCGCGGCTTTTGGCGCAGGAAACCGATCTGCATTTTGTCCAGATCAGTGCGATCTTCACGGGTGTGCCTGACCTGAAGAAGGTCTTCGAGGCCGCCAAGATTCGCCGGCAGAACGGGCAGGGGACGCTGTTGTTCGTGGACGAGATCCACCGTTTCAACAAGGCACAGCAAGACGGGTTTCTGCCCCATATGGAAGACGGCACCATCCTGTTGGTCGGTGCCACAACCGAAAACCCGTCATTTGAACTTAATGCCGCTGTGCTAAGCCGGTCGCAGGTTCTGGTACTGGAACGCCTCAGCCTTGCCGACCTTGAACGCCTGACGCAGCGCGCCGAGAAAGAGTTGGACCGCGCATTGCCTTTGACCCCGGCTGCGCGCGATGCGTTGCAGGAAATGGCAGACGGCGATGGGCGGGCGTTGCTGAACCTGATCGAACAGGTCTCGGCCTGGAAAGTGGACGCGCCGCTGGATCCCGATGCATTGTCGACGCGGCTGATGCGGCGGGCTGCGAAATACGACAAGTCGGGTGATGAGCATTACAACCTGATCTCGGCCCTTCATAAATCGGTACGTGGGTCTGACCCGGATGCTGCGTTGTACTGGTTCGCACGAATGCTGACCGGCGGCGAAGACCCGCGCTATCTGGCGCGTCGGATTACGCGGATGGCAGTTGAGGATATCGGTCTGGCGGATCCTCAGGCGCAGGCCATTTGCCTGCAATCGTGGGAAACGTATGAACGGCTGGGGTCTCCCGAAGGAGAATTGGCGCTGGCGCAAGCCTTGGTTTATTTGGCGCTGGCCCCAAAATCCAATGGGGCTTACGTGGGCTATAAAGCGGCCATGCGACTGGCCAAACAATCCGGCAGCGAGCCACCGCCCAAGCATATCCTGAACGCACCCACTTCGCTTATGAAGGATCAGGGATATGGTGCGGGTTACTCTTATGACCATGACGCCGAGGATGGGTTTTCGGGTCAGAACTACTTCCCGGAATCCATGAAACGCCCGGTACTGTATCAGCCGGTGGAACGCGGGTTCGAGCGAGAGCTGAAAAAGCGCCTCGATTACTTTGCCAAGCTTCGGACACAGCGCAACAGTTAGTTACGCAGGGTCAGTATTGGACATGCCGCCGCGTCACAGGCGACAGGTTCGCAATAGAACGGTTCCCTTGGGTCAATGCCAGCAAGGGAGGACGGAAAATGCCGGTTTCAATTGAAAAGACCCAAGACGTCTGGACCATCATCCATGACAGGCCGGATGCTCGGAATGCCGTTGATACGGAACACGCTGTAGCTCTGGTTGACGCATTCCTGAGTTTTGAAGCCAGTTCTGCCAAAGCCGCTGTGTTCTGGGGCAAGGGTGGCAATTTCTGCGCGGGCTGGGATCTGAAACTCGCCGCCTCGCTGGCCGATCCTGAACTGCGTGAGGCATATTTCGACAAGCATGCCTTTCCAATAGGTTCAGCCACTTCGACACTTGGGCCGATGGGACCGTCCCGGCTGGAGCTTTCGAAACCGGTCATCGGCGCGATTGAGGGTGCCGCCGTGGCCGGAGGCATGGAGCTTGCTCTTTGGTGCGATATCCGCGTGATGGCGGAAACGGCATATCTGGGTGTTTACTGCCGCCGCTGGGGGATTACGCTGATGGATGGCGGCTCGGTCCGGTTGCCGCGTTTGGTGGGGCAAGGCAAAGCGCTGGAGATCGCCTTGACAGGTCGGAAAGTCGAGGCCGAAGAATGTTATCGGATCGGGCTGGCAGAAAAGGTCGTCCCGCATGGTGAAGCGCGTTCTGCAGCTGAAGAAACGGCCCATGAAATTGCACGTTTTCCGCAAGAGGCTGTGCGGGCTGACCGCCGTTCGATCATCGAAACGCGGGGTATGCCGGTGCGCGAAGCGCTCAAGGTGGAATGGGCCAACGGGTTGGAGGCGATCCGTCGCGAAGGAACCTCGGGCGCGGGGCGTTTCCGGGATGGTGCCGGGCGGCACGGGGATTTCTCGAACATCTGATCGCAACGACCAGATACCTTGACTCTTGGTGCATTGCGCGCGACAGACGCCCATGATTTCTGGGACACGGACAAAGGTGCAATCCGGGCGGCTCACCCGCGCGGTGCAAGGGTTAGTGGCATGATTGGCGTACAGATGATTACAGTCGCTGAAGGGGATGGCGACCAGCGCGTTGACCGCTGGCTGCGCCGTCTGTTTCCGCATGTCAGTCAGGGCCGCATTGAAAAGATGTGTCGCAAGGGTGAACTGCGTGTCGATGGCAGCCGCGCCAAAGCCTCGACCCGGCTGGAGGTTGGGCAAGTGGTGCGTGTGCCGCCTTTGCCTGACGCAGATCACAAACCGGCTGAGGTCAAACATCGTATCTCGGATGCCGATGCCAAGATGATCCAGTCCTGCGTGATCTACCGCGACGATCACATTCTGGCGCTCAACAAGCCGCAGGGCCTGCCGGTTCAGGGCGGCAGCGGGCAGACCCGGCATGTCGACAGCCTGTCCGAGGCGTTGCGGTTCGGCTATGACGAGAACCCGCGTCTGGTCCACCGCTTGGACAAAGATACGTCAGGTGTTCTGTTGATGGCCCGCACGCGTGAGGCCGCCAAGGGCCTGACGGCCGCTTTCCGTCACCGCGACACGCGCAAGATTTATTGGGCACTGGTGGCCGGTGTTCCGACTCCCTACCTGGGTGAGATCAAGACGGGCCTTGTCAAAGCACCGGGTCATGGCAAGCACGGCGAAGGCGAAAAGATGATCCCCGTGCATATGAACGAAATCGACAGCACACCAGGCGCCAAACGCGCGCACACGCATTACGCGACCCTCTACCGGGTGGCCGGCCGTGCCGCATGGGTTGCAATGGAGCCGATCACCGGGCGGACGCACCAGCTGCGGGCCCACATGGCGGCCATCGGGCATCCGATTATCGGGGATGGTAAATACGGCGGCTCGGGCCAGGAAAACCTTGGCGACGGCTGGGGCGCGCAACTGGGCGGGATCATTAGTAAAAAGCTTCACCTGCATGCCCGGCGACTGTCGTTTCAACACCCAATGACCCGTAAGCCTGTGACAGTCACGGCACCTTTGCCGGATCATATGAAGCACAGCTGGGATACGTTCGGGTGGACCGAGGATCTGGCTGCTGACGATCCGTTTGAGGATCTGCAATGAGCGCACCCGTACGGCTGGTTCTGTTTGATGTCGACGGCACGCTGGTCGACAGTCAGGGCAGTATCGTTCACTCCATGACAACCAGCTTTCAGGCGGCTTCGGTGCCTGTCCCGTCGCGCGACGCGATCCTTTCGATTGTGGGTCTGTCCTTGCCACACGCCATTGCGCGACTGGCACCGGATCAACCATCCTTGGTCCAGGGTGATCTGGTTGAAGGGTACAAAGAGGCTTACCACGCACATCGGCTGGACCTGGGTGCGGCCAGTTCGCCGCTTTATCCCGGCGCGCGTGAGGCGATTGAAGCGTTGCACGCTGTGCCCGAAGTACTTTTAGGAGTAGCCACCGGCAAGTCACAGCGCGGTCTTGATGCGTTGATCGAGGCGCACGGGCTGGAGGCTTATTTTGTGACGCGTCAGGTTGCAGATCATCACCCGTCCAAGCCACACCCGTCCATGGTGCAGACCGCCTTGTCTGAAACCGGTGTTGATCCGGATTGCGCAGTGATGATTGGTGACACGAGCTTTGACATGGACATGGCTGCGGCGGCGGGTGTGCGCGGAATTGGGGTGACCTGGGGATACCATGATCGCTCGGCTTTGGCTTCGGCGACTTGCGTGATCGAGACATTTGACCAGTTGCCCACGGCGCTGGCTGGAATATGGAACTAGGAAATGAGCGACTGGAAACCAAAACGCTTCTGGAAAGACAGTGCCGTTGTCGAGGCCGACGGCGGGTTTGCGGTTGAATTGGACGGTCGACGTGTCAAAACGCCCGCCAAGAAAGGTTTGATCTTGCCGACCCGCAGCATGGCCGAAGCGGTCGCGGTAGAATGGGATGCGCAAGAAAAAGAAGTTGATCCTGCGACAATGCCGTTCACACGTTGTGCCAATGCCGCAATCGACAAAGTGCGCGTTCAGCATGCAGAAGTGGCCGACATGCTGGCCGATTACGGCGATTCTGATCTGCTGTGTTACCGTGCCACGCACCCGCAAGAGCTGCAGAACCGCCAAAGTGACGAATGGGACCCGGCCTTGGATTGGGCCGAATCTACGTTGTCCGTTCGTCTGGTACCGGTCGCAGGGGTGCTGCACCAACCACAAGCGCGTCCGGCCTTGGAGACGCTGCGCGCACGGGTCCATGCGCTGAATGCGTTTCAACTGGCGGCCTTCCACGACCTTGTCAGCCTGTCAGGGTCGTTGATTCTTGGGTTCGCGGCAGCCTTGGATTGGCGCAATCCGGACGAGATATGGCGCATTTCGCGACTGGACGAAATCTGGCAGATCGAGCAATGGGGCCATGATGACGAGGCGCATGAGGTTGCTGAGGTCAAAAGGGCGGCGTTTCTGCATGCAAAACGCTTCTTTGATATGTCAGTTTGAGCCATAATTCCTGATATTTGGGCAATTGTGCAAAGGGCTTGGGGGGTGAAACATCGATTTCGATGATCCGACCCTTGACGTTTGTTTATGAATACGCCCAAACTCAGTCCCACTAAAGGGGAGACACCTTTGGGGTAACCTATCCGGCATCCACTTGCCGGGCAGAGCCGTTTCTTATGAGACGGAAAATCAGGAAGAGGTAAAAATGAAAAAATCCGTAATCTTGGGCGCGGCGACGATTGCCGGTCTGGCTGCTGGTGCAGCTGCGGCGGGCACCATTGACGACGTCAAGGCGCGCGGCAAGTTGAATTGCGGCGTGACCACCGGTCTGGTTGGTTTTGCTGCACCCGACGCAAATGGTGAATGGCAAGGCTTTGACGTTTCGCTGTGCCGCGCTGTTGCTGCTGCCGTTCTGGGCGACGCAAACGCCGTTGAGTTTGTTCCGACCACCGGTAAAACACGCTTTACTGCGCTGGCATCCGGCGAAATCGACATGCTGGCCCGTAACACCACATGGACCTTCAGCCGCGACGTCGACCTGAAGTTCGAATTCACTGGTGTGAACTACTATGACGGTCAGGGCTTCATGGTTCCCAAGGCGCTGGGCGTCAGCTCGGCCAAGGAACTGGACGGCGCAACCGTTTGTATCCAGACCGGCACCACAACCGAGCTGAACCTAGCGGACTTCTTCCGCTCGAACAACATCAGCTATGAGCCGGTTCCGATCGAAACCAACGCCGAAGCGCAACAACAATATCTGGCTGGTTCGTGTGACGTTTACACCACTGACGCATCGGGTCTGGCTGCGACGCGCGCCACGTTTGAAGCACCGGATGAGCATGTTCTGCTGCCCGAAATCATCTCGAAAGAGCCTCTGGGACCGCTGGTTCGCCACGGTGACCACGAATGGGGCGACGTTGTCCGCTGGACTCTGAACGCGCTGGTCTCGGCAGAGGAACTGGGTGTGACCTCGGCCAATATCGATGAGCTGAGCGGTGGCACCGACAACCCGGAAATCAACCGCCTGCTGGGTACCGAAGGTACTCTGGGTGAGATGCTGGGTCTGGACGCTGACTGGGCTGCCAAAGCCATCAAAGCAGGTGGCAACTATGGTGAAGTATTCGCCAAGAACATCGGTGAAGAAACTCCGATTGGTCTGGCGCGCGGCTTGAACGCTCAGTGGACCGAAGGCGGCCTGCTGTATTCGCCGCCGTTCCGCTAAAATCTACGGAGATGGGCGCAGGGTATAACCTGCGCCCTCTTCACATCAAAGAGCTGCGGAAGCATTCAGAGCGGGAAAAACTCGCCAAGACAAAAAAACCGCACGCTACGGGGATTTCAAAATATGTCGACTATGACTGATCCACCGAAAGCTGACTTTCGGTTGTCCATGCTCATTAACGACACTCGCTATCGCTCCCTGACGTTTCAGGTGATCGCGGCGATCGTTATTGCGCTTTCCATCTGGTATCTCGGAAACAACCTGATCCAGAACCTTCGGGCCGCAGGGCTCAACATCTCTTACTCGTTTTTGGGCGACTCCTCCGGGTATGACATCAACCAGAGACTGATAGAATATGACAGCCAGTCCAGTCACGGGCGTGCGGCTGTTGTTGGTATTCTCAACACGCTGTTGGTTGCCTTTCTGGCATGTATCACGGCCACGGTGTTCGGCGTGATCGCGGGGGTTCTGCGGCTTTCGAACAACTGGCTCGTGTCGAAACTGATGGCGGTCTATGTCGAGATCTTCCGGAATATTCCGGTTCTGATCTGGATCATCATAATCTTCACCATCATGACGGCTGTACTGCCCGCGCCACGCGCGTTCCGGGGCGATGCCGCCACATCCAGTATGTTGTTCGACGCCTTTGCCTTTACCAACCGGGGTGTCTATATCCCGCGGCCCGAGTTCGCAAACGGGCTGTTTGGCGCAACCATTCTGAACTGGTTGCTGGTGATTGTCGTTTTGATCGGTTCGTGGTTCGCCTCGCACGAGATCGAAAAGCGGGCGACATTGAAACAGGAAGAGACCGGCGAACGTCCGAAGACATTCTTGGTCAAATTGGCTGTTTGGCTGGTGCCCTTTGCCTTGCTGATGCTCATCATGGGTTTGACCTGGGATATTCCCGCTCTGAAAGGCTTTAATTTCAGCGGTGGTATCAAGGTTGGCGGCCCGCTGATTGCATTGTGGTTCGCCCTGTCGATCTACACCGGTGCCTTCATTGCGGAAAACGTACGTGCGGGTATTCAGGCGATCAACAAAGGTCAGACCGAGGCCGCCGCCGCACTGGGTTTGCGACCCGGACGGATCATGAACCTTGTCGTTCTGCCCCAGGCACTGCGGGTCATCATACCGCCGCTTATTTCGCAATACCTGAACATCACCAAGAACTCGTCGCTGGCGATCGCTGTTGGTTATGCAGACATCACAGCCACGCTGGGCGGCATCACGCTGAACCAGACCGGTCGTGCGATCGAATGTGTGCTGCTGCTGATGCTCTTCTATCTGACAGCCTCGTTGCTGATTTCGATGGCGATGAACATCTACAACGCCTCCGTTAAGTTGAAGGAGCGCTGAGCCATGAGTGATCAAACAACAAACCCGATCGCCTTTGTCGCCGAAGGCACTATCCCGCCTTCACCGCCACCTGCAAATGAAGTCGGAGTGGTCAAGTGGCTACGCGAGAACCTCTTCTCGGGCGTGACAAACACCATCCTGACGGTGCTGTCGCTGGTGCTGATCTACATTCTGTTGAAAAACACGTTGCCGTGGATTTTGAACGGGGTGTGGAATGCCAACTCTCTGGCGGAATGTCGCGAGATCCTGGACGGCAAGACCGGTGCCTGTTTTGCGGTTCTGACGGAACGCTGGCCTCAGCTGATCTATGGCTTCAAGTACCCGGCCGACGCTTATTGGAGACCAAACCTGGCGTTTGTGCTGATGCTGGTTGCCCTTGCCCCGGTGTTGTTCTTTGACCTGCCGCGCAAGATGCTGCTGTTCACTGCGGTTTACCCGTTTGTGGCCTTTTGGCTGATCTGGGGCGGTACGATCCTGGTTCCTCTGGTGGCGCTTGTCGGCTTCATTGCAGCAGGTGCTGTGTTCCAGAAGCTGGGCAACAACAGTTTTGCTGCCGGCTTCTTTGGGGCTATTGTGACTGCGTTGGTCATCTGGAATGTCGGCGGAGCCCTGATCCCGGAAAGTGCATCAGAGAATGCTTGGCTCACAGCTGTTCCCAGCCGTGATCTGGGTGGCTTTATGCTGAACATGATGCTGGGCGTGACCTGTGTGTCGCTGTCGGTGCCACTGGGTATCGCGTTGGCTTTGGGTCGTCAGTCGAACATGCCGCTGATCAAGTGGGTATGCGTTATCTTTATCGAATTCATCCGTGGCGTGCCTCTGATTACGCTGCTGTTCGTGGCTTCGGTGATGCTGGCGTATTTCTTCCCGCCTGATAGCACAGTCGACCTGTTCCTGCGCGTTGTGATCATGATCACCATGTTCTCAGCCGCCTATATCGCCGAGGTGATCCGTGGCGGTCTGGCGGCACTTCCGCGTGGACAGTACGAAGCAGCAGACAGCTTGGGCCTTGATTACCCGCAGGCGATGCGGCTGATCATCCTGCCGCAGGCTCTGAAGATTTCGATCCCTGGGATCGTGAACGTGGCCGTGGGCCTGTTCAAGGATACCACACTGGTTTCGGTCATCTCGATGTTCGATCTGGTGGGCATGATCCGGGGACCCATTCTGGCGTCGACCGAATGGAACGGCGTCTATTGGGAGCTTCTGGGCTTTGCCGCGCTTTTGTTCTTCGTCGTCTGTTACGGCATTTCTCAATATTCTCAGTGGCTCGAGCGTCGCCTTGCCACAGATCATCGTTAAGGAGTTCAACACATGTCTGAACTTGCAGTAGAACGCGAAATCGACCGCTCGAAGATGCAGGTGAGCGACGAGGTCGCCATCGAAATCAACGGCATGAACAAGTGGTACGGATCATTCCATGTGCTGCGCGATATCAATCTGACCGTCAATCAGGGCGAGCGGATCGTTATCGCGGGTCCGTCGGGCTCGGGCAAATCCACGCTGATCCGCTGCCTGAACGCGCTGGAAGAACACCAGCAGGGCAAGATCGTTGTGGACGGGATCGAGCTGTCGAATGATCTGAAGAACATCGACAAGATCCGGTCTGAAGTTGGCATGGTGTTCCAGCACTTCAACCTGTTCCCGCACCTGACCATTCTGGAAAATTGCACACTGGCCCCGATCTGGGTGCGCAAAACGCCCAAGAAAGAAGCCGAAGAACGTGCGATGCATTTCCTTGAAAAGGTCAAGATTCCGGATCAGGCGCTGAAATATCCTGGCCAGTTGTCCGGTGGTCAGCAGCAGCGTGTGGCGATTGCGCGTTCGCTGTGCATGATGCCGCGGATCATGTTGTTCGACGAACCGACATCGGCGTTGGACCCCGAGATGATCAAAGAGGTGCTCGACACCATGATCGAACTGGCCGAGGAAGGTATGACCATGCTCTGTGTGACCCACGAGATGGGCTTTGCCCGTCAGGTCGCCAACCGCGTGATCTTTATGGACGCGGGCCAGATCGTGGAGCAGAACGAGCCGGAAGAGTTCTTCAACAATCCGCAGAGCGAACGGACCAAACTGTTCCTCAGCCAGATTTTGGGGCACTAAACTGCCTGAAATTGAAGAAAGGGCGGGGTTTTGCCCCGCCTTTTTTATTCCAACAACTCGCGCGGAAGGGCGAAGCCAAGGACTTTTCCGCGGTGCCATTGCACCTCGGCCCAACTGGTGATGTCAAATTCCATGACGGTCGTTGCGCAGGTCGGATAGTCCAGAAATCGCGGATGTGTCGGAGCATCCCGCACCAGCTGGTGCGCAAGCTGCGCTATCCCAGGATTGTGCCCCAACATCAAAACGGTTTGCCCTTTCGCATCGAACAGCTGGCGTATCATCTGGTCAGGCCCTGCCAGGTAAAGCGCATCGCGAAACTGGACCTGCCGGGCTGTCATCGCCATTCTATCCCAGGTTTCGCGGGTTCGGGTCGAGGTCGAGCTGAGAACCTCATCCGGCACCCAACCATGTGTACGCAGCCATTTGGCAATTGCGGAGGCTGACTTGCGTCCACGTTTGTTCAACTGGCGCGCATGATCATCCAAAATCGGGTTATCCCAGCTGGATTTGGCGTGGCGTGTCAGGATCAGCGTGCGGGTCATGACGTGTGGAACGACCTCATGTGATGGGCCGACTGTTCTGATGTGCGCTCCGCTCCTGCACTGAGAGGGCATGCAAGGCGGGCAAGACATCCGCCGGTCATGCAGGTCTGTCCTTGGGTTGTGTCCAGGTGGCTGTGGCAGGCTGAGATGTTGTAGAATTCCTGAGCGTTCAGGGCACCGACCGGGCAGGCCTGCGTACATGGCGCGACGCAGGTAATGCAGGGAGATTGTCCGGGTGTGTCCGGGATACTGAATTCTTCGGCAAAGTGCAGTGCACCTCGATATGAGATCATCATACCCACCGTGTCATGCACCAAAGCGCCCACCGGGCTGCTGAAGGTCCGTCCTGATTTCAGGGCCCAATCGATGAAAGGGGCATAAGGTGGCCCGCCAAAAGGGAAATAGGCCTCGGCATTAAATGTCTGGGCTATTTCGCCAATGATCCTAGTGGACCAGCGGTCAACCGGGTCCGGTGCCCCCCATTCTGGTGCGGCCTTCAAAACAGGCCAAAAGTCCCCTCCGGCGCCTAAAAGGACCAACGTACCGGATTCAAGCTGTTTGGCTTCCACCTTACGGGGATGCAGTGCTCCCATGACAATCAGTCCCTCACGATGAGCGACTTCAACGATGTGGTCATAGGATATCGCATTTGGGTCAGAGGAAGGCTGCGCAAGATTGGCCATGTTTCATCCTTCCTTGAACGGGTCAGTCCGGCCTTATAAGCGACCCGGCCCCGTGTTCTGTAAACAATTCTAGCAACACGGCATTCGGTGCGCGCCCGTCCAGGATCACCACGGCCCGGACGCCGCTGTGCAGCGCGTCCAGGGCCGTTTCAGTTTTGGGGATCATGCCGCCCGCGATCGTGCCTTCGCGGGTCATTTCGCGAATTTGTCCTGCCTTCAGTTCGGTCACAACATCTCCGGCGGCATTCTTGACGCCTGAGACATCGGTCAGCAGCAGCAGACGGTCGGCTTTCAGGGCCGAAGCAATTGCACCCGCCGCCGTATCGCCATTGACGTTGAAGGTTTCACCATCGCGGCCGGCACCCAACGGGGCAATCACCGGGATCACATCATGAGAGAACAAGTCATGCAGAATCTTCGGGTTCATGTCAGAGGGGGTGCCCACATATCCCAGAGATGCGTCCGTCTGGTCGCAGACCATCAGGTTTGCATCCTTACCAGACAGCCCCACGGCAGAACCCCCTTGATCGTTGATCGCCTGGACAATGCGCTTGTTCACAAGACCGGACAAAACCATCTCGACCACTTCGACGGTTGCTGTGTCTGTCACACGCTTGCCGTTCACGAATTCAGACTGGATATCCAGCTTGTCCAGCATCGCGTTGATCATCGGACCGCCACCATGAACGACAACTGGATTAACCCCAACCTGACGCATCAGAACCACGTCACGGGCGAAGCTTTCCATCGCCTCATCGCTGCCCATTGCGTGACCGCCCAGCTTGATGACGACAATGGCCCCGTCATAGCGCTGCAGATAGGGCAGAGCGCTGTTGAGTGTGGCTGCGGTGGCGATCCAGTCCCGGTTCATATCTCTTGTCTTCATGGCTAAAGTCCCTTTGGAGACCTGTGTTAGGGCCTTTGTCCGGCCCTGCCAAGTGTGAAGCTATTCCAGATGCGCAATGATGGACCGCAGGGTTGCGATACCGTCGCCTTTTTCGGAAGAGGTCAGCACGATTTCCGGGAACGCTGCGGGGTGCTTGGATAGGGCCGCACGTGTTTGGTCCAGCACCTTTTCGCGGTCCTTGGCTTTCACCTTGTCCGACTTGGTCAGAACGCATTGAAAGGTCACGGCGCTGGTGTCCAGCAGCTTCATGATCTCGGCATCGACTGGTTTCACGCCGTGGCGCGCATCGATCAGTACAAAGGCACGACGCAAGGTCTGGCGACCACTGAGATACTGTTTCAGCAGCTTCTGCCATTTCTCCACCACTTTCAGCGGGGCGTTGGCGTATCCATAGCCGGGCAAGTCCACCAGATAGAGTTCGGGGCCTTGGGTGAAAAAGTTGATCTCTTGCGTGCGCCCGGGCGTGTTCGAGGCGCGCGCCAAACCCTTGGTTCCGGTCAGCGCGTTGATCAGGCTGGATTTGCCGACGTTCGACCGGCCTGCAAAACAGACCTCCAACCGATCAGGGCTGGGCAGGCCGTTCATGGCGACCACGCCTTTGACAAATTCAGAAGGGCCCGCAAACAGCTTGCGCCCGTGTTCTTTGGAAAGGTCATCCGGCTCTTCAGCCAGTGGAAACGGAAGCGATGTCATAGCACGCTCACCTCATCATTCAGGCGGACTTCACCACCCTGAATGACTTCGGCGTAAACACCGAAATCCTGATGGCCCCAATTGCTCAGCGCACCCAGAGTGTCTGCGTCACGTGCGCCAGTCTCTGGGTTCGCGGTGGTGGCCATGCAACGGGTAATGCGTTCGCGGATACGGAACACGGCCTGCCCAATGCGGACGTCGCGCCCCAACCAGTCAAACTCTTCCCACAAGGGCAGGCCGTCAAACCAGATGTTCCCGCGCCAGCGGACGGTTGACAGCGACTGGCCAAGCTTTTGCTCGACAGCGTGGTGTGATGCCATGTTGCACAGGCTGATGGACGGGAAATCACTGTCGGTCATCCCGCGTCCCGGAACCCGGACTATTCTGGCAGGTGCCGCGCGGTCGGCGGGCATCAGAGGTTTTACCCAATCCAGGAAAATCTCCTGTTCGGTATCCGGGGCAAATAATAAATCAGGCCGGTCAGGATGGCGTAAAGTTACACGCTCGTCTTGGAGTTCGGCTGAGATCGCCGCCAGCTCGGGTGCTTTAGCGACCCGGGTGAAATTCGAACAAGGGGCCCAATCCGATCCATCCGTCTTGGCAGCTTCATGAGCAACAGCCCAAACGCGATCCCCGGGCATGGTCTGCCCGGGGATGACTGTGATCTGGCTCAGCGCCTCGCGCCCGTGACTTTTGATCGGGTGACGCCAGAGGTCTGAGACTGTCCCGCTCATTTGTTGTCCGTTTTCGGCGTTTTCTTGAAGCCGGATTTTATATTTCCGAACACGTCCGGGGTGTAGCCCTGGCTGCGCATGATCAGATATTGCTGCGTGAATGTGATCGTGTTGTTCGCTATCCAGTAGACAACCAGACCGCTTGCAAAACCACCCAGCATGAACATGAAGACCCAAGGCATCCATGCAAAGATCATCGCCTGAGTGGCGTCTGTTGGTGCCGGGTTTAGTTTTTGTTGCAACCACATCGAAATACCCAGCAACAGCGGCAGAATACCGATGAAGATCAGCGCCATGAAGCTTTCAGGCGCGGGTGCCGCCCATGGCAGCCAGCCAAAGAAGTTGAAGATCGATGTCGGGTCAGGTGCGCTCAGGTCCTGGAACGGTCCGAACCAGGGTGCCTGGCGCAGTTCGATCGTGACGAAAATCACCTTATACAGCGAGAAGAAGATCGGAATCTGCAACAGGATCGGCAAACATCCCGCAGCCGGGTTCACCTTTTCCTTCTTGTACAGTTCCATCATGCCTTGCTGCATCTTCTGTCGGTCGTCGCCGGCGGCCTCTTTCAGGGCCTCCATCTGCGGCTGCAGTTCTTTCATCTTCGCCATCGAGACGTAGGATTTGAACGCCAGCGGGAACAGAATCGCCTTGATAATCAGTGTCAGGCCGATAATCGACCAACCCATGTTGCCAATCAGCACGTTGATGTTGTGCAGAAGCCAGAAGATCGGTTTGGTCAGGAAGAAGAACCAGCCCCAATCAATGCTGTCGATGAACTTCTGAACGCCTTCTGACTGGTATTCCCGAATGGCCTCCCATTCTTTTGCACCGGCAAATAGGCGTGTGGTAGCCTGCTCGGTCGCGCCGGGCGCAACTGTCAGCGTCGGCAGAACCGTTTCTGTCTGATAGATTTTGCGACGCGAGTCATACTTGGCGGCAGCTTTGAATGCGGAACCAGGCTCAGGGATCAGAGTGGTCATCCAATAATGATCGGTGAAACCGATCCAGCCATTTTCCTTTACCTGATATACCTCGGCCTGCGCACGCTCATTCGGGTCGATGTCGAAATCACGGACGTCGCCATAGTCCACCTCCGTCAGTGTCCCGTCGGCCATGCCGATGACGCCTTCATGGAGAATGAAGAAATTCTTCAAGCCAGGCAGATCACCGTCTTCGCCGATACCGTGGCGTGCCAGGATGCCGTAGGGGGCCATGCCGACCTCGGCCTCGGTGGCGTTTTCAACCGACTGTGTGACGCTGAACATATAGTTCTCATCAACCGAGATAGCGCGGCGGAAGGTCAAACCATTGCCGTTGTCCCAAACAAGCGTCACCGGGCTGTCAACGCCAAGGGTTTCGCCCTGTTCAACGGACCAGATTGTGTTGGGTCCGGGAACGTCGGCACCGCTCAAGCCCGCGCTAGGGGCCCAACCGTATAAGGCATAGTACGCGGACTCGGACCCCACCGGTGACATCAGTTCGACAATCGGAGAATCGTCGGCCAGCGAAACCTTATAGTCTTTCAGCGACAGCTCATCGATGCGACCACCGGCCAGCGACAGGCTGCCGGTCAGGCGCGGCGTGTCAATACTGATCCGAGGGGCTTGGGCCTCAGGTTCAGCTTCGGTCGCTGCTGCGGTTGCCTCTCCTACAGTGCCGGTTTCGGCAGCGCTGGGCGTCTGAACGTCATTGCCTTCGACATTGGCAATTTCAGCCTGTTCCGGTGCGGGCGTTGGTTCCGGCGGAGGGAACAGCACAAACCAGACCAGGATCACGAGAAAACTGAGCGCAGTTGCGAGGATGAGATTCTTGTTCTGATCGTCCATAGGGGACAGCCACCTTGAGCAGTGAAAGACACCCGCAGGGTTCAACAGAGTGCGGGCCCAAAGGTCAAGCGGAATCGCCCTTCAATTCGTCACGTACCGGTCTTCTTTGGCTTGATTTGGGGTTCTTTAACCTGTTTCCCGCCCAATTTTGGGTACTCGGTTCAATTTGCTGCGATAGGACATGATCCAGTCCCTGGTTTTTTCGACTGGCATCGGCTTGCTGATACCAAAACCCTGAACATGGTCACATCCCAACTGGGCCATCAATGCATGCTCGCCTGGCGTTTCGACGCCTTCGGCCAGTGTTTCCAGATTCAAACGTTCAGCCATGGTCAGAATGGCGCTTGCCAGTTGCTGCTGGCTGGGGTCTTGATCGGCTTTTGCGACAAAAGACCGATCGATCTTTATGCGCGACACGTTGAATCGTTTTATGGATGCGATCGAGGCATGGCCGGTTCCAAAATCGTCCAAATCAATGCAACAGCCCATTGTAGCCAACCCGGTGACGTTGCGGGTTATGACGTCATCGGGTCGACGGGAAAAAACGGTCTCCAACACTTCGACTGCCAACCTGTCGGGTGTCAGGTCGAATTGATCCAACTCCCATTTCAGGCGGTCGATCAGGCCCGGATCGCGCAGCTCGTCCGAGGAAAAGTTGATGCCGATACGCGGCACATAAAGCTCTGCCCTATCCCAGTCGCGCATGGCAGAAAACGCGCAGTGCCGCATCGTCTGTCCCAGCCGACCCATAAGATCGGCATGTTCTGCAAACGGCAGAAAGACGTTGGGGCCCAGAACCCCCTTTTTTGGGTGTTCCCATCTGGCCAGCGCCTCAAAGCCAGTGACGCGCCAGGTGTCGGTGGAAATCTGAGGTTGAAACCAAGGACGAATCTCACCGCTGTCCAGGGCAGTTTCAAACTCCTTGCGCAGATTGGAGCGAACCTGAGCCCGGCGGCGGGTCTCGGATGAAAAGGCGCGAATCGTGGATGGGCCATTCTGTTGCGCTTCAAGCAGGGCGTTATTCGCAGCATCGCGCCAGTCCATAGCCGACCCGTCCGGAAAGCTGCCGCTTAGGCAGAAACCGATCGAGCACGACATGTAGACGCCGGTTCCATTTAACATGATCGGCTCTTCCACCGCCGATTGCATACGCCCGACATTTGAATGCAGGCCTCTAGATCCAGTTGGTCAGAGGGCCGCAAGACCACCATCATCTTATTCCCGCCAACGCGTGTCGCGCAGTCGTTCGTGCGGATCATGGACATGACACGCGCGCAAAACTGCTGTGCAACGTGGTTTGCGGCTGCCTGACCATGAAGATCAAGCAACTGAGTGTAATCATCCAGAACCACGGCAAAACAAGCAGAGTCTTCGCCTTTGCGACAGGTTTCAGCGAACACTTCGTTTAATGCGGATGCGAAGTGGTCGTTTGACAATAGGCCAACCGACCGCCCCAAGCGCGGACGGGTTTGTTTGGACGAAAACGCACCAAGGCCTGTGATTGCCAAAGGGAGGCCCAATGCCATTGAAACCAAAGCGCGTTCGTCCCCGATCCAGAACGCACCCAAACTGAGCGCGGGAATAAACGCCAGCGCTGATGGACTGTTAAAAACGGTGTTCAAAGAACGGATAAAACGGTCGATAGAAGAATGGTTCCGCATCGTGCTTTTGGCCTTGGGCATGAATGACACGCCGTTGAGCCTAGGAAACCAGTCTGAGTCAGTCGTTAACGCAGCTGCGGAATTCCGTCCGTGTTTTCGGTTTTTTTGTCAGAATTTATTGAAAGGTTAAGGAAATCAAACAGTTTCGCGTCCAGCAGATGCGAAGGGCGTGCATTTGTTAAGGCGCGGAACATAACTTGACGCCGACCCGAGCTGTTCTTTTCCCATTGATCGAGAATCTGTTTCACCTGCTGGCGTTGCAACCCGTCCTGACTGCCGCAAAGATCGCAGGGTATGATCGGGTATTGCATTGCATTGGCAAATTTCTCGCAATCGGCTTCGGCAACATGGGCCAGCGGTCGGAAGACAAAAAGATCGCCCTCTTCATTCACCAGCTTCGGCGGCATGGTGGCCAGACGGCCGCCGTGGAAGAGATTCATGAAAAATGTCTCAAGAATGTCGTCGCGGTGATGGCCCAGAACAACCGCCGAGCACCCCTCTTCACGCGCGATGCGATACAGGTTGCCACGGCGCAGGCGAGAACACAGGGCGCAGTAGGTTCGGCCCTGCGGAACCTTGTCCATCACAACGGAATAGGTGTCCTGGTACTCGATCCGGTGCGGTACATCCATGCGTTCGAGAAATTCGGGCAGGACTGTCGCGGGAAATCCGGGCTGACCTTGATCCAGATTGCAGGCCAGCAGATCCACAGGCAGCAGGCCACGCCATTTCAATTCGTAGAGAACGGCCAGCAGCGTATAACTGTCCTTGCCGCCTGACAGACAGACCAGCCAGCGTGGCGGTTTGCCGTCCTTGTCGTGGGCAGACGGGTCTACCATCCCGTATTGCTCGATCGCGTCGCGGGTTTGCCGTACGATACGCTTGCGCAGCTTCTTGAACTCGGTGGTCGAGGGCGCGCCAGCAAACAGCGGGTGGATATCGTCTGCATCATCAAACATGCGCTGCCCCTACAGCAGTTGGCCCAACCGGGCAAGATGGTGACAGGATGCCCGGTCTAGCCCTTATCGGTCGAGGTATCGGAGTCAGGGACCGGATCGTAGCCGTCGCCACCCCACGGATGACAGCGCCCGATCCGACGCGCGGCCAACCATGCGCCCTTTATCGCACCGTGCTTTTCCAATGCCTCCAGCGCATAAGCTGAACACGTTGGCTGATATCGACAGTTAAAGCCAACCCACGGGCTGAAAATCAACCGATAGGCCCGAACGGGCAGGGCGGCGATATGGGCCAGAAATGTCATTTGCCCTGTGCGTGAACCTTGCGCAGCGCATAGCGCAGGTCACTCAACAGTGCGTCGTAGGAGCGGTTGGCCGTGACTTCGGCCCGGCCGACCAGAACGTAATCCCACCCATCGCGACCAGATTCGGGCAGTATGGCCCGCGCGGCTTCGCGTAAGCGACGTTTGGCGCGGTTGCGGGCCACGGCGTTGCCGACCTTCTTCGAGCAGGTAAAACCTACGCGAATCCCGGATGCCTCTTCTGGAGTGCGTCTGCGCGCCTGGACCATCATCGACGACGTTCCTTGCCTGCTCGCGCGTGCGGCTTTCAGAAAGTCGGACCGTTTTTTAAGAACGACAAGAGGTTCAGGTGCACAAACGGACGCCGCCGGGGGCGTATTCCCGGGCTGGTGCATACCATCCTCAGGGGCCTCCGGCGGCGTCATGTTCATAACCTGATCGGTGAGCGGTTTACGCGCTCAGCGACTTGCGGCCGCGTGCGCGGCGTGCGTTCAGGATCTTGCGGCCGGCCTTGGTGGCCATGCGCGCGCGGAAACCGTGGCGGCGTTTGCGAACCAGGTTCGAAGGCTGATAGGTGCGTTTCATCGCTCCGTCTCCAATCTATAGCGGTGGGGTGCGGCGCGGATTCGCCTGGCCCTAGTGTTCGAAGCCCGTCCTCTACTGCTAAGCGGGGGGTAAGTCAAACCCCAACAGTGGGGTTTTCGCGCCTTTTGCAACAATTCTGTACCCGCAGAGCTGAAAAGGTTTCAAAACACCCAATTATCGATGAAATCTCTCACATTCAGCGCCACAAAGATCAAGGCCCCGTGATCCCTCTGTTGCTTGACCGATTGGAAGCGCATCTTGGGCACAGAATGAAACAGAAAGAACCGGAAAACCTGATGTCTGAAACAAGCCAGGCACCGCGCAGCGGGTTTGCGCGCCATATTCCGTTGCTGGTGATCCTTGGTGTTGCCGTTGCGGGCTTTTTCACACTGGGGGATTACCTGAGCTTTGAAACCTTGCGGGACAACCGCGAGGCGCTTTTGGCTTGGCGGGATGGTCACTATTGGGTCATGGCCGCAGCGTTTGTGGCCATTTATATCGTCATTGTAGCGTTCTCGCTGCCGGGGGCGGCGGTCGCGTCGATGACAGGCGGGTTCTTGTTTGGATTGTTTGCGGGCACGGTTCTCAATGTTGTGGCTGCAACCATCGGAGCTTCGGCTATTTTCCTGGCGGCACGCTGGGGATTGGGTGAGTCGCTGACCGCCCGTTTGGAATCGTCGGAAGGGACGGTCAAGAAGCTGAAGGATGGTCTGCGCGAGAATGAGATCTCGGTCCTGTTCCTGTTGCGGCTGGTCCCGGTTGTTCCGTTCTTTGTTGCAAATCTGGTGCCTGCTCTGGTCGGCGTGAAGTTTCGCAACTTCCTGATCACCACTGCCCTGGGCATTATTCCCGGGGGGATTGTCTACACGTGGATTGGTGTCGGGCTTGGTGGTGTATTCGATCGCGGCGGAACACCGGATGTGTCTCTGTTGTGGGAGCCGTTCGTGATCGGACCGATTATCGGCTTGTGCGTTCTGGCCGCTTTGCCCATCTTCATCAAAGCCTTGCGCGCAAATAAGGACAGCTGAGCCATGACCGAACTGAAAACAGACCTCCTGGTCGTTGGGGCCGGGTCCGGCGGCCTGTCAGTTGCAGCTGGGGCCAGCCAGATGGGTGCAGATGTCGTTCTGCTGGAAGGCCACAAGATGGGCGGCGATTGCCTGAATTTCGGCTGCGTCCCGTCCAAGGCGCTGATCGCAAGCGGGAAGGCCGCTTATGGTCAGGCGCATTCCGCGGCGTTTGGGGTGGCGGATGTGACTCCTCAGATCGACTATGGGGCGGCCAAGGACCATGTGCATAACGTCATCGCCCAGATCGAACCGATGGACAGCCAAGAGCGCTTTGAAGGATTTGGCGTCAAGGTGATCCGAGAATACGGCACCTTTATCTCTCCCAACCAAGTGCAGGCAGGAGATCACATCATCACTGCGCGCCGGATCGTGATTGCAACTGGGTCCTCGCCCCTGGTGCCGCCGATTCCCGGGCTGGATGCGGTTCCTTACTTTACGAATGAAACTATTTTCGACCTGCGCGAGCGGCCGGATCATTTGCTGATCATTGGCGGTGGCCCGATCGGTATGGAAATGGCGCAGGCCCATCGACGCCTCGGCAGTAAGGTCACGGTCATAGAGGGTCAAAGGGCGCTGGGCAAAGACGACCCCGAAGCCGCGGCGGTGGTGCTGGAAGCGCTACGTAGCGAAGGTATCGATATCCGCGAAAGCGCCATGGTGGCACAGATCCGAGGCAGCGAAGGCGCGGTAGAAGTGGTGACCGAAAACGGTGAGATTCTCAAGGGATCTCATCTTTTGATCGCGGCCGGGCGCAAGGCAAACATTGACCAGTTGAATCTGCAAGCGGCGGGTATTGACCGCACCCGGACCGGCATTAAGACAGATGAAGCCCTCAGGACGACAAATCGCCGGATCTATGCCATTGGTGATGTTGCAGGTGGGATGCAGTTCACTCATGTGGCGGGCTACCATGCGGGTATCATAATTCGCTCGGCGTTGTTTGGTCTGCCGTCCAAAGCCAAGACCGCGCATATCCCCTGGGCGACCTACACAGATCCTGAACTGGCGCAAGTTGGTCTGACCGAAGCTCAAGCGCACGACCAGCATGGCGACAGGCTCGAAATTGCCCGCTTTGACTATCATCACAACGACCGGGCCATTTCCGAGCGTAGGACAAACGGCTTCATCAAGGTCATGGTTGTCAAAGGCCGTCCTGTTGGGGCCACAATCGTTGGTCATCAGGCAGGCGAGTTGATCAACTTGTGGTCGCTTGCATTGGCCAATAACCTGAAGATGGGGCAGATTGCTGCAATGGTTTCGCCCTATCCGACGGTCGGAGAGCTTAACAAACGCGTGGCGGGAGCTTATTTCACGCCAAGGCTGTTTGAGAATCAGACAGTTAAACGAGTGGTCGGGTTCGTCCAGCGCTGGATTCCCTGACCCGAGGAGGGGCGCATTTTGAATTCGCTGTCGGGCCGATTTCTGATCCTGACGACGGTCTTCGTCATGTTGGCCGAAATCCTGATTTTTGTCCCGTCTATTGCCCGGTTCCGCGAGGATTTCCTGCTGAACCGTCTGGAGCGCGCCCAGATTGCTTCGCTGGCGTTGCTGGCAGACGATATGCTGGCTGATGACCTCGAGGCAGAACTGCTGGCGAATGCGGGTGTTTATAACGTGGTTTTGCGTCGGGACGAAGTTCGGCAGCTTATGTTGTCTTCACCGATTCCGGATTCAATTGCCAAGACATACGATCTGCGCGAAGCGGGGCCCTGGGTTCTGATCCGGGACGCCATGAGCCGGATTGTCACGCCCGAAAATGAAATCATTCGAGTTATCGGCGAGCCGGTCAAAGGTGCGGGCTTGCTGATTGAAGTCACCACAGACAGCACGCCATTGCGAATGGCGATGGTGGACTATGGCCTGCGTATTCTTGGCTTGTCTTTTGTCATTTCGATTATCACCGCTTCGCTGCTTTTCTTGGCTGTTCGGGTTGTGCTTGTACGGCCAATCAAAAGCGTAGTGGGGTATATGCAGCGCTATGCCAGCGCGCCCGAAGACGCGCGGGGGATCATCTCGCCGAACTCGAAAGTGACAGAGCTGCGCGAAGCTGAAGAGGCGCTGCAAATGCTGCAGACTGACCTCACACAGGCGCTGCGACAGCGCGAGAGGTTGGCGCAGCTGGGTGGTGCCGTCGCCAAAGTCAGTCACGATTTGCGCAATATTTTGACATCGGCACAGCTGTTCACGGACAGGATCGAATCCAGCGATGATCCACTGGTTCGTCGGATGGCCCCTAAATTGGTGAATTCCATCACCCGTGCCGTATCTTTGTGTGAAAGCACGCTGGCCTTTGGGCGCGCGGAAGAACCGGCCCCGACGCTGACGATGGTTCCAGTGCGGTCGCTGGCCGCGGATGTAGCAGCCAGTGAACAACTTGCCGTCGCCGATGCCTGCGTCGAAATTGCGAATGAAGTTCCCGAAGATCTGATCGTCCGCGCAGACCCCGAGCAGCTTTTTCGGGTTATCATGAACCTCGTGCGCAACGCGCGTCAGGCCCTGGTTGCGTCGGGCAAGCCTGGGCGCGTTACAATTGCCGGCTGCGAATATGGCGACACTTGGTGTGTTGAAATCCGTGACACAGGCCCGGGCCTTCCGCCGAAAGCGCGGGAAAACCTTTTCACGCCTTTTCAGGGCGGTGTCCGAAAGGGTGGTTCAGGTTTGGGGCTGGCAATTTCTCAGGAACTGGTGCGTGGGCATGGCGGAGATCTGACTTTGAAACAGACCGGACCCGAAGGAACCGTGTTTGAAATAAGCCTTCCGCGCGGCGAAATGACTTTTTGAAATATTTTTGAAGAATCGACTTGCACGTCCTGGGCGGCAGGTCTAAACACCGCCTCACCAACGCGGACCGATAGCTCAGCTGGATAGAGTACTTGACTACGAATCAAGGGGTCGGGGGTTCGAATCCTCCTCGGTCCGCCATTAAATCAATGACTTAGATTTTGGCGGTTGCTTCTGAGGCCTTGCGGGCGAGACAGGAGCGAGACAAAACGAGTCGTTTTGCGCAGCTCGAAAGCAAATATCTGCGGTCACACGACCGATCTGATCTGTGAACGAAGACAATTCGCAAAGCCCATACTCACCCGAGCGTACGACCCGTCCAATCTTCGCGACGCGGGACGCGCAGTCTTAGGCCAACACATGATCCCGAACGGATTGAATTGACACGTCCGCTCTCGAGGGCTGACAGCCGATCTAATTTCTGATCCCGTCGATCCACGCCGAA
The DNA here is from genome assembly GCF_013034605.1 of Ruegeria sp. HKCCA4633. Taxonomy (NCBI): domain Bacteria; kingdom Pseudomonadati; phylum Pseudomonadota; class Alphaproteobacteria; order Rhodobacterales; family Roseobacteraceae; genus Ruegeria; species Ruegeria sp. HKCCA4633. Next base: position 51,435 of record NZ_WQGJ01000013.1, read on the forward strand.
ACCGCTGTCGCCATCGACTTCAAGTGGTTCGCGTGGGTAAAGCCTGAAATGCGTTTGCGTGGTTTCAGGTCGTGATTTCCGTCTTCGAACCAAAGTAGTTTTATCGCGGATGAAAGCTCATACTCACTGACTTCATCCTTCGAGCCAAATTGGTCTCGCGTTCCCTGACAGATCAGTGTCGGTGTTCGTAGGTTTCGCAGATGTTCGGTGCGAAGTTTCTCGGGTTTTCCGATAGGATGGAACGGATAGCCCACACATAGCAAACCGGCGATGCGATCCTTTTCGAACAGTTCATCCGCAATCGTACTGGCGACCCGGCCGCCCATGGACTTCCCGCCTATGATAAGCGGGCCTTCCCCATCGAGCTCCTCAATTGCAGCTTGGTACTCTGGGATCAATTTGTCGGCGCGCGGTGGGGGTTTTCGAATGCCGTCGTTACGGCGATCGGCCATATAGGAGAATTCAAACCGAAGGACCTTTAGATCTTGTTCCGCAAGTGCGTCCGACAGCGATGTCATTCCGGGGGAATCCATTGGAGCACCAGCGCCATGTGCCAGCAGGATAGTTGCACCTGCAGCTTCAGAGCCGAGTTCCAGAAATTCTGTTGGCATAGTCTCTTGCGCTCCCCTACCTTTCGCAGTGTCCGTTCTGGCAAATTGGTTATTGCCAAGCACATCTTCACCGCAAGTTCCTAGTGGCAGCAACATGCTAGAAGTCAAAAAATCTAAAAAACCTCTGGGCGTTGTTCCAGGCTGAGCAAGTGTCTGATTTGTCTCGTAGTAAACATTGGCTAGTGGCGATGATCGGTCTGCTACCTATTCTCAAGCGGACATCTGATGAAATTACTCAGATGTCTGCGTTGAGCCCAAAATCCCGAATGCTGCATTTTGCATCAACGACGTAAAACTGTGTGAAGCCGACATCAACGGCTGCAGGGCGGCCCTATCGGGAATTTGAATTAAGCAGCCTAGCTTCCTTAAAGCCGACCGTGATCAACTGCAGAGAAGATCGGTGTATGAACAGGTCATAACGCGAGCTTAGCAGCCTATTGCAGATATAGTCGTTGCTTACGCCACAAAACCTGTGGGCCGCACCCAGCCGGGACATGTCTTGCCCCACCAGAACTTCAACTTGCCGCTACTTTGAGACAATTTCTACCGGCTTCGGTCGCTTTTCCGAAACGGTTCTTGACCATAGCGGCGAACCATTTCAGTGGGGGAGACTCAGTCCTTGGGCCCCTGCAGAATATAAGCCTCCAAGTCTTATCGCTTTATGTTCAGTTGATTGCGGGAATTGGCGCTGCCATTGTGGGTTTTGCCAACAATAGTATATGCATCGTGGAAACGACTAAAAATTTGAAACTGTTGAAAATGGAAGCGGCGGCAATCATACTCACTCTATCTGGCTTGGTTCCAGCCTGTCTTCGGCAAAAAGAAAATACAGTTGCCGACCAAAATAGCCTCGTCACCAAGAATCCGTCTTAAACGGGATTTGTCAAAGCAGCTTGCCGTGCCCGCAAAATTGCAAAGTAACGTAGAGAGCCATAAACTCGGCAGTAACAAAACGAATCCTTTTCAGGCTTTGGAAGTCAAAGCCATACAAAAGTTAATGGTCGCGACTGGATAATTTTCTCGTGGATGCTGTAAAATGCATAAAAAACATAATTTTATCGACATGCATACCCACCTGTTCACAGCACGCTATTTGCCGTTACACAGTATATTTCATTCCTTTGGTATTCCCTATTTTCTTGCGGGCGGGATGACAATCTTAGCGGTTTCTGTAACTCGCATCAGCGATTTTGAACAGTCACCTGAATCGGAACCAGATCAGAATGACCTAATCAATGCCTTGCTGGATCGCGATGTGGATCAAATCATGTGGGCTATTGCCTATCCTATTCGAATGAAAATTAGAGAGTATCAGAAGATTGAAAAACCTGACTATCGTGATTGGAAAGAAATAGAACACCTGCTGCGTGCTTTGGACGATATCGATCACGATATAGGCTTTTCAGAACAAAATAATGCCCCGATAAGCGTTCAGATTATTAATGGCGAAGCACTGTCCAAAAAATCTGTTTTTGGGGATGACGCCACAATGCCAGACCTGCTGGATCAGTTTTTGGCAGCGGCCTTCGACGTGGCGGGCCAACATGCGGCGGACAGCGAGTTCTTTCATGAAGCTGAACACTTGCATGTGGATGAGCCGTATAAATCAGATTCTGATGCAGGTTTTCGTGCGATAGGAATTCCAGGCGAACAGATCGGCAACATCTTTCAACTGCTCGAGTTCATTGCCATCATGACGCTCTCCGAGCGCAACAGGTACAAGGCTCTCAAAGAAGACTTCAAGAAAGACGGTGTGAAGGATGATCTGCAGGCCAGACTTTATGTCGGCATCCTTGTGGACATGCGCAGGGCATTCGACAAACTCCAGGAATGGTGGATGCCAGGGTTCTTACCTCCACACTTTGACTTCACCGAACAAATGGAGCGGATGCAGTCGCTTGCTCGCGAAAACGTAAACGAACTGATCACTTTTGGCGCGGTCGACCCGTTCCGTGGCAGGAACTGGAAGCAGATTGTCGATTCCGGTGTAAGGATGGGCATAAATGGGTACAAGATCTACCCGCCTCTGGGCATTCGCCCGATCGATGTTCACGGGAATCCAACCCCGGTCGCGCGTGGGAGAAAGTTCTCAGAGTATCGGAAAAAAGCCAAGAATCCAGCACCTTATCCGATTGTGCAGACTGCGATGGAAGAGATCATCCGTCATTTTTCCCGCAACAACCTGCGTATGTTTGCACATTGCAACCCCATGGGCTTTCAGGTCGAAACGGGATATGGCGTTTATAGCGATCCGGAAATATGGCGGCGTGCAATGGAGGACTACAACGCACAAGGCCTTTGGTTGTTCCTCGCTCACGGTGGTGGCGCAACAGAAATAGATTGGATGGGGTGGGCTGCCGAGGACAACGTATTCGATCGGACATTTGCCTTTCGCGCAATAAAATTGGTCGAGGACTACGATAATGTCTACCTTGGATTGGGTCACATTCTGGGCATTCTAGATGCGCGTTATCAGAGAAAGATTTTCCGGCGGATAAAGTCGACTTTGAAAGCGAAAAAACCTGCGGGTGCAAAACACCATTTCGGAAAGAAAGTGTGCTTTGGCACCGACTGGGCAATGCCGATGATGGTTGGCAGAACGCGAGAATATTTGAATGCATTTTACAAGTTGTTCGATGATCCGGACATTTCCTGCTACGCCGATGATTTTTTTGAAGGAAACGCAAAAAGATTCTTGGATATCAAGTAGGGTTTTTTACACAGCGAAAGCTCGATCAAGTATAAGTCAGGTCCGTTTGGGTGGGGTTTGCGCGATAAACCTTTGGTGAAAACAACTTCGAATGAACGCAGACATTTGCTGAATTAAATATTGTGAATCTAGAACACATGTTATGCTAGTTGGGGGGTAAACCCAATGAGTCGGATTGTTGACGAGTCCTATAGGGCTTACGAACCCCGCCCTTTTACGGCGGATCAACGTAAGGACGTTACACTACTGTTTGGTGGTGTCACCTGGCGTGCCGAGAAACTGTTGGAAGGCTTATTTAGAAGCGCAGGTTACAACGCTGAACGCCTTCCCGATGCCACCGTCGATGATTTGTTTCTTGGCCGAGAATTGGCGGATGTAGGACAATGCTGCCCCACTGCCTTTACGACGGGAAATCTCTCGAGCTTCTTGAAAAGTGAAGCTGAACGTGTCGGCGCGGAGAAAGTGTCCGAAAAGTATGTGTATGTGACGGCGGGCGCCTGCGGGGCATGCCGGTTTGGTCAATATCACCAGAGTTATGAGCTGGCGCTAAAGAACCTGGGACTTGAAGCATTCAGGATGATTCTTGTTCAGCAACACGAAATTGATCAATCCAAAGATAAAAACGTAGGGTTGCAGACAGATATTCACCTGCTTCTCAGTACTGCTTTGGGCATGATGGCCGCTGATGCCATTCAGGACTTGGAGTACCAGCTAAGGCCTTACGAAGTTGAAGAAGGTGCCTCCAATCGGGCGGCACAAAAAGCGGTGTCCGAGATATATGAAGCGATGCTGAGCAGACCAAAGGATTTGCCAAAACTGCGGTCGATCTGGTGGCATTCCACAACAAGACATTTCCTGAAGGCCATGAGGCGTGCACGCAGGCATTTCGAAGGGATCGAACTTGATCGGCTTAGGGTCAAACCGATGGTCAAGATTACCGGTGAGTTTTATCTGGCAACCGCTGAAGGTGTGCAAAACTACAACATGCACAAATGGTTGGAAGACGAAGGCGCTGAAGTGCAACCCGCGCCCATGGTTGTCTGGTTCGACTACCTGATGCGGTATGGCACGCAAAAACTGGCGCTCCGTTTCGGTATCAAGGAAAGGGCTCGCCAGAATTATTTTTTCTTGAAGCTGGGGCAGCGCTTCTTCCGCTTTAAGTATGACGAGATGCGTCGGATGCTGGGCGGTATCCCTCGTCCGATGCCGGGTCAGGATGAACTTCGCAAACTGGCAGCTCCGTTTTTTGACAACATGATAAACGGAGGCGAAGGCGATCTGTTAATCGCAAAGGCCATCTGGGCCCATACCCAAAAAAAAGCACATATGATTTGCGAACTCTCACCTTACGGGTGCCTCCCCAACACGATGAGCATTGGCGCAATGGCTGCGGTACAGGGCAAGTATCCTGATATGTTGTATGCGCCGATTGAGGTCAAAGGTGACAGCGATGTACATGCTCTATCGCGCTGTCAAATGGTTCTGGCTGACGCGAAGAACCGCGCGCAGGAGGAATTCCGCTCTGCCCTCGCAGCCGCTGGGCTGACGCTGGAAGAGGCTAGAAAACGCGCCAGAGAGCACCCCAAAGTAAACTTACCGTTTTGGAAAGTTCCGCATCGTGGAGCCGTAGGCACGGCCTCAAATGTCGTGCTCGAGATTGGAAATGCCACGTTGTGAGGTTTGCCGGGATAGATATCGGGTCGACAACTGTCAAAGGGGTCGTAGTTGAGGATGGTCAGGTCACCTGGAGGGAATACGGGCGGCACAAAACACGTCAGGCAGAGAAAACCCTTGAATTGCTGTCCCAAATGGAGTGCGAGGCTGGCTTAACCGCTGGTCGAGATGTCGCGATTTTTACAGGATCTGGAGCAGGTACACTGGCTGACCACGTGGGTGCTCGACAGGTTCAGGAAGTTGTCGCCGTCGCGGCTGCAGTCGAAAACTTGCATCCCGACGTGCACTTCGTGTCGGAAATTGGTGGTGAAGATATGAAGACCTTGTTCTTTACACCAACCAGTGCAGGCAAAGCCAAACAGGTTTATATGCAATCAGCCTGCAGCGGCGGTACGGGAACCTTTATCGAAAAGTCCGCACGTAAGTTGGATATAAGTGCGGATGAGTTGACCACTCTTCCGTTTGTCGGCCAAACGCTGCATCGCATTAGCGCGAAATGTGGGATTTTTGCTGAAACAGACGCCAACAGCTTGGTTAAGGCCGGTGTTTCCAAGACCGAAATCATCGCAAGCTTGTTTGACGCAGTCGTACGGCAAAACCTGGCTACGTTGACAAAAGGCAATACGCCAATGCCATCGGTACTATTGCTGGGCGGGCCAAACATGTTCTTTGAAGGTCTTCAGCAGGCATGGGCAAGTCATCTGGCCACGCTATGGGACGAACGCGGTGTCGACTTGCCGTCCGGGCAGAGCGTTAGTGATGCAATTCTGGTTCCCAATGATGCCCTATACTATGCAAGTCTTGGCTGCGTCGAGATTGCTTGTCGCGAACGGGACATATCCAGGCCATATACCGGTACTGATGGGCTGAAGTGGTGGGTGGAGACAGGCCAATACGGCGAAAAGGCCAAAACCGGGCGGGAAGCTCTGGCCCGGAATGGCGAACTTGTTCAGTTCTTGGAAGAATTTAGCCAGTCTGCAATCAAGGTGACCGAGCCAGCTGCGGTTGAGAGGCATTTTGTCGGGTGTGATTTCGGCAGCACGACGGTCAAGGCGGTGGCACTGGATCGTGACGCAAAGATCACCGCCTCAATTTATCAACACAGCCTGGGTAACCCGATTGAAGACGCGAAATCTGTTTTCCGCAATTTGAGGGAAGCGGGGGTCGAGAATGTCGGTGCTCTTGGGTTGACTGGCTATGGGAAAGATCTGCTTAAGGATATCCTGGGCGCAGACGTGCCGGTGGTTGAAACGGTCGCGCATGCTTCGGCCGCGATGCATATCGACCCAGAAGCAGACGCGATCTGTGATGTTGGTGGGACTGATGTGAAAATCATGTTGTTGCGGCAGAAAGCGGTCGTCGACTTCCGTCTTAATTCACAGTGCTCCTCGGGCAATGGGGCATTTCTTCAGGGCGTCGCCGAGCGCTATGATATCCGGCTTGAGGACTATGCGGAAAAGGCGTTCAGCGCCGAGCGGATGCCAAAATTGATGATGGGGTGCGGAGTGTTCCTGCAGTCCGACATTGTAAACCAACAGCGCAAGGGGTGGGCAGCAGAGGAAATCATGGCAGGCCTTGCTGCGGTCCTACCTCTGAATGTCTGGGTCTATGCGGGGCAATTTCAGAACCTCAAAACCATTGGCAAGAAATTCATCTTGCAAGGTGGAACACACAGAAATCTTGCGGTGGTCAAAGCTCAGATCGATTTTATTAAGGGCAAGATCCCTGACGCAGAAATATTGGTGCACCCTCATGCTGGCGAAGCTGGCGCGTTGGGTGCTGCGCTTCTTGCGGCGGAACATGCGATAAACGGGCGAAAGTCCCGGTTTGTTGGCTACGAACGCGTCGAACAACTGGAATACGTCAGCACGACCAACAGTAAAACCACCTGCAAGTGGTGTGCGATGAACTGTAGCCGGGCCTTTATAGATGTCCAGATTCCCAAAGGTCGCGGCCGGTTAAATAGCAAGGTTCCTCTCGCTGAGGGGTGGGAGCGAGTAATCACCGGCAATTCCTGCTCTAAGGGGCTTATTGAAGACGCGGCAGAGATGAAAGTGCGCAAAAAGGAAATCGACGAGGAAGCGAATGCCAATCCCAATATTGCAGAAAGCGTACGCAAAGACGCCTTTCGCTAAGTCCGGACCGGCAAAACGAGACCTTCGGATCGGCATCCCTCGGGTCCTGAACCAGTGGTCGACCCACAGGTTTTGGACCACATTGTTTGTTGAACTGGGGGTCGATCGCCGCAACGTCGTCTATTCGTCTGAGACATCTGAAGCACAGCAATTGAAATTCGGCAGAGGGCGCGGAGCTGTTGATTGCTGCTATCCCGTTAAATGCATGTCCGGTCACTACGGCGAATTGCTGAATGGGCAAAAACGATCCATTGATGTCTTATTCGTCCCCATCATTCTGACGGTCCCGTCCTTTCTGCAGGGGTATGTCCGTGAAAACATGGCCTGCCCACGGGTTATTGCCGGGCCTGAAAGTACGCGGGCCGGATTTAGGCGGGAACGGGACATATTTGAAGAATTGGGGGTATGTTATCTGTCGCCGGCCGTGTCCTTGGCTGAGCCACAAGTTGCAACCAGGCAGCTGTACGATGCCTTAAATGGCGTGATCGCCGACCTGACCAAGAATGAAATGCTCGTTGCTGTTTCCAACGCTTATGATGCTCTCCAAGAGTTTGACGAGAGCCTTCGACGGCACAGCCTTGAGGTACTGTCCGAATGCGCCATAGAACATCGACCCTGTATCCTGGCCTTGGGTCGCCCCTACCACATGGACACCGGAATTGGTCACGCCATTGAAAACGAGCTACAAGCGTTCGGCTATCCAATTCTTTGGGGTCAATACCTGCCATTGGACGCAGAATTGTTAAACTGGCTATATGGCGATCTGATAAAAGCGGGACGCATCCAAAACCCCTTCGACATTTCAGATATCTGGAAAACGTCTCACAGCGCGAATACGAACGAACTTTTGTGGGCAGCACGCTATGGATCAATAATGCCGTGGATCACCTGTTCGATCCGGTTTTCCAGTTATGAATGTGGGATGGATCAACCGACCTATTCACCGGTCCAGGAAATTACCGAAGCCCTCGGGACGCTTTTCTTCGTCTTCCAGGATCTGGATGAGACAAAGCCTGCAGGTTCAGTTCGAATTCGGGTGGAAACCATAGCTTACTATCTGGAGCGGAAATCGTCGGATATTATCCGGAACAAGCTGGAGGCCTTGCAATCCTCACCGCCCGATTTGCTATACTGGCCCTCATCCACAGATCATTGCGTATGACAAAGACAGCGACCGTCTCTTGGCGTGAGTTTGAAAGTTGTTTTGCCGAGTTGGCACCAAGAAACAAAAGAGGATTCTGAACGTACAGCCCAAGGTTTATCGATCAGGATGGGTTTTTCCTCAAAGTTAGCGCGGGGGCGAGGCTTTGCTTAAACACATAGTGGACTCTGAAAAACACATCGACGACAAGAAGATTGAGCGCAAGATGCGAGCTGTGAATGTTGCCGCCATTATCGCATCAATTGGGTTCGGTTTTACAGCATTCTACCAGTTTCAACTTGGACCGGACTGGAGATATCTCGCATGGGTGAACCTTGGACTTGGGTTCGCAGCACTGTTGACGTTGATGCTTGATCGCTTTGGCCTCAAGGTCAAAGTCGCGTATTTTACTATCTGGTTGTTCCTTTTTTTGGCGCATGACGTCAGCGCAGGCAAGAACGGTGAAGACCACTTGGTGTTACTCGTTGGCCCACCTTTGCTTTTTTACTTTCTCGGGGCTGCATACTGGCGTTGGATCACCTTGGTCACAATCCTAAGTGCAACACTTTTTATCTATATCTCACTCTTTGTTCCTTTGTATGTACCGCCCGATGAGACAATTTGGGACGTCTTGTCTCAGCCATTTCGCGGGGGTTTTGAACGGCCACCTCAAGACATTATCTTTATAGTTTTAATAATTGGCATCGTCGCCGCGCTTTATTTCACCTCTTACTCTGCCAACGCCGCAATAGAGCGTTACGAGGCCGCATTGGAGAAAGAATTTGCTGTCTCCGAACGTTTGATCAATGTTCTATTGCCCCCACGGATTGCAAGGCGCATAAGGGCGCACCCGGACAAGCTAATTGCCGAAAGATACGATGAGGCAACAATCCTGTTCGCCGATTTGTCCGGGTTTTCCGAATTCGCTGTGGAAAATGGTGCTAAAGCCACGGTCACACTACTGGATTCTGTTTTTTCCACCTTCGACGAACTTATTCTGAAGTACAAGCTGGAGAAGATCAAAACCATCGGCGATTGTTATATGGTTGCAGGTGGCCTTGATTCCTCTGTCAAAGAGGCGCACCCAGATTCGGTACGCATGGCCTCTTTAGCGTTTGATATGATCGCGACGGTTGAACGGATTTCGATTGACCTGCATCCTAGAGTTGCACTGCGGGTCGGAATACATAAAGGGTCGGTTATCGCAGGTGTAATCGGTGGTGATAGACCATTTTTCGATGTTTGGGGGGATACAGTTAACGTCGCTTCGCGAATGGAAAGCACCGGAGAACCCGGGCGTGTACAGGTCACACCAGAAGTAAGAAATGAAGTAGCGAAATACGTTGAATGCGAGCAAAGAGAAGTTATCACGATCAAAGGCAATGGTCAGATCCAGCCATATTGGCTGGTCAGGTTCCGCGATACATTGATACCTTCACCATAGATAAAACAACTCTTATCTGAAATTGAATACATACCGTCGCATGTGGCGGAGACACCGATACAAATGGTGCAATTTGCGGTGCTCTCTTGGGTGCATCACAGGGACGGGACGCCGTGCCAATACAATGGCGAAATGCGATCTTATCTTGTCGACCGGTTGCCGCAGTTGGAGTTCATCACCCAAGACCGCAGACTTATTGGCCGGATGACGCGTTGGATCTTGCCGAGGCTCTTCTGGTTGCAGGCTCAGCGCGCCACCTAGCCGCATTTTGACTGAAGGTGCCCAAAAGGAAATCTAGGAGAACTAGTCTATGAACGACTTCGAAAACCTGAACAAGCAACGCCAAATCCTGTTGAAAATTAAAATCGACGGCTATGTCGAGGCGGCTTTTCTTACGGCAAAAGCGAACAATATCGGACTAAGCGAAGCCGCGTGCCTCACCATGCAAGGGTTGATCAAAGAATTGGTTGCGCACTCCTTTGATAGGCGAAAGGCGCATACAATACTGGAAGCGGCTCTGCAGAGCGGTTTTCCTGGGTCCGGCACTGAAGTCACGACCCACTAGGAGATCGTGAGAGCCTTCTTTGCCCTTCGAGATTGCTTTGGGTGAATCAAACGCGAATAGGGACAGACGCCTGCCGGTTTGTCCTTGCCAAGTCAGACGACATCGAGTGCTGCAGGGCTCCAGTTAGCCGGCTCGGGAGACAAGAGTTGCGTCATCGAAAGGCATTACGTCTCTCGATTTCATGCCGGGCCTGTTGCATCCGACGTCGGTGGTGGTGGTCCCTCATCGCTTCTAGGATGCCGCCTGCCCAGGATCCATTGAGCACGGGAAAAATCTCTTCGTGAGCACGTTCACCGAATTCACACCAAATCCAATACAGCAGGACCATGACCGGATATTCGAATTGTACGAAGCTATCATCGAACTCCCGTAGCTCAGCTGCAACTTCTTGAGCGCGTTCCAGACCAAGTCGAGTCTTGGGCCGGATTGCACGAACACTGTCAGGCTCACCTAGAAACAACAATCGAAAGCGATAGCTTCCGCATGTCGTACACCCCATTTGGATACACCAGTTTTCGGCGATTGCTGTACGTATGCCCTCCGCCAATGGGCGCGGCCGATACCCCGGAGAGCTCCAGATTTCGTCTCTGCTGCGCCTATATTCGCGCTGCAAAGCCATTCGTATTTCTCGGTGCAACACGTCGTTCATTTGCATGATTTCAAAGTCTGTCAGCCAAACTGAAAAGCCGAAATCATCCCGGTATCGAGCAGGTCGCACGACAAAACGTTCCTGCGGTAGTTTGGAGAGAAGACGCCAGAAGTACTTTTTTAGGTGCTTTTGCAATATCGCCCCGACAGCATTCAGAGGAATGTTGTAGCCCAGCGTCGATTGCCATGCCTCCAAGGCTTCTATGACTTTCTCTGAGGTTACTTGTTGAACGTTGAAAACCTCTGGGTGGTCGTACCAATTCAATTCATCCTCCGCGAATATTGTTTAAGGCCGTTCAGTTTGAGTTTGGTTTTTGGCCGACTGGACGCTAATGCCCGCTGGGATGTGACAAGCGCTTCGTCGTTTTCACTCCGCACGCAAACCATCATTTAGCCAAATCGTAATCTGTAAATTTCTGATATTGTTCTGTCTTTCATGTTAGGGAAATACTGCGCTTTGACCCACTTGGCACGACCGATTTCCCAAAGAGCAAAATTTTGTACGAGCCCGACTTGATGGAGAGCATTTGGTACGAAAGAAGTATGCGCTAGCACGCCTCGTTCATCGTCGTTTCCTTGCGTGTGCCAACATCCCAGCTGGGGAGATTCGGTCCAAGCGCGAGACTCCATGAAGTTCAGCAATGGAGCGATGTCTGAAGGTTTACGAGGGAGTTCTGGAACAAGTGGCCGCTCTGGGTAAACATGGCAGCCCTGTTTCAGAAACAGCTTCGAACTTTGTCCTTTCTGTAGTCGGAGGTGTGCAGCCGCAGGACGAGGTTGAAGCCATGCTTGCGATCCAAATGGGTGCGGTCCACCAGGCCACGATGATGATGGCGCGCAGGCTCAATCACGTCGAAACTCTCCCGCAGCAAGATTCGGCGGAACGGGCACTTAATAAACTTGCGCGGACCTTCACCAGCCAGGTTGAGACCCTCAAACGCTATCGATCCAAAGCAGATCAAACGGTCCGCGTCGAACGCGTTGAGGTTAAAGAAGGTGGGCAGGCAATCGTTGGTAACGTCCACAATGAGGGGCGGTCGGATGACAAAAAGTGACGACAACCTCATGGACCCCGCCAAAAGGCTGCGAGACGCGCCCAGATGCACGGCAACGGCAAAGTCCACAGGCCAGCGGTGCAAAGCACCGGCGGTTCGAGGCTGGCGTGTTTGCCGAGTTCATGGTGCAGGCGGCGGGCACGCATCAGGACCAACCCATCCTTCGTGGAAGCACGGAGAAAGATCCCGAGATGCTGTGCAAGTCCGCAAGGTCATTAACGAACTCATCCGCGACCATATGGATTTGCAGAAAATGATCCGCTGACTAGGCTCTGACCGGTACCAAGGCAAAGTAGACATTCCCTACGACTGAGCGAAGGACGACACCGAGCACAAACTGCGCTTTGGTTCGGAGCTACTTGGACCACTCGCGGCGCTCTGTTTTTGACTTAGCTTCCATTGTGGAATTTCGGCCAATTTGAGTGCATTGCTTCGCGTGACCTGAGAGATTTTGCTTTACCTGACTGTTCGACATCTATTTTTCTCTTGGAAGTAGGACGAGAAGAGGCGTGTTTCCTTGGTTTTTCGGCATTGGTCAGTGTAAATTGGGTCAACTCTTCGGCAGGTGGTTCTTGGATAGGCTTTTTGACCTCGACTTCATCAATATCCGAAGCCCAGGACATGACATTCAGCTTTGTTTGACCGTCCGTGCCAATAACAAGCTTGGCTTCATTATAAGTCGTATCAAGCTTTCTCCGGACGCCCAGAACTTTTAGAGTTTCGGTGCCCTTTTGGCTATTTGGAACTTTGTGCTTGGTTATTTTTTGCAGTACTTCTTCGCGCTGTGCGCGGGCAATCGCCATTCGCGTAAGCATATTGTTTTGGCGTTTTTTTTTGTCGGAAACGCCCTTTTTCTGATTTTGGTCAGGAGACCGGTTCAAAAGTACTTTTTCTCGCTGCTTTCGCGCCTCGGCTAATCGTTTTGCCCATTCTTCAGGGTCGTAGGGAAGATTACCGTGCTCAGCGTGGTGTTGTTCCGCGATATTTTCACGTTCAGTCACAACTTAGCTCACTAACTCTTGGGCCAAGCAGCTAAATTGTGTCCTAAAGAAGCGGAGCATTAACCGAATTTGGCGCATCGTCTGTTTGCTAGGGGGGCGCAATGGGCTCAAGAGAAGCAATTTGTCGTGTTTTGTCAACAATTATAGAGTTTTTAAGCCAGATTTTGACCAAGTATTCACGCTAAATGAGTGGCCGCTTTGGGCTCGAAGCAGTCGTTCGCCGTGCGGTACAGCAATGACCGCTCTGCGGACGAAGCCGCCGGACTGCATAGCCTGCTTGATTTTGTTTTCTCAGATTGGAAGGCCTGCTCTTAGCCATCCATCCCTCCATTGCTCCGAGCATTCGGGAACGCTGAAAATGGGGAGTCTCGTTTGTTCTTTAATGTCTAGATCCGGACGAAGCTCCTTCAGTTCAGATACCGCAGCCCTCGCTGACTCTAGGTCTCCGTTTTGAGCCAAGGATGCGATGAGCATGAGATGCGTAATCACGAATTTCGCCCTAATGGCCAAGGCGTTTCGATTGGCCTCAACGGCTTCAGCATAGCGGCCAAGTTGGAAAAATGCGGAGGCCTGCCCGACATAGGCTGCGTGCCGCATCGGATCTTTCGGACTGAGATTGATTGAGTGTGTCGCGTGTTCCAGGGCTTCTTCGGGTCTGTCGAGAAAACTCAGATTGATGCTAGCGAGCATGTGAACGGTCGCAGCGTTTGGATTTTCGGCCAATGCTTGTTTGAAAACTGCGCGAGCTCGCGGCAAGTCTTGTGCAAGCATAGAGATCGAGTGTGCGGCGTAGGCCAACGCAATTCCATCTGCGCGATCGCTCAACAATACACGTTCTGCTGCAGCAACAGCTGCCTTCGGCCCTTCGTCAATCGGTTTCAGTCCTTGCACCATCCTTTGGATATGCAACCACGCAAGTAATCCAGCTGCCGACGAATAATCAGGATCGCGCTCCAACGCCAGACGCGTAAGGCGAATGGCCTCACGGTTGTCTTCGTCCGTCAGCAGGTGAAAATGTGACTGGGCCCGAAGATAAAGTTCATAAGCGTCGAGATTTTCTGTCGGTTTCGCCCGAGCGCGAACTGTCTCGGCACGGCGAACGGACGGTTCGATCGCCGTAACAACTTCCTGCGTGACCTGATCTTGAAGGTCAAAAACATCGTCCAGCATCCCATCGAAACGATCGGCCCAAAGATGACTGCCATTCTCTGCATCAATTAGCTGTCCTGTTATCCGAAGACGCTGGCCTGCGCGCCTTACCGAACCCTCAAGCACATACCTCACGCCGAGCGCCTGCCCAACTTCGCGAATGTCGGTGCTCTTACCTTTAAAAGTAAAAGATGAGTTTCGCGCTACGACCATCAACCAACGAAAACGAGACAACTCTGTTATGATGTCCTCGGTAATTCCATCAGCGAAAAACTCTTGTTCCGGGTCGCCTGACATATTGTCAAACGGCAGCACAGCAATACCGGGTTTCTCAGATTTGACAGTTGCACTTGTAGCCGTCGAACCGACAGGCCACCGCCACACGCCAACTGGGCGTGCAATGTTCTTCAACTCAGTCTTCCGACCGCCAGAGAACGAGGCGGCGGCTTTCCGGTCTAGGCTGTTGTGTGCTGTGTCTGAAAGCAATATCTGCCCCGGTTCCGCTAATGCCTCGAGACGTGCAGCTATGTTGATACCGTCACCGAATATGTCATCGCCTTCCGAAACTACTTCCCCTGTATGTATGCCGATGCGGACTTGAATCTCCTGTGGTCGGTCAGCCGTCTGAACAGCAATCGCGCATTCTGTCGCAGCCGATGCGGAGCGAAACTCAGCAATCCAGCCGTCACCCATGCTTTTGATCAATCGCCCTTCATGAATAGCCAAAGCGGGCATTAGATGATCCTCACGGAAAGCCTTAAGCGCTTTGAGTGTTCTGTCCCTATCCTGATCCATCAACGCCGAGTATCCAGCGACATCAGCCGCCAGCACAGCCGCAAGCCTCTTTTCCATGTTTCTCTCCCCGCTTGTTGGAAGCTAGCCTGCAGAGAGAGCACTGTCAGCCCGGTATTTAGAGCAAAGTGGTCCCATCAAGAAAGCGCGATCGCTTTGGGCTCCCAACAGACACGGGAGCCCGTGCAGCATGTGTGATCACAAGGCGCCCTGCCCTTCGAGGACGACCAAAAGCGGCCGTTTGACCTTGACCTCTGTCGCCGCGGTGCGGCCCGTCAAAGGAGATACTCGTTGCACGAGTGAGGCTGGAAGAGGGACGGAGGTCCGAAGAGCGCACAAAGCTGCCGTTCGCCGCTGCGCGGCGCTGGGATGTAACCTGAATATCTGGTTCGTGGACAAGGTGGCCGTTGGTTCTATATACAAAACGGCCATTCTTGGGTTTAGAGTATGCGGATTTCGTAAAGCGGGCAGGATTATTTGTCTTCTCTTCCGTAAGCACAATATCTCAATTGGCACCCTTATTGGATGTTGAGGAGGCAGCTACCAATCGAATTTCCATCATATCTTTAGGTCCAGGCGCGGCTTCCAAAACGGGCGGAAGAGTTCAATCTTGGGGCATCGGTTCATCACGACTTTAAGGCCCGCCGCTTCAGCGAGTTGCGCTGCTTTGTCGTCGTACACACCGATTTGACCCCAAAGAACTTTTGCCCCGATTGCGATAGCCTTCTCGGCAAAGGCATAAAACTCTTCCTTCGGGCGAAAAACGTCTACCATATCAACATGTTTGTCGATCTCTTCCAGCGAGTGGTAGACCTTGAGCCCTCTAATTTCCGAAACATTCGGGTTAGGATTCACCGGTAGAATATCATAGCCGATTTCACTCAGCTGTCGCAGAACGCCATAGCTGAATTTCGTTTTGTCCGCGCTAGCCCCCACCATTGCAATGGTTTTAACCGACTGCAGGATGTCGGCGAGGTATTTGGGGTCGTAATCGTAGATGCGGTCGATATCTGCTTCGGGCATCGGTTAACCTTCCTTCGGCGTCGCAATGTCAGCCTTGAGTTCGTGGGGTTTGAGAGGGTCGAGAAACGGATTGCGGTACAGCTTGTCATGGCTCTCGACCCCGATCTCAAGCGTGATGTCGGATGTCGGACGTGCCACGCAAAGGATCACATAGCCGTTCGCGATTTGCCGATT
The DNA here is from genome assembly GCF_013034605.1 of Ruegeria sp. HKCCA4633. Classification (NCBI taxonomy): domain Bacteria; kingdom Pseudomonadati; phylum Pseudomonadota; class Alphaproteobacteria; order Rhodobacterales; family Roseobacteraceae; genus Ruegeria; species Ruegeria sp. HKCCA4633. The sequence goes on from NZ_WQGJ01000013.1 coordinate 67,557, forward strand.
ATTCAGCGCAACCTGTCGGCGTTGATCGATCGCGCCAGTCTGTAGTTTTGCCGCGCAGGTAATGCAGCCGCCATACTTGCACCCAAAAGGCAAGTCGACGCCCTGTTCTCTCAGCGTTTCCAGAAGTGGCCGCCGCGCATCCACACAGTATTGCGCGCCATCTCTGTTCGCGATCGTCACGGTATACATAGTCATAGCCAGATGTCGCTTGTGCAATCACCGCCCGGATACCGGCTCTCGTGACAGCGCGATGGACCATTCGGTTCTTTGCCAAAGTCCACAATGAAATCCTCGTTGATCTTCATACCACCGTTTTCAGGGTCGCAATCGATCATCACCATAACCCCGCCTTTTTCGCGGATATCGGGATAGAACTGGTTATCCCAAGTCGAGAACAGCGAGGTCGTGACATAAAGCCTTCGTCCGTCGAGAGAGAGCTGGAACATTTGCGGGCCACCCGCGACCTCGACCCCGTTAACGATCGGAGCTTTACCCAAAAGGCCCCCCATAAACACTTGGCCTGTCAGCTTGGGATTATGCGGGTCGGTGATGTCATACTGGCGCATATCTCCATGCAGCCAATTGTTCAGGTACAAGTATTTGTCGTCCATCGAGACCAGGATCGCCGACATAACCCCCGGCAACGGGATCGGCCATTCGGGGTGCATCTCGTTTTCCACGTCGATGATCTTTTCCCACCGCCACTTTTTAGCATCGTCTTGCCACCAATGGATCACATTGGTCGAAAGAGCTGCGCCACAGAACCCATGCGTGCTGTCGGGGTCATGGTGGAACTTGACTTCCAGTGGCAACAGCCCGTCTTCACCCAAATAGAAGCTTTCGACCGGTTCGCGCTTTTCAAAATCCCAAAAATGCAGCTCCCGCCCATATTTCAGATGGCCCACTTCTTCCAGATCGAAGCCTGGCATGAAGGTATTGGGCGCAGCCCATTCGGAACTGACCATCACGTTGTGGCGTGGTTGGTACCAGAAGTCATAGCCGAATTTGATTTCGCCCATCGAGGTTTCCCAGCGACCGACGATGTTGAACTCTTTGTCGAGATGCAGATAGCCTCCAGGAGCCTCACCCTTGGCATTTCCAAGGAAGGAAATGATGATTTCCGAGCCCAAACAATGCACCGTATGCGGGCCCGATAAATCTGCCTTGGCCTTGATTTCGGCCCCGTCGATGACCTTATGCAACCGCGGCGCACGCGGGTCAGTGGCTGTATCAACGATGTGAAGGTTGTTAGAGCGTACACCCGGCAGGATCAGGTATTTGCGGGACATCGAGCCGTCGTCGTGACAGGACGAACAGGCGTTCCACCCCATGTGGTGAAGCTCGTCCCCAATCCCCGGCATTTCCAGCCTATGGATTACCTGAGAATAGGTCGGGCTGTCAGGGTCGACATCCACTGTAGCAAGGTAATCAGGTTTCTGGATCCCTGTCCCGGTGTAGATGGCGATCGTGTAGAGTAGCTTTTCGCGGGGGGCTTTGATGGCTTCTTGCGGACTCTTGAAGCCCGGTCCACAGCATTGTCCATCCATCGTATGCTCCTCCCTTGATTCCCCAAATTGTATCGTATATCGAAAACTTAGTTATCATAAAGTGAGAAAAATGCATCTCGAACGATTAGCGCTGGTTTTGGAAATCGTGGGTCAAAAAGGACGTGCGTCCGTAGCGGATATCTGTGCTCAGTCCGATATACCTAAACCGACGGCCTACAGGCTGGTTCAAGACCTTGTTTCGTCCGGCCTCCTTGAATCACCAACCCGCGGAGAGTTCGCGATTGGGAATAGGCTAAAGCGTATCACGTTGAGCGATCACTCTGATCCCGCTCTTTTGCAAGTGATTGCGCCTGTCCTATCTAGCGCCGCGAATGACTATGGCGCTGCGTTTTTCTTGTCTCGGCTACGGGGCCATTGGGTCGAGATTATTCATGTGGAGACACCGCAGACGGGCGTGTCTTTTCTTCATCCAGGTATGGGCAAACGACCAATGCACGCGTGCTCTTGCGCCAAGGCAATCGCCGCCGTTTCGCCTGAACTGCTGTCTCAAGACCGATTGGATGGGCAGCTTAAGCAGTACACAGATCGCACGATTGCAGACCCCAAGGATCTGGCCGCGGAACTCGATGTCATTCGAGCCAAAGGGTATGCCGAATGTGTTGAAGAGCTCGAGCGCGGAATCAGTTCTGTCGCTACAACGCTGACCAAGACAGGTGTTGGTGCGACGCTTTCAATCGGCGCTACGGCGTCTCTTCGGGTGTTTACACCTTCCGAGCGAGAAAAGATTGGCCATACACTTATCACAATGTCACACGAACTTGCTCGCGCGCTAGGATGGGGTGAAGCAGATAAAGAAAGGATACCCGCTTAGGTTCATGGGTATCGCAGTGCTGTAGATTAACACCATCCAGCAGGACAGGTGTGATTTGCGACATTCGCCGCTTTTAGATCAATGAAGGAGACAAATATGGAAGATGCAATGTTTGGTGGGTTCTTCGTGATCAACGTAAAACCTGAGTATCGGCAGCCCTTTTTGGACGCCAGCATCTTCCAAGCGCAAAATGTTGTCAGTGAAGAACCTGAAGTCTTTCAGTTTCATATTATGGTGGATGAAACAAACCCAAATCGTTTCTATTTCTACGAAGTGTTCAGGAACGAAGCCGCGGTCCAGGATCATTGGGAATCTGAAACTTTCAATAACTGGTTAAACACCGTCCGAAAGATGCTGGATGGTGAGATCGAACTTGTTGCCAGGATGCGCTCGCTTTTTCCGACGCCAAAAGGTTTCGAGGCGCAAAAAACAAGCCTGCTACTATGGTAAAATTAACCGACGTTTGAAGCTATCGCCGGTGCGAGAAAATTATGAGATTTGGTGCTTGTCCGCTTTGAGCTCGATGCGGACCTTCGCTGCAGTAGATCTGAACGACTGCTCAGCGGACTTCGCCGCCATTGGCCCGCTTTCACCGAAGGACCGTAGATAGCCCAAACCGGACATTTTCGAAAGTTGGCACACTACTACCGAACTTGATAGATTCGAAAAAAGGTTGCTATTGGGAAATGCGCATGACACGCCGACTTGCCGCCATACTTGCCGCCGATATGGTCGGCTACTCACGGCTTATGGCGGCTAACGAGGCGGGAACACTTGCTCGTCTCAAAGACCTACGCCGGGACATCATCAATCCAGGTATCGAAAGTACCGGAGGTGAGATTATAAAGCTTACCGGTGATGGCCTGTTTGCACTTTTTAGCTCGGTCGTTTCTGCCGTTGAGGCCGCAGCGACGCTCCAGAAGGCGCTGCACGCCGCCGAAGCCGAGAGCCCCACCGAAAGCCGGATCAGCTTCCGAATAGGCTTGCACATTGGAGACGTAATCTTGGACGAGGGCGACATTTATGGCGAGGGTGTTAATCTTGCCGCCAGACTCGAAGGCGTCGCTGACCCAGGCGGTGTCATTCTGTCTGACGACGCATGCCGGCAGGTTCGAGGCAAAATTGAACACGACATCATAGACCTTGGCGAAGTAGCGCTCAAAAACATCTCCAAGCCAGTTCGCGCCTACAAATTGGCGATGGAGGACGAATCTGGTTCCACGCAATACCAATCGCAACCCACTGACAAACCCTCAATCGCTGTCTTGCCCTTCCAGAACATGTCCAATGATCCAGAACAGGAATACTTCTGTGACGGCGTTTCCGAAGACATCATCACAGAGCTCTCGCGCTTTCCCGAGCTTTTCGTCATCGCCCGCAACTCCTCGTTTTCGTTCAGGGGTCGCCCCGTCACCCATATAGATGTCGCTCGTGAACTCGGTGTTCGCTACATGCTAGAGGGCAGCCTCCGTCGAGCCCAAAACCGCGTGCGCATTACTGCCCAACTCATCGACTGCACAAATGGAGCTCATGTTTGGGCTGAGCGCTACGACCGCACGCTAGACGACATCTTCGCGTTACAGGATGAGATTACACGCAGCGTGGTCGGCGCCATCGCCCCCCAGATATCCATTGCCGAAATAGATCGCGCGTCTGTGGCTCGAGATATCGACTTCAACTCCTACGACCTCTCGCTACGTGCAATGGCGATCTTCTATGCAGGAGGCTTCTACTCTCAGGAAAAGTTCGATGAGGTCATATCGGCCTCTGATCGCGCCATTGATCTCGACCCACGCAATGTCCAGGCGCATTGGATCAAAGCGTTTGCCTACTTGATGCGTTATCTATACCAGTTCGATGAGGACCCCACCGAAAACCTGGGCCTAGCTGAGAAAAGCGTTGAACCTCTGTTTCTTGGTGGTCAACTCGACCCTCGCGCCTTATGCGTTCGCGGTGTGGTTCGTCATTTCCGTGGGGATTTTGACGGGGCCAACGCCGACTTCAGTTTGGGCTTCACACTGAACCCGAACTTTGCCCGGAACATCTTCTTCATGGCCTGGCATGAGTCTTTGGTCGGCCGAACCACAGAGGCGCGCGAACATGCCCACCTTGCCCTCCAGCTTTCCCCACGCGACACTGATCTCTGGGTAGGAGACGCCTATCTGGCGCTCGCCCAAGCTGCCTTCGCCGACGCTGATTTTGAAGACGCAATGCATTGGGGTGAGCGCGCGATTCAGATGACGCCGCGTGCGCCGATCCGCCGGGCTCTTATGATCGCCAGTGCCGCCCACCTCGGGCGTGCCGAAGCAGGCCTGCCACATGAGCAGGCGCTAGCGGATTTCGCCCCAGCGTTCCTAGACAGCATTGTCTCCGGCGCTTTGATCCTCTTCCGTCTACACGAACACAACGCGCTTTTGGTCGAAGGCCTGAAGAAAGCTGGTGTTAAGCCGTAGAGTTGTTCCAAATGCCAAAGCTCGCAAACTACCGCAGACAAAACGTGCCAAAGGTAGATCCAATTTTGGCGCACTGTTCTCGAAAGGTTCTAAGCAATCGCTCATTGCTTCAATCGGCAACAACTGTTTTAGCCCAAAGCAGACGTTCTCAAGTTTTCACCCGCCGTCTGTTCTACGGGCAACGCAGCCATTCGCAAAAAATTGTCGTCGATGCGGCGCGAGCATGATCCGAGACCAATAAATTCCAATTTGATTATACATAATGTTGAAGTATCCTCCGACGAAGAAACGACATATAGATTGAAGGTGACGGAGCGGATGGTAAAAGGTCTCAAATCAGCAGTTGCAACTGTACTGACTGCAACGCTGATGACATGCCCCAATTTAGGCGCAGCAGACCAAGTCTCGGAGCAGATAAAAGCGCTGCTACGGTCAAATACGAATGCGAGTAGCACACTTTCTAACAATAAGAGTTTGGACGCAGAAATCCTTGTACCTCGTTTCTATTCAGACAGAGAATTTGCGCCAGCTTGGACAAGTTTTGAATTGGTCGACGAACTATTTCAGGAGTTGGATGGAGCAATTGATCAGGGCTTTACGCCGAGTGACTTCAAGCTAGAAGGGCTTCGAACCGCTTTCAAAGACTCACAGGGTGGCGATGCCTCAAATAAAGCGCTGTTCGATATTTTGGCGACCGACGCAGCAGTAAAACTCGTGCATCATTTGGTTTTTGGAAAAGTCGATCCAAATGCATTGGATAACGATTGGAACTTCTCAAAACCAGTAATTCAACAAGACCCTTCCATTGTATTGAGCCAATTTCTTCAAGGTGAAGGCTTCAGCGCTTTGATTGAACGTATCGATATCGAAAATGCGCAATATACGATGCTCGTTGATGCATTGCGCAAATACAGAGCTATTGCATCAAAGGGAGGCTGGAACAAAGTTCCCGAAGAAACGGTTCTGAAGCCGGAAATGGTGGATTCTGCCGTCGCCGAACTGCGTAAAAGGCTAGCGGCAGAAGGCTACGAGGGAACAAATGAATTTCAAGAAATCAGCCAAAACGGCATAAATCCAGCTTGGGTTTATGACGATTACTTGGTGCAACTTGTAAAAACCTTTCAAAATCGTCACGGCCTGGAGGCAGATGGCGTCGTTGGTGGTAAGACCTTCGCCTCTCTCAACAAACCTGTCGAAGACCGCATAAATAAGTTGCGCCTCAGCCTGGAACGGGGCCGTTGGCTCATGCGGGAAATCGACGAGGAGTTCGTGCTGGTAAATATTGCAGGCGCTCGTACTTACTTGGTCACATCTGGCGGGACGCTTTGGACCACCCGGTCAATCACAGGATCAGCCTACCGCAAAACCCCAGTGTTCCGAGATGAAATTGAATACATGGAATTCAATCCGACTTGGACCGTTCCCGCCTCGATTTTTCGGAAAGACAAGCTTTCGCGGATCCGCAAGGATCCAGCCTATCTGGCGCGCAACAATTACGTAGTTCGTAACAAAGACGGGCAGACAATTCCTGCCAACGCTGTGAACTGGGGAGCAAAGAACCCCGCCGTCACTTTGGTTCAGCAGCCGGGCCCAGACAATGCGTTAGGTTTAGTCAAGTTCATGTTTCCTAATAAATACGCTGTGTACTTGCATGATACCAACGACCGCAGTCTTTTCGACCGAAATGAGCGGAACCTAAGTTCCGGCTGCGTTCGTCTTGAGTATCCGTTCGAATTTGCCAGCCTTTTGATGGAGGGAGAGCCCGACTGGAGCCGGCAAAAGATGCAATCAATTTTGGATAGCGGGAAGACAACGCGAGTTAACCTACCCGAGCCCATGCCGGTCCTTTTGACCTATTGGACTGCTTGGGTCGAAGATGGGGCCGTTCATTTCCGTGAGGATCCATACGAACGAGATGCTCGAATTCTTGCTGCCTTGGACCGATGAACACGACATCCTCAAAGAAATGCGCAATCCCATTTTCAAACTGCAATAGTTGTCGTCACCAAAATGAACCAGCGCAGCTGCGTTCAGGACTCGCAAGCGCTCAACGCGCGGAGCAGCGCCGAGTGGCCGCTCTGGGCGGTCTACTAGACTTTGCAATGCCCGGTTTCTGAGAGAAGCAGACATTGGAGAGAGTTGCGCGGAATGACAGCTCTGCGGACATTTCTGCCATTCGCGAAAAAGCTTTGTGAATTTTCGGCTTGAACGATTGCGTTGAGGCCGGAGAGTAACTCCAGCGACAAGCCTGACTTGTTTTAAATAAATTACTCGCGCAACATCTGCGCATGTCCGGAACCAATTGGGAGGTTGGCATGGCGGAGCTAAGTGAAATTGGTAAGACAGGTATACGGGTCCCTCGCATCGGGTTTGGATCGACGGGGTTGGGAAGTATCCCGGAAATCTATGGGTATGAAGTTGAGGAAGACCGCGCGATTGATACAATTCGGGCAATTCTTTCGCAGCCAAATGCGTTCCTGGACACATCCCGTTGCTACGCCATGGGACGAAGTGAAGAGCGCATAGGAAAAGTCATTCGTGAGCTTGGTGGTTGGCCGGACGGGCGAGTGCTTTCCACCAAAATCGACCGGCACATGGAAACCGGTGCTTTTGATGCTTCTCAGGCACGTAGATCATTCGAGGAAAGTCTTACGGCCCTAAGCGTCGACAGCGTTGATATACTCCACGTCCATGATGTCGAATATGCAAATGACCTATCTGAGGTTAAAGGACGGGGCGGCGCGATTGAAGAGTTGTTCCGTATCAAGGAGGAAGGTCTTGCAAAGGCGGTCGGAATCGCGGCGGGACGTATCGACTTAATGATGCCAATTTTGGAGGGTTGGGATTTTGACGTGGTCCTGACACACAACAGACATACGCTAGTGAACGATAACGCGGCACCTCTGATAGAACTCGCGAAATCACGAGGCGTTTCGATATTGAACGCAGCACCTTATTCCGGAGGTGCGCTTGCCCGAGGCAGTGCGATCCATCGCTTCTATGTCTACAGACCAGCAGATGATGAAGTACTTGCGCCAATACGTGCTGTTGAAGAGGTATGCGGACGCTACGATGTCCCGGTCGGGGCGGTCGCGTTGCAATACTCGATGAAAGACGATGACATCACTTCGACGGTCTGCGGAGTGACGTGGCCTCAGCATGTTGAACAGGCGACGGAATGGGCAGAGTGGTCCATCCCTGAAGGCATTTGGGAGGAACTCGCCGAGCTCGATAAAACTTCGAGAGACCCAGAAGCTTAGAGTCAACTTTCGGATAAGATACTGTTCTGCCAATTGACCCCTTTGGGCTCACAGCCGCCATTCGCTACAACGGTCACCAATGACTGTTGCGCGGACAAAACAGCCATATGCAACCGAAGTGAAAACAGGCTGTGTACCGCCACCAAATTGGTCAGTCGGCGGGCACTCTAGTCCAGTTCGTTCACATACACCGCCCCATTGTGTCAATCGGCATTGAACATTGACCCCCTATCGGCATCCAATATTGACCCCGGTT
>NZ_WQGJ01000014.1:0-54150 GCF_013034605.1 Ruegeria sp. HKCCA4633
ACTTTTGGACGCCGATTACCCTAATACAGGGGTCAATTTTGCATGCCGGTTCACATTCGGCGGCGTTTCCCCTAGGCTCCACCAAAACCTAAAAATACAACTAGATAGCAAGCATTAGAGCGGTGTGACACAAAATGAAGCTGCATGCGTATCTCTCACTGTACAGACACTGCATTTATAACTTCCGTCGGCCACTGTCCTATACGACACCACCCCCCCCCGCACGAGACCAAGCACCACACCTAGAACCGTTAGGATGAAGTGTATGGCGTTGTCATGGACGCTCCTGTGCAGTAGCGTCCAGCACCATGGTCATCCGGCGATACCCATTTGTGCTTTTGGTTAGCTTTCTGGTCATCCTGACCGGCATAGCTGGCGTTGCTCACGCGGTATCAAATGGTTGCATTGGCATTCATTGTGAAGAACATGCGCAAACTGCGAAACACTCTGTATCAGCAATGAGCAGCGGTGACATCTCGGTTCCAAGTCATCATCATGACCCAGAGAGTTCTGGAACCGGAGAATGTAATCCCTTTATCTGCCAAGTAGTGGTATTGCTCGTCGAGAACGGTGAACCCGCTCAAGGTCAACGTGATATTGACCTAGAGCTCCAGGATAGTGCCCAAGCCAAGCTGAATGAACCAGATAGCCCATACAGGCCCCCTGACCTTTGAAGCAGCGTAAATCCTTGCGGACGCAAGCGACAAGCCCGTGCGGCTGTTCGCGATGTTTCGCAGCACTAACAGCTTCCAAAATGTCAGGACCAATCTATGAAAAAAAGATACTTAACAATAGGCCTATGCACCGTCGCTGCTGTCGCCGCTTTCACAACTCTTCGGCCCGGTTCAATCGAAGAGGCCGCACCACAGGAACCACTTGAAGGCGATGCTATGGTCGCAATTCAGATGCCGCCCATCGAGGGTAACGCTGAAATCGGCCAGCGTGTCTTTGAGGTCTCCTGCGCCTCTTGCCATGGTGTCAATGCGGTCGGTGTGGAAGGCGCAGGACCGCCTCTGATCCACAAGATCTACGAACCCAGCCACCACGCGGATGAAGCCTTTCAGAGGGCAGTTTCACAAGGTGTGAGAAGCCACCATTGGCAGTTTGGCGACATGCCGCCCGTGGAAGGTCTGACGCGAGGTGACGTTGCCATGGTGATCGCGTACATTCGTGAAATTCAACGTGCCAACGGGATAAATTGAGGACAGGACCATGAAAAAGTTCATAACACTCGCACTCATGGCTGCCCTTCCCAGCGGCGTACTCGCGCATTCCAAGATCGAAGAAACAACTCCTGCCGACGGAGCCACAATAACCACTGTGCCCGCTGAAATTGGCCTCAACTTCTCTAAGGATATCCGGTTGACACGGATACAGATGGCCCATGAAGAACACTCGGCCGTAAGCCTGGATTTGGGCGACCAGACAAATTTTGGTCAGGAGTTCACGATCCCACTGCCGAGCAATGGAACGGGCACCTATGTCATCGAATGGCGTGGTTTAGGTGAAGACGGCCATGCGATGCAGGGCAAGTTTTCCTTTACCGTGGAATGAGCATGCCAGACATTTGGGGTATTGCCTCGATCCTCGCAAAGCTAGGGCTCTACATCGGCTTTGCGGGGTCCACCGGGCTTGTGATTGTTAGTTACCTCTATTCCGGCTTTGTCGCACCGATTAGCCTCGGGATAAAACGCCAAGCTAGAGCCTTAGCGTGGCTTGCTCTCGCCGCAACGGTTGTTGGTTTCCTGCTTCGTGGAGCCGCCTTAACAGGCGGAGTTGACGGCATGGTCGATCCAGAAATGCTTGGTCTGCTTTGGCAGACATCCGTGGGAGACGCCTTTGTCTACCGCCTTATCGGCGCAGTGTTGATCCTTGTGGGGCTGTCTGTTCCTCGCTTTGGTCAATGGATCGCACTGTTGGGTGGCACAGTGGCTTTGTGGTCCTTTGCACAGATCGGGCACGTACCCGAGCTAGAGAGTGTCGGCGTCCAGCTCTTGCTGCTATTGCACCTGCTATGTGTAGCCTTCTGGGTGGGCATATTTAGCCCGCTGCGGAGTTTGGCTCTCATGCCTGAACATCTGACAGATGCTGCTGGACTGGGGCACAGGTTTGGACAAGCTGCTGTATTGATTGTTCCGACTTTGATCGTGGCAGGTCTCTGGATGGCTTGGTTGCTTGTTGGCAATCTCCAAGGGCTCTTGTTCACTGGCTACGGGCAGGCACTGTTGTTCAAAGTGTTGCTGGTGGGGCTTTTGTTGATACTCGCCGCAGCGAACAAGCTCCGATTTGTTCCGTCCATGCAAAGCGGAGATGCTAAAGCAGCGCGACACCTCGCCCGATCTATCGAGGTGGAGGCAATAGTCGTATTAGTGGTTTTGGCGACAACAGCCACACTCACGAGCGTACTAACGCTTCCGAGCTAAGGTAGGCAGAGATGAAAAAACACCTTTCCGCACTTGCTATATGCTGCATTGGTACCAGCGTCGCTGCAGACCATGAGTTGTTAGATAGAGACCTTGCGAATGGGCAGGAACTCTATGCAGAGCACTGCGCCTCATGCCATGGAGTTAATCTGGAAGGCCAACCCAACTGGCAGACACCCGACGATGACGGAGTGTTGCCTGCTCCACCACATGACGTGACAGGGCACACATGGCACCATGATAATCAGCTGCTGTTCGAGTATACCAAACTAGGTGGGGCAGACGCGTTGGCAGCACGCGGTGTTAAAGACTTTAACAGTGGCATGCCCGGCTTTGAAAGCACCCTGACTGACGAAGACATATGGGACGTGCTGGCCTACATACGTTCCACTTGGCCTGACGATGTTCAACAGATGCAGGCTAGTCGCAACCTGCCGCACCAATAGAAGACATTATTCCAGAGTGGGTTTGGGTACTGGCCGCAGAAGGCGTCTCGGGTAGTGAACTAATCGGCATACACCAATTACTTGAGAACTCGAACTGGAGTTTTGATGCCGCGCACCACTGTTTTGATGCGCGGCTTGCGACATTACTCGCTCCGAACGATGTCCGAGTAAGCACCATTTGGGTTGAGTGTGACGGTTACCGCCTCATCGTCCCTGTTTCGCCAGAACCAGCCGTGATCACCGGCGAAGGGGGTTTCAAAACTGCCCTCGCCTTCGTTTTGACCGCGCCCCTTCTCGTAGGTCACGTTTTGGTCGCCCGCATGCGCGTGGAGGTCGAAGTTGATACGACCACCTTCAGCCGCCCACGCGTAAAAGAGGGTCGCGCCCTCTTCCATAGTTGCCTTAATCTCGGTGAACTCGCCAGGTTCGAGCGTGAACGTGATTGTATCCTGCCACGCCTCCTGAGCAAGTGCTGTGCCAACGAACAGACCGAATACGTTATCCCATAAGCTTGACGACTGATCGGCCCCATGAAGCTGTTGGTCTTGTTCGGCTTCATCCGCCAGGTCCTGTTTGATTTCACCCATCTCAGTCAGGCCAAGCACGCGCCCTGCACCCGTTGGGTCGATCCCGTATTCCGCAGGCAGCACAACAGCGACCAGTATTGCCACGGCGCTGACAGCCGCGATGATGGTGGACCGAAGGAGTTGGGCTGAGCTTGGTAACTCTTCGAGGCTCGGTTTCTTTGCGTTAAACATTTGTGGGGTTCCTTATGCGGCCACAAAATAGCCGGTGAGTTGGTATCCCATCAGCACAAAGCCGATGGTCATCATGACGACATTGACGGTGTAGGCTTGTTCGAAAAACTTGGCGCTCTTTCGCCAGTACCCCATGACGATGAGGGTGGCAGCCAATGCCAGAAGTTGCCCGATCTCGACGCCAACGTTGAACGCCAGGAGGTTGGGCAGAAGCCCGTCTGGTGCGATCTGGTAGTCGAGTATCTTCGTGGCCAAGCCGGTGCCGTGAAACAGGCCGAAGATGAAAGTCGCCGCCTTGGTGTTGGGCTGAAAGCCGAACCAACGTTGATAGGCCCCTAGGTTGTCGAGTGCCTTGTAGACAACGGACAACCCAATGATGGCATCCACAATGTATGAACTGATGCCCCAGCCAAACCAGACGCCTGCAAGCATCGTGATGGAATGCCCCACTGCAAAGAGGCTCACGTAGACTGCAACGTCTTTCGACCGATAGAGGAAGAAGACGACGCCAAGGAGGAACAGGATATGGTCGTAGCCCGTCACCATATGTTTGGCGCCGAGGTACATGAAGGGGATGATGTGCACGCCCCAGATTTCTTGGATGTAGCCAGCATCGCCGGGCGTAACATCATGCGCCAAAGCTGCGCTGGTCGATAGCAGCAACATGGATAGGACGAAGAACGCGAGACGCTTAGAATTGCGTCTGACGCCTTCAATGAAGGTTCTCATGGAGTAACTCCGCTTAGTATTTAGATTGATCGGTGATGCGCATGAACTGCGCAGTGCCGATCAAGCGCGCGGAGGTCGGTCTATTCTGAACTTACGGGTGGGGCCGTTGGCCGAAGCTAGCCGCCGCCACGCCTCGCCTATGTGCAATTCAGGAGCAGTGCTGGGACCACTGGAGAGAAACGCCTGGTTGTGGTCATGATCGGCCACATCGTGGCTAAGACCGTGCATCGCCCAAAAGAGGTCTTCTTCAAACCCATGTGAGTGGCCATGATCTTCGACCATTTCCAGATGATCTTGGATTGTCTCAAAAATCGCCGGTGCGTGCGAGAATGATGGCGTTACGGACCAAACGACCAACGCGAGACAGAGGACAGCTAGGCCAGCCCTCAAAAAGTGTTGGTATGCCCGTTTCATTGCATGTGCCCGCCTGTCAGTCACGACTTTCTCGCCGCCGTCGAAGTTATGTTTTGTCTACAATAGTGCTCGCCTCATGGTCAATTGCGTCTAACTACCCTGCGCAATGTGCAGCAGGGGTGACTGCGATACTGCGCGACTATAGTTTCGATAGCATCAACTTCTCCTCGATCAACAGAACACTATAAATCACTGTTGGGAGCAATAGACGACCACATGCTGCATACTACTGTGGAAGGGAACAGGGTGTTGACCAACTGATAGAGCAAACAAAAAACCAGACCCATAGATGCACTGACAAACAAACATTTGTACACACTTCGGTGTGGCACACTGTAAACCAACACACCACAATAGTGTTTACTATCAGTGCATTAGGCGTTCGGCGGCATTTCCCTAGGCTCCATCAAGACTTTCACGTGACCACACACCCCTCGCCGAAGCCATCAGGTTTCATTGCCACTGCTGAAGTGCGCAACTTTAGCGCGAGTTGCCTGGTCGCCAATTGGCCTGTCTCATAGCCTCACCAAGGTCTTTCCCATATTTTGGGTCCGCGAACAGCTTTTGAAACAGCGCGTCCACGCGACTGTCGGGCCACTCACGTGACAGTTTTTCTGACAGGGCCTGCGCTTTGCTTTCGTTGCCTAACATCTGATAAGACGCCATCAGGTAAGCAACAGACACAGGTCCGACAGGGCCGCCATTTTCGGTTGCTTGTTCAAAGGCTGATACAGCGCCTTCGTAGTCCTTCAAATGAAACTTGGCCGACCCCATTGCGTTTTGAAACACATATCCACGCTCGAGGTCGAATTTCGACCGCGCGTCCTCACTGATCACAATGACTTCTTCAAACGAACCCGAGTACAGCATTATCAGTGACACAAACTCCAATACATGAACGTCATTGGGCGCCAAACGCTGTGCTCTTTGGGCAGCCTCCATGGCCTCTGGCCAGTTATTTTTGGCGAATTCGACCCAAGCTTTTGCGGATTGGCTCCAACCCGTTTCCGGGGCCAACTCGACGGCCCTATTGGCTCGCGTGTCTGCGTAGCTCAACATGCTACTGGCCAGATCGGGATCCGGTGTCAGCACAGCAATCGTCGCCGCAACCTGCGCGGCGCCCGCATGGCCGCCAAAATAGCTTTCGTCGTTCTCGATCGCCCCTTTGAATATGGTCAAGGCCGCGTCAAGTCGCGCGGGTTCCAGGGCCGGAAAGATCAGGTCCCGACCAGTATTGGCCAGATTTACAGCCTGAAGGCGCATTGGAGAGGCATCAAAAATGGCGCTGCGCTCATCTCGGCTCAGGCCGTCGACTGGCAAATCGGTTGCGCTGTCCTGCCATGTCGAAGCCAACCAAAAAGCAATCACACAACAGCCCAGTAAGAAAACCCCAGCGATCCCTGCACCTGGCTTTACCCATGCAGTCGCCTTGGTTTCAAACTTTGGGGTCTCAGGCAGAGCCGCCTCACCCAACCTTTTCGAGATCAGCGGGGCGTATCCGCCCTTTGGCAGGTCGAACACCGTTTTCTCGTCGCGCCCATCTGTGGCGTAGTATTCGGCAAGCTTGCGGCGCAAGCGACCAGCATCCACCCGCACCACGTTTTCGCGGCGCGGCATCTCGGACATTGATCCGCCATAGACATCCATCGCAATCGTTTTGGCCCGAATGTCGTCGGCCCGACCGTTCAGAGATTCCTCGACCACATACACAAGAAAGTCCTGCAATCTCTGTGATCCCTCGAAGGTCGAAGACCTCACAAGCCGCTGAAGCGCGGCCTGAACATCCTCGGCACTAGGGTTTTTCCCCTCATTCACCACTGCTGATGATCCTCGGATAACACAATTTTTTCAAAAAGTTACACCCCTCGTTATACCGTATTATGCCCCGATAAACCTATTGAAAGAAGTGAATTTGTTGTTCGATCGAGAAAACGTCTTACCCATCAAACGTGCCGCCCAAATGAAAAGCAACGCCATTGAGACATTGTTTCCCAAGAACAAGGCCGCAATCGCGGACTTACGCCGTAGGGATCCTGTATTCGACGAGATTTGCAGGGACTACCAGCTTCTGAGTGAAGAATACCTCTCGATAAACGCTGAGCCGGGAAGTGAATCCGACCGGTTCGCCTGCGATATCCGTGAAACCCTGAATGGGCTTCGAGATGAAATTGCCCAATCGCTGCGGCGCGCGGGGAAGATGTAATTCAAACACGGGGAAGGGATACCAATGAGGTCAGTATTGATACACACCGCGGCCATGGTGCTGACGGCAGGCACGAGCTTTGCTCAGGATGCGCCTATCATTCGTGACGGAGAATTTGAATATCTTCGCGCACAGTTTGGAGAGCAATGGGATGCTCAGGATACAGAAATTGAAGCAAAGCTTGCCGAGATCCGAGACGCCAATGGCGGCAAGCCACCCAATATCCTCTACATTCTGATAGACGATGTCAGCTTTGGTCAGATGGGCAACCGGACGATGAACTACGTCACCGGCTTTGACACGCCCAACATCAACGACTTTGCCACGCAAGGCATGTCTTTGATGAGAATGTATACCGAGCCCTCCTGCACACCGACACGAACGGCCATGCTGACCGGTCGCCATCCGGTACGTGCCGGTGTGGAGGAGGTCAAAGTAGCGTTGGTTGGCGAAGGTCTTTCAGCCGAGGAGGTCACGATTGCCGAAATCCTGAAGGAAGAAGGCTATAACACAGCGCATGTCGGGAAGTGGCATCAGGGCGATATAGAACAGGCCTACCCGCACAATCAGGGTTTTGATTGGGCGGCCTTCCCCTTGCATCAACAGGTTCAGCTCAGCCTGATGACACGGGACGCCATGGTTGCAAACAACATGCTTGGCTTCCATCCGTCGGGTCAGTCGAACCAATTCCAGCTGGACGAGCGGTTCAAACCCTACGGCCTGGTAACCGGCGTGGAAGCGGAAGCTGGCGGTCTGGCGCGCGAAGTCGACATGGCGCCGGGCGAAGAGTGGACTCAGGCTAAATACGAGGAAATGAACCTGCGCTATCAGCGGCAAGCACTGGAGCAGCTTGAGCGGCTCGCAGCACAGGACAACCCGTTTTTCATGCAGTATTGGCCGCTCTATCCACTGAACTTTGCCTATCCCGATCAAGCCGTATCCCGCAATGGAGGCTTCCATGCCGACAAGTTGCAAGTTCTGGACGGCTGGATCGGGGATGTGCTGACCAAACTTGATGAAACCGGCAAAGCAGACAACACCATTGTCGTGATCATGGCTGACAATGGCTTGATGTATCACTACGAAGGAGCGTCCGGCCTGAACCAACTGATTTATCGCGGCGGCAAGACACAGCATCTTGAAGGCGGCGTGCGCACAGATACGTTCATCCGGTGGCCCGCCGCGATTGAGCCGGGCAGCGCAGCAGGTGACATCGTGCATGTCTCGGATCTGTTTACAACCTTTGCCCGTATCGCAGGCGCAACGGACCACATTCCGCGCGACCGCGTGATTGACGGTATTGACCAGACGGCGCTGTTGCTTGAGGGCGAAGGCAATTCGCGCCGCGACTTTGTTTATGTTTACGAAGGGCCCGTCTTACGCTCGGTGGTCAAGCAAGAGTTCAAGATGCATCTTCCAGCCCCTGGACAGCCCGGCGCTGCGGCACCCGTTTTCAATGTCTATCGCGACCCACGTGAAGAACATCCGCTTGTCGGGTACTCGCTTTGGTCCGGGGCGTCCTTCCAGGACATGGTCAAGCGCCACCAGAAAACCATCGCAAAGCACCCCCATCTGCCACTCGGAAAAGGTGTGCCTTATGAAGGCATAGAAAACCTTCGCCCTGAAAGCGAACTGACCCGAGACGTTTTCTCTAGCTGGCAATGACGAATTCAGACGGCGGTACCAAACCGCCGCCGTCTAATTACCCGCACCCATTCCGTCAGGTGAACTATGTCACGAATTTCCCTTTGCTCTGCTTTCCTGACCTCAGCGCAGCTTATGGTGGGTGCTGCCGCCGAAGCCGAAGAAAATGCTTCAAATCCACTGGCTGCAGTGAACAACACCGACATTCGCTATCAGTATTTCGATCTCGAAGGGGATGTCGACCGTCAGGATGCTTTCATCGACGGTGCATACATGTTGCGCCCCAATCTGAAACTGAAATATGAGCTTCACTACAACTCGACGAACGCGACCGGCACGCGGTTCAGTGGATTTGAAAAGACCAATTTCAAGCTGATCTATTTCCCCTCACAGCAGCCCCTGAATGACACCTGGAGCGTCAAATCCGCGCTTGGTTTGGAGTGGATACTTGATTTTGGCGAGCCGAACGAAGGCATCGGAACCGGATCGGATCAGATTGCACCATTTGGCGGGTTCGCCTTCGCAAATGCGAACACCGGATTGACTTTGATCCCTTTGGTCCAACACTTCGCTTCCTATAACGGTCCGACCGATATCAGCCAAACAGCGATGCGCCTGATTGCGCTTCAGTCGTTTGGTGATGGGTATTGGATCAAAGCGGATATCAAAGCGCCATACGATTGGGAGAATGACGCCTGGCCCGCCACTGCAGAATTCCAGATCGGTAAGAACTTCAGCCCCAGAGTTGCTCTCTATGCTGATATTCTGATCGGCATCGGTGCAGACCGCCCCTATGACCAAGGTGCCGGAATTGGGCTGAGATTCAACTACTAGCCTTCGCGACTGAAATGGGTCGCCCCAATACTCCATTCCCGGTCAACTTTCGCCGTAGGAATTGCCACGGTTTTGTAACGCCTGCGGAGTCTTACCTGCGCTCACATTCAAATATTGTTACTTTAGCGTCGACCATGACTATACCCAGAGCGCCGGAGCATTTGCCCGTGACCTAGCCCATCGTGGCCCTGTTTTAGCATCAAGAGTTTTCTAAAGTGAGTTTGTGAAGCCCGCGCCCCGCCCAAACAAAGATGTGGAAATTGTCTGGCTATTGATTTTCTTGGCGCGCGCAAAGAATATGTAAAAACATGATAAGATTAAGGCGGCTGAGTTCCGCAGGCAGACTGGCATGACCAAAATTAAGAACATGGAAGAATTCGCGGCCCTAAGCGGGATATCGCGGCCTACAGTTTCAAAGTATTTCCATGATCCCGATAGCGTTCGCCCAACAACACGGGCGCGCATAGAGGAGGCGCTGGAACGGTTTGACTACCGCCCGAACATCTATGCAGTGAACCAAAACCGGAAGCTTACAAAGAATATTGGCATCGTCGTGCCCTATCTGGCCGATCCGTTCTTTGCCGAAATCGCGCGCTATCTGGAACAATCCTGCATTGCAGCCGGCTATCGCCCATCCCTGTTCAGCTCACATGGCGAACAAAAGCTCGAGAACGAGATCCTGG
Organism: Ruegeria sp. HKCCA4633; assembly: GCF_013034605.1. Lineage (NCBI taxonomy): Bacteria > Pseudomonadati > Pseudomonadota > Alphaproteobacteria > Rhodobacterales > Roseobacteraceae > Ruegeria > Ruegeria sp. HKCCA4633. The sequence continues at coordinate 10,135 of NZ_WQGJ01000014.1, forward strand.
ATGGGCTGCAATCCTTGAAACCCGCAGGAGTGCTTTTGGCACCTTTGGGGCGTACCTCGGACAGATCTACTATCGAAAAGTTCTGTGCCAATGTGCCGACAATCCTGTTCGACAGTAACCTTGATGGCCTGGGGGCAGCCTTTGTCGGTTCGGATAACTTTAGCTTTGTGTCGCAGACCGTGGAGTACATGACAAGGACAGGTGAGCCACCTTCCTTTTTTGAAATGCGCACGCCCGCAAACCCAAACGCGAATAAACGACGTAAGGCCTATGTCGACGTGATGGAGCGGTTGGGCTTCGAGCCACATATCATTAAAGTCGATGGCACAGGCTGGGCCTTTGAAGAGATCGGCCACCGAGGCGCATTGAAAGTCCTGCAAGAGCGCGGGCTGAAGACAGATTCTGTTTTGTGCAGCAACGACCGGTTGGCCATCGGCTTTCTGGCAGCCTGTTTCGAACAAGGGATTCGGGTTGGTCGGAAAGAAGATTGTTCGCTTCGTGTCGCCTCAAACGATGACCACCCATTCGCAAAGTTTACCTGTCCCTCTTTGACGACAGCTGCGCATGACTACGATAATGTAGCCGGCCGAAGCGTCGAAACTTTGTTCGAACTCATTGAAAGTGGTGGGAAATTCTCAACGCGCACTGAAACCTTGTTCCCCGCGCGACTTGTCTTGAGGGATTCTGCATAATTTAACTTTTTAACGCGCGTAAAGTTTTTATTGACGGCGCGACAACTTACACTCTAGGCTCTCTGTACGACATCCAAGCTCAGGGAGGACAGGGATGTATCTGAAGAACGCACTTCGTGCGGCGACTGCACTGACTTTCGTCGCAACGGCAGCGGCTCATGCACAATCCATCACGATCGCCACTGTGAACAACGGCGACATGATCCGGATGCAGGGCTATACCGACAAATTCACCGAAGCGACCGGCATTGATGTGGAATGGGTGACGCTGGAAGAAAACGTACTGCGCCAGCGCGTGACCACCGACATCACCACCAAAGGCGGTCAGTTCGATATCATGACCATCGGCATGTATGAGACGCCGATCTGGGGCGCAAATGGCTGGCTGGTGCCGCTGGACGGCATGTCAGACGAGTATGACGTTGACGACATCCTGCCTGCTATGGCTGGCGGTCTGAGCCACGATGGAACGCTTTACGCGGCACCTTTCTACGGCGAAAGTTCGATGATCATGTACCGAACCGATCTGATGGAGAAGGCCGGCATGGAAATGCCCGAGGCACCGACCTGGCAGTTTATCCGGGAAGCCGCGGCTGCGATGACGGACCGCGACAACGACATCAACGGCATTTGCCTGCGCGGCAAGGCCGGATGGGGTGAAGGTGGTGCCTTCATTACCGTCACCGGAAACTCATTTGGTGCGCGTTGGTTCGACGAGGACTGGAAACCCCAGTTCGATCAACCCGAATGGAAAGAAGCGCTTACATTCTTTGTCGATATGATGAGTGAATCGGGTCCGGCAGGCTATGCCACCAACGGGTTCAATGAAAACTTGTCCCTGTTCCAGCAAGGCAAGTGCGGGATGTGGATTGATGCCACTGTTGCGGCGTCTTTTGTGACCAACCCGGATGACTCGACCGTTGCAGACAAGGTCGGCTTCGCTCTGGCTCCTAACTCGGAAGGCGTAGACAAGCGCGCCAATTGGCTCTGGGCCTGGGCGTTGGCAATTCCGGCCGGCACACAGCAAGAGGATGCGGCGAAACAGTTCATCGAATGGGCAACTTCGAAAGACTACATCGAATTGGTGGCCGAAAACGAAGGCTGGGCCAATGTACCACCCGGTGCGCGGACCTCGCTCTATGAGAACCCGAACTACAAGGAAGTTCCCTTTGCGAACATGACCTTGGAGTCGATCCTGATGGCCGACCCGCAAAACTGCTGCGCACAACCAACGCCTTACACAGGCATTCAGTTCGTCGCGATCCCAGAATTTGCAGGCATCGCCACGCAGGTGAGCCAGGAGTTCTCGGCGGTCTATGCCGGACAGCAAACGGTGGAAGAAGCGCTTGAAAAAGCTCAGGCCTTTACTGCCGAAGAAATGGAAGCCGCAGGCTACTGAGGCCCCAGCTGAAGCGGGCGGGCAGCCCCCTGCCCCCCGCCACACCAGACCCTTCCCTAACCCGCGTTTATCTCGCAGGCTAAGCGACGCCTGAACAGAGAGGTCTTGCGTCATGGCTACCGAACATTCCCGATCCGTTGCTCGCCTTATGATGGCACCCGCAGTGGTCCTGCTGCTTGGCTGGATGCTCGTGCCGCTGACGATGACGCTGTACTTTTCTTTTAAAAAATACCTGCCCCTGCGTGGTGGTGACTTGGGCTGGGTTGGCTTCGACAACTATGTCCGATTTGTCTCCTCAAGCTCTTTCTGGCCAGCGGTGCAGGCGACATTGATGATCGTTGGCGGCGTTCTAGTCATAACGGTCGTGCTGGGTATCCTTCTGGCGATGCTCCTGGACCAGCCGATGTGGGGTCAGGGCGTTGTCCGCATCCTCGTGATCGCGCCCTTCTTCGTAATGCCGACCGTATCCGCGCTGGTCTGGAAGAACATGTTCATGGACCCGGTCAACGGCCTGCTGGCGCATCTGTGGCGTTTTTTCGGGGCCGAGCCGATCTCGTGGCTGTCCGAGGCGTCGATGACCTCGATCATCATGATCGTTTCGTGGCAATGGCTGCCTTTTGCAACGCTCATCCTGCTGACAGCGATCCAGTCGCTGGACAGTGAGCAGCTTGAAGCAGCGGAAATGGACGGCGCGCCGGTGCTGAAGCGCTTCTACCACATCATTCTGCCGCATCTGAGCCGCGCGATAACGATCGTGATCCTGATCCAGACCATCTTTCTTCTGTCAATCTTCGCCGAGATCTTCGTGACCACCGGCGGCGCATTCGGCACCCGTACACTCACCTACCTGATCTTCCAGCGCGTGCTGGAAAGCCAAAATGTCGGCCTTGGATCAGCCGGAGGTGTCTATGCCATCATCCTTGCCAATATCGTTGCGATCTTCCTGATGCGCATCGTCGGCAAGAACCTGGACGCGTGAGGAGGTAAGACCATGGCCCGCGCCGTCACAACCCGCCGCAAATCGCTGAACACTGCCCTTGCCTGGGCCGTCGGACTGCTGATCTTCTTCCCGATCCTCTGGACCATCCTGACCAGCTTCAAGACCGAGGCGCAGGCCATTGCCAGCCCACCGCTGTTTTTGAACTTCGACTGGACACTTGAGAACTATGCCATCGTGCAAGAACGATCGGACTATATGCGGTTCCTTTGGAATTCGGTCATCATTGCTGGTGGCTCGACCATTCTGGGTGTGATCATTGCCGTCCCCGCTGCATGGGCAATGGCCTTTGTGCCTTCAAAGCGTACCAAGGACATCCTGCTTTGGATGCTGTCCACCAAGATGCTGCCTGCGGTTGGGGTACTCTATCCCATCTACCTACTGTTCATCAGACTTGGCTTGCTGGACACGCGTGGAGGGTTGGTCGTGGTCCTGATGCTGATCAACCTGCCGATCATCGTCTGGATGCTGTATACCTATTTCCGCGAAATTCCCGGTGAGATTCTGGAAGCCGCACGGATGGACGGGGCGACGCTGAAAGAGGAAATCCTCTACGTCCTCACCCCAATGGCCATTCCCGGCATCGCCTCGACCGTGTTGTTGAACTTCATCCTGGCTTGGAACGAAGCGTTCTGGACGCTCAACCTGACGGCCGTCGACGCCGCCCCCCTGACCGCCTTCATCGCCAGTTATTCCAGCCCCGAGGGCTTGTTCTTTGCCAAGCTCAGCGCGGCCTCGACCATGGCGATTGCACCAATCCTGATCCTTGGCTGGTTCAGCCAGAAACAACTTGTACGCGGCCTGACCTTCGGCGCTGTGAAATAAGGAACACGACACATGGGACGTATTCAACTCAAGTCCGTGACCAAAAGCTTCGGCGACGTGCAGGTCATTCCACCGCTTGACCTGACCATTGAGGATGGCGAGTTCACCGTTTTCGTCGGCCCCTCGGGTTGCGGTAAGTCCACGCTATTGCGTCTGATCGCAGGGCTGGAGGATATCACCTCGGGCTCCATCGACATCGACGGTGCGGACGCCACTGATGTCCCACCCGCAAAACGAGGGTTGGCAATGGTGTTCCAGTCCTACGCTTTGTACCCACACATGACGGTACGCAAGAACATCGCCTTTCCTCTGCGTATGGCGAAACTGGATCAAGCCGAGATCGACAAGCGTGTCGAAGGCGCAGCCAGCGTCTTGAACCTGACCGACTACTTGGATCGACGCCCCGGGCAATTGTCCGGCGGTCAGCGGCAGCGTGTCGCCATCGGGCGTGCGATTGTCCGCGAGCCGGCCGCGTTTCTGTTCGATGAACCGCTTTCAAACCTCGACGCCGCGCTACGGGTTGGCATGCGGTTGGAGATCAGCGAGCTGCACGAGCGACTTGCGACCACCATGATCTACGTGACCCACGACCAAGTCGAGGCGATGACAATGGCCGACAAGATCGTCGTTCTACAAGCCGGTGTCATCGAGCAAGTTGGAAGCCCGCTAGAGCTGTACCGATCGCCCCGCAACCTGTTCGTGGCAGGTTTCATTGGCTCACCGAAGATGAACTTCATTGAAGGGCCCGAGGCCGCAAAACACGGCGCTCAAACCATCGGGATCAGACCAGAACATATTGGGGTTTCTGAAACCGAAGGGGACTGGTCCGGCGTTGTGAGCGTCTCGGAGCATCTCGGATCGGATACCTTTTTCCACGTGCACGAAACCGGTCTGGCAGAAACAATCACCGTCCGTGCAGATGGCGAGGTTGGATTTCGTCACGGAGATCGCATTCACCTGACCCCACGGACGGATATAATCCACCGGTTTGACGCGCAAGGTCTGCGGATCGAATGACACGTCTGGCAGGCAAAATCGCCCTGATCACCGGGGCCGCAAGGGGCATCGGGCTGGCCTTTGCCAAGGCCTATGTGGACGAGGGCGCACGTGTTGCCATCGCTGACATCGATTTTCAACGCGCGCAGGTCGCAGCCGCCGAATTTGGCGAGGATGCAATCGCAATCGAGATGGACGTGACCAAACAGCAGAGCATAGACGCGGCCGTCGCCAAATCAGCCTCCTGCCTTGGCCCCATCGACATCCTCATCAACAACGCGGCCATCTTCACGGCCGCACCAATCGTTGAGATCGAGCGCGCCGACTACACCCGTGTTTTCGACATCAACGTCGCTGGTGCATTGTTCACAATGCAATCGGTCGCGCGCCATATGATCGAACACGGCACCAAGGGCCGGATCATCAACATGGCGTCGCAGGCCGGGCGCAGAGGCGAGCCCTTGGTCGCGGTATACTGCGCCAGCAAAGCCGCGATCATATCTCTGACCCAATCTGCGGGGCTGAACCTGATCACTCATGGGATCAATGTGAACGCAATAGCTCCAGGCGTGGTTGACGGCGAGCACTGGGACGGAGTGGATGCTTTCTTTGCGAAATACGAAGGCAAAGCCCCCGGTCAAAAGAAACGCGAAGTGGCCGCATCTGTGCCGTATGGCCGAATGGGTTGCGCCGAAGACCTGACCGGCATGGCGGTGTTTTTGGCGTCGGACGATGCGAAATACATTGTCGCACAAACCTACAACGTCGATGGTGGGAACTGGATGAGCTGATGGACCCCGTGGCGAACGCAAAAACTCCGGTACGATTGCGGCGTGACAGGCTTGAAGACCTGCCCGTAACAGTCAGGACACCTGCATATGCCCCCTCGGATCTGACGCCGGGCATAGTGCATATCGGGTTGGGAAATTTTCACCGCGCGCATCAGGCCTGGTACATTCACCAGCTAATGCAGCAAGGTCAGGCCCGCAATTGGGCTATCATCGGCGCAGGTGTTCGAAGCTACGACGCCGAAATGCGAAGTAAGCTGCTGGAGCAGGATTGCCTGACAACGCTGATCGAGCTGAATCCGAACGGCGTATCCGCCGAGGTGATTGGTCCGATGATCGACTACCTGCCGATTGAGACGGGCAACACAGCGCTGACCGTCAAGATGGCAGACCCTTCCATCCGTATTGTGTCCTTAACTGTTACCGAAGGCGGGTACTATCTGGACGCCAATACCGGCGCTTTCGATACACATCACGAAGACATTCGTCATGACGCGGCCAACCCAAATCAACCACGCACAGTTTTCGGAGCCATGGTTGCAGCCCTCAGACAACGACGAATGAAAGGCATCACCCCCTTCACGGCGCTGAGTTGCGATAACCTTCAGGGCAACGGGACAATCCTGCGAAACTGCGTTGTAGGTTTGGCGCGGATGTCCGATCCTGATCTGGCCGACTGGATCGACCAAAATGGCGCGTTCCCAAACTCGATGGTCGACAGCATCGTGCCGGCGACGACGGAACAAGTAGTATCTCAATGCAGGGCACTTGGCATCGATGACCGCGCTCCGGTCTCGCACGAGAACTTTCGCCAGTGGGTGATCGAGGATGACTTTTGCGCAGGTCGGCCGCCATTGGAACAGGTCGGGGTGACGCTGACTCACAATGTTCACAGCTATGAGACGATGAAGCTGCGGATTTTGAACGGAGGACACCAACTGCTTGCAAATGTCGGGGAAATCTTGAACGTCCCGACGATTTCCGACTGTATGCAGGATCCGGACATCCAGGCGTTTTTCGGAAAGGTTCAATCCGAAGAAATTCTTCCTCATGTCGACGCCGTTCCCGGAACCACCGCGAAAGAGTATCTTGAGCTGGTCGAGACGCGATTTGCGAACACCGCGATTCACGATACGACGCGTAGGGTTGCGTTTGACGGATCGGCACGACACCCAGGGTTCCTGCTGCCGTCGCTGCGCGACGCATTGGCGTCTGGTTCTTCTGTGAACGGGCTGGCGCTGGCCGAAGCGTTTTGGTGCCGAATGTGTGCCGGTGTTCGGGAAGACGGCTCTGAAATCGTGCCCAATGACCCGCAATGGCAGAACCTGCAAAAAACCGCATTAGCGTCCCGATCTGACCCAGAGTGTTGGCTGCAACAAGCCCAGTACTATGGTGAGATTGGGCGCAATATACGTTTTGCCGATGCCTTTACGTCCACGGTGTCTGAGATATGGCAAAACGGTAGCCGAGCAGTCCTATCAGAATACGTCGCTGAAACCTCAATACCGTGAAGATCGCAAATTGAAAAAACGGTCAGCTCTGTAGGCAACTTGCTGCTTTTACAGCAGGAACCGAGGCATCGGTTCAGGTTTGGGTATCTTCCCAGGCAAATACTGTCGCAAGTATTTCTTTCATCATACTGCGGCCAAAGCGAAGCAGCCATCAATCCTCCGCGCAAATGAGGCCTGATGAAAGCCCGCCAAGTACTTTGGGACTTGTTTCCGCGCGCGTTCGCGTCAGTAGTTCTGAGCGTCAGCGTGACACTGAACGCAGCAGTGCGACCGCTCACCTGGCCACTGGTGATTTACGCAAAACTCGCGACCACGATCTGGCAACCTAATTGTTTTCAGTCGGTCAGAACTCTCATCGGATATTAATTCAACAGGTTTTCGTCGTAAGGATAGCTGTCGAGCTGTTCGAGACCTGTCGCGGTGACCAGAAACTGATGCTCGATCTTGACGCCGCTGCCGCCTCGATCTGATCCAACATACCCCTCAACGCAGATCATCATGTTTTCCTCTATGATCCCGTCATAGCCAATGTCTTCCCAGTCCTGCGGGTATGGAACATAGGGGAATTCATCGCACATCCCCACACCGTGCATGATGCACGGATAGCGGTGCGCTTGGAATTCTTCAGGGTGGCGGAAGCTCTTGTCCACCAGTTCTTTGAACGACACACCGGGTCGCACATTGGCCTTGTTGTGTTCGATTTCGTCCAGAGCGCGCTTGTAGAGGTCTCGGAACGCGTTTGGCGCCTTCCCTTCGCCGCAGTACCAGGTGCGCGAGATGTCGGACATATAGCCAAATGGGCCGACCATATCGGTGTCAAAGCCCACCAGCTCTCCTTTTTGAACGCGGCGTTCGCCTGCCTCTTGCAGCCAGGGGTTTGTCCGCTCGCCCGAGGCCAACATGCGGGCTTCGGACCACAGGCCGCCATGGGCGATGTTGACCTGGCTCAGGATGCTCCACAGTTCGTTTTCCGAAATGCCGGGCTGGAAGGCTTCGCGCATCCGGGCGATACCCAGCTGCGCCACTTCGATTGCATAGCGGCACAGCGTAATTTCTTCCCCTGATTTGATCGAGCGGGCCTTTTCCAGAAAACCGGGCGCGTCGACGGCCTCGAACCCGGCCTGCATCAAGCCCTGAACAGCAGAGGCGTCCAAACGGTCAAGCGCCACACGGCAACGCCCTTTGCCGGCCAAACGGCCGCGGACGAAGTCTACGAATTTGCGCGTATTCTCCACCTGATCAAAGCCCGCAAGGAATGGCGCTAGCCCGAACATTGGGATGTATTCCGTGACATGGTCCAGATCCTTGATGAACGCGCCGCTGAAGACCACCGGGCCGTCGGCAAAGACAAACAGCATCATCAGCGGGATACGCGCCTGGAACTGCATGTATTCATGGTAATTCACCGCATAGCGCATGGTCAGCGGGTTGGTAATGACAGCCAGTTCCACGTCCCGTTCGGCCATGGCCTCGCGGATGCGGCCCATGCGGTAATCGTTCAGTTTGGTCCAATCGATTTCAGGCGCTGGCAGCATCGCTTTGCCAAAGTCAGTAGGAGTGTTCATGCCTTCAACCTTTCGTTTTTCGGGTCGAACACCGCATCGGCCAGCACTGTGGCTTTGCACATCTGGCCAAATACGATCACGTCCAGCGCCGTACCGGGGTTCGCTGCCTTTGGTTTGACAAAGGCAAAGGCCAGATTGCGACCAGTTACCGGGCCGAACCCGCCTGAGGAAACCGACCCTACTTTCTCGCCATCCAAATAAACCGCCTCGCCGCCCAGCACGTCTGTGTCCACCAGCTCAATGTCGAGATACGCAATAACCGAACTGCTGCCGGTTTCGGCGAGGTTGCGCAGCGGTTCTTTGCCTATGAACTCTTTGTCGAATTTCACAAAGCGCATCTGGTCGGTGTGCACGGGACTGGTGTCATTGGCCAGTTCATGCCCACCGCGATAGGCCTTTTCCATGCGCATCATTTCCAACGCTTTCGATCCAAACGGGACCATGCCATGGGGTTTGCCCGCGTCCCAAACCGCATCCCAAAGCACGCCAAGTTGGTCCATGTTTGCGTGCAGTTCCCACGCCAGTTCGCCCGAGAATGACAGGCGCATCGCGATCAGCGGGATGCCCGCCACAGCGATTTCGCGCGCCTTGAGCCAACCGAAATCGGAGTTTTCCAGAAACGCATCGCTGAGCTGACCCAGCACCGCGCGCGCCTTGGGTCCGGCCACGGTCAGGATACCGCAGTCATCGGACAGGTTCCTGACCGTCACGTCTTCGGACCCGCGCTGATGAACCGTGATCCAGTCCCAGACCCGGCGCTCTGAGGGGCCGCCGGTGACGAACCAGAACCGATCTTCGGCCAGCCGGGCAATCGTTGCCTCGCCCTCAATCGTGCCTCGTTCATTCAGCAAAAGGGTCAGGCACGTGCCGCCCACCTTTTTCGGCATTCTGTTCGCACAAAGGCGGTTCAGATAGGCCTCGGCCTCGGGTCCGGTGATTTCGAACTTGGAAAAGGCCGAGAAGTCGCCAATGCCGACGCTCTCATGCACCGCAAGCGCCTCGGCCAGCGCAGCCTCCCACGACGGGCCACGCTTCCATGATTGCGGTTCTTTGCCATCCCATTCCGGTTTGCCATAGACCCGCGGGCGTTCCCATCCGCCCGCTTCCTCAAACACCGCGTTCAGCGCCTTGGTTCTGTCATGCACGCCAGAGGTTCGGATCTCGCGGCAGGTTTCATATTGCAACTGTGGATAAGGCAACGACAGGCGCGTCATGTAATTTTCGCGGCAGCGCTGATAGGTGTAGTCCTTATCAACGCGCGAATGGAACCGACGCGGATCAAACCCGCGCATCGAGATATCGGCCGTGCCATGCACCATCCATTGCGCCAGCGCCCGGCCCAGTCCCGGCCCCCAGGCAATGCCCACGGTCGCACCGCAGGCCAGCCAATGATTGCGCAAGCCCGGCGCAGGCCCGACCAGCGGGTGCCCGTCAGGTGTATATGTGATTGCGCCATTGACGATGCGTTTGATGCCGCGCTCCATCAGGCAGGGATAGCGTTCAAAGCATTTCTCCAACCACGGCATAATACGGTCATAGTCGGGTTCAAACAGTTCGTTCTCGCTGTCCCAGGGACAGCCCTCGCGCCATTTGGCCAGCGCGTCATGGGTGTCATAAAGTCCGATCAGCGCCCCACCCTGTTCGCGGCGCAGATAGCCGGTGAAGTAATCATCGCGGGTGACGGGGATTTCATGACCCATCGCCTCGAACTCGGGCACCGCATCGGTGACCACATAGTGGTGCTGCATCGGGACAATCGGCAGGTCGAGCCCGCTGAAGGCCCCGATCTGGCGCGCATGGTATCCACCGGCATTGACCACATGCTCACAGATGATGTCGCCCTGCTCGGTCACCACCTTCCATTCGCCCGAGGGCATCTGCTGCACATCCGTCACCTGGTTGCGGCGCAGCACTTTGGCCCCCCGCATCCGCGCGCCCTTGGCCATCGCCTGACAGGTGCCCGACGGATCAACATGGCCGTCATCGGGCGTATAAATCCCGCCGATGATATGCGACGTGTCATAGATCGGGTTCAGCTTGGCGATTTCTTCGGGGATAACCCAGTGACACTCCTGCCCGCGGGCCAAAACCGCGTCACGCGTGTGCATCAGCCAGGCACGGTGATCCTCGGTTGCGGCCACGCGCAAGGACCCGCAATTGTGCCAGCTGACGCCCCGCTCGGTCTCATCCTCAATGGTTTTATACAGATCCACCGCATAATCGTGACAGATCCCCAACGCATGGCCCGCCGTCATACGACTGACCAATCCCGCCGCATGCCAAGTGGCCCCCGATGTCAGCTCGGCCTTTTCAACAAGAACAACGTCTGTCCATCCTTCTTTTGCCAGATGGTACAGGACGCTCGCCCCCATATTGCCGCCACCGATTACAACAACACGCGTGTGTTCAGTCATCTATTGTCTTTTCATGGTAACGGGAGTGTTGGCCCAGACGACCTGGGCCTCGACTTTGCCGGGATTGTGGTAACGGTGTGGGATGTCAGCGGAAAAGCTAAAGCTATCACCAGCCTGAAGGCGAAAGACCTGGCTATCCAAGGTCAGTTCGATTTCACCCTTCAGCACCATCCCGGCCTCTTCCCCGTCATGGGTATAGAGGTCGTCGCCGGTGCTGCCTCCGGGCTCATAGGTGGAAATGCCCATCGCCAGCTGTCGGTCAAGGCTGGCGGACAGCAAGTGATCTTCGAACCCCATATAGTCTGTCCCTGAAAGCCCGGAATAGGTCAGCTTGCGACGCCTGTCGGCGCGCACGACAAAGGGGCGTTCTTCGGCGGGAGCTGGGCCATCGGTCTCAAAGAACCATCCGACAGGTACTCCAAGTGCTTCGGCGACCTCCTGCAGCGCCGTGACTGAGGGTCGGGCCAGACCGCGTTCAATCTTTGACAGAAACGAAACCGAGCGCCCCGAAGTTTCAGACAAGTCGTTCAGGGTCATGTTCTGTGCTTTGCGCAGGGCGCGTAAGTCTTCACCCAACTTATTGAGCGACTCTTGATTGCGTGTTTGAAGTTTTTTCTTGACGATCATGAAAATTTACCGTGCATAATTTTCCCAGTTGCGCAAGAATTATCCGAATGGAGGCCTCATGAGTGGCCAGTTCCCCGATACACCGATCCTCAAAAAGGTTAAGGCATTGCTGGGTGAAGAAGGGTTAGTCCAGACATTTGCCCCGATTGAGGAAGCCAGCGGCCTTCCAAATGCAGCCTATTGGTCCAAAGAATGGTTGGCATTGGAGCAGGAGCATTGCTTTCGCAGGTCGTGGGTATTTGCGGGGGCCGACGCGGAATTGCCCGAGCGCGGCGACATGAAACCGGTCGACATTGGTGGTGCGCCACTGATCATCCTACGCGACCAGGACGGAGCCATTCGCGCACTGCACAATGTGTGCCGGCATCGCGGCGCAAAACTTGTCACTGAACCCTGCAAGAGATCAACCCTGACTTGCCCATATCATGCCTGGGTTTATGGTCTGAACGGCAAGCTGCGAGCACGGCCCCATTTCAACGGACCGGATATAACGGACCACTTCAAAGACGGAGGCGGCGACAAGCTCAATCTACAAGAGGTCCGGTGCGAGGTCTGGAACGGCTGTGTTTTCGTCAATATCTCAGGGGATGCAGACCCGCTAGAGGACTGGTTGAAACCGATGCTTGCACGTACGCCGGGTTATGATTTCACATCGATCCGCTGGGCCGGGAAAATCGATTTCGAAGTCAATGCCAATTGGAAGTTGGTCTACGAGAATTACATGGAGGGCTATCATGTCTTTGCCGTGCATCCCAAACTTTTGAAGTTTGCGCCGATGAACGTGCGGTGGTCGGGTGAATGGGACCAACACGTTTTCTACAACGACTACATCTTTCCTGAATTGGGCGAAGGGCGCGGTGATCGTCTGCCGCACTATCCCGATCTGTCACAAGAAGATGCCAAACGCGGTCTTTGGTTCTTATGCTTCCCACACTTCGCCGCCGAAGTCTTCCCAGACCAATTTACAGTTCTAGTAAGCTATCCAATTGCACCGAACAAAACGCGTGAAGAGCTGCATGTTTTCCTGATCGGAGATGCTGCGACGTCAGAGGACCATGCCAACGCAAGGGCCGAACTCATGCACATGTGGGATGATCTCAACCGAGAGGATCTTGGTATGCTCGAACTGCTGCAGCAGGGGCGCCTGTCGCCTGCCTATGACGGCGGTCGCCTCAGTCCGTATTGGGAAGGACCGACACATGAATTCGGGCGACGCGTGGTTGAACGTATACTTTCTTGAAATTTCGCGCCGTGTTTTACCGATTTGACGAAGATCTCGTCAGCAATCGGTTTTGACGCCAAAGCTGCTCATCATCGGATTTTGCGCAACGTCTGAGAGGCGGGCAAAAGTTGTTAACAAAGTGTGAATCAATTGGCGCTTCGGATCAAATTCATGCTTTGACAACCGACTTCATTTTGTCGTTCGATTGCGCAAAAGTGTCTTTTTGCAAGATACGGAACGCACCCTCTTTAGCTTTCCAAAACCACCATCGCGACAGCCTTAATTGGTTGATCGACTTGACGACTTCGCCGCAATTAGCCTTCAGAAGTTCTTTAAACTCCGCAAAGGAGCACCTTCGAGGATCATGGTCCTCATGTCCGTTTCTTCTCTGAATCCGATATGGGTGTAGTAGGCAAGAGCAGAAGGGTTGGTGCGATGGACTGCCAGTTTAAGGAAGCACGCGCCTGAAGATTTGTCCGCATCGAAAACCGAACGAGACAACAGTTTGTTTCCAATACCTCGCCCTCGCGCCGAAGAGGAAACCCAAAGATCACTTACAAACAAGCCGCCACCCCCCCTGGTCGTTGAAAACACTGGCGTCCAAACAATTGCACCGACGACTTCGGCCTTATTGTAGGCGAGCAAAGCGTTGAAGGCCGGATGGTCATCAGCGAATGCAGCTTTCAAAACGTCAACATTCGCGACGTGCCTGTCGTTCATTTCAGCCGACAACGCCCTTAGCGCAAAATCCAGATCGTTTATTTTGTCGAGCGTCACCGGAGAGATGGCAACCTGTGTCATTCGAAACCTTACCTATGTTTCGCAACCGCCAACAAAACGCTGTCTGACCCTTCACAGTGCATCATAATCCGCCAGTCGGTCCTTGAGGAATGTATAGTCTTTTCTTGCTTGCAAGAGCTGGCCCTTGTTGATGGTCAGGTGACGGAAATCTTCAGCTGTTTCGGCAAACCGCACAGGCAGAATATTTTCATCCATCCAAGGCCAACAGAAGATCGAATTGCCCCAGGTTTCTCCGGCCCGGTTAATGGACAAGAAAAAGATCTGATTTTCCATCGCGCGCGCCATGGCGAAATTGTGCCAGGTTTGGAAGGACTCGTCGCGATAATATGCCCCGCAATGCAGGATGAGATCGACGTCGTGCCTTAGTGTCAGGGTGCGTGCAAGTTCGGGAATTCGGATATCGTAGCAAATGATTGGAGAGATAGTTATTCCATTGATTTTGAATGTGAATATGTGATCCCCAGCGTCAAAGTATTCCTTCTCCATCGAAGCGCCATATTGGCAAAGGTGAAGCTTGTCGTAATAGCCGGTCAGCGCACCGTCCGGGTTGACGACCGCAATTGAAATATGCGTCCCCAATTCCCCCCGGCGCGCAAAACTGTAAGAGACATGGACACCGAATTCTTTGGCGACCTCGCGCCATTTTTCAAAAGAAGCGCCTTCCAGGGGTTCCGCGATCTCATTGAGCCGATCGAAGGCCGAGCGGGAATAATCGATACTGGATAGCTCAGGCAAAACCACGAGGTCCACGTTCCGGCGGCTGAGCTGATCGCGCACTTTCGCAGCGCTTTCCGCAAGATGTCTATCTCTCGCGGCGGCGCTCTCGGTGGCGGGGATTTCAATCTGACAAGCCAGCAGAGACAGGGTGTCATTTGATGTCATTGTTTGGCTTACCCCTCTTGGACCCTTGGCTCGATTGTTTCGGCCGGATTGTAGCTGCGCTGTTCAAGCGGCACCGATGCAAGCCGGTTTCGAAACATGTCGAGCAGTGCTTTTTCCGCGCGATTCAGGCGGGCGCTTTTGTGGTGCACCAGATGAATATCAATTGCCAACGCATTTTCATAAGGCGGCAAACGCCACAGTTCGCCGCGATTGACGAAGCGTTCAGCGATGTGAACAGGCAGAGGGCCAAACCCGAGCCCCGCGCCGATCATCCGCTGTGCCTCGCCCAGGTCAGAAGTGTAACCGATCACTTTGTTGTCGAGCTTGTGCTGCGCGCGCAGCAACGCCACCGGACGTAACGCATCCCAAAGCTGGTCTGTCCGGAATGAAACCGACGAATGGTCTCGCAAGTCGTCGAGTTTCAGATCGCGTTGCCCGAACAATGGGTGGCTCGGACCACAGTAGAACCCAAAATAGGACCGATAAAGAACCTCATGCTGCAGACTTGGATGGGTGTCATGCACCAAGCAGACGCCAAGTGTCGCGGATTTTTCAAGAACCGCCTGCCTGACGGCTTTGCTGGACATAACCTCAATATCAAAGCTGACTTCGGGGAATTGGAGATGAAAGTCCGCCAGTATCGCATCAAAAAAATCGCTTTCAATCCTACTGAGAAGCGCGAGTTTGACGGTACCCGTCACGATGTCTTCCGTTCCCTGTGCGCTTTGGATAGCCCGCGCCAGGCTTCCAAACATGTCCAGACATTCCTGGTACAGTGTCTGCCCGGCCGGTGTGATGCGGAAATGCGATGGGCTGCGATCAATCAGCGGCATTCCAAGCCGTGTCTCAAGACGTTTCAGGGCTTGGCTGACGGAAGGTTGTCGCCGCATCAGGCGCTGGGCCGCCAGGGTGATGCTGCCTTCCTGAACAATGACCATAAAGGTGCGAAGCAGATTCCAATCCAGATCGCGGATCAATTTGTCCTGTTCAGTGGCGTTATCCATTGATTCAATCAATATGCTTAATTCTCATTATCTATTTGCCCTATAAAAGAATCCAACACAAGGTTGGGTATCGCTCCTGCATCGCCACACCTGTCAAAGAAGAAAAACCGTGAAGGCATCGAACCTTTTCTATCAAAGTCGCGCGCGCCGCCCCGAGGTCGATCGCGCAGAAGGAATCTATATTTGGGGCAAGAACGGCCAGCGTTATATTGATGGTTCGTCCGGGGCGATGGTCAGCAATATTGGCCATTCAAATCCCAATGTTCTAGCTGCAATGAAGGCGCAGATGGACAGCGCAACCTTTGCCTATCGTCTACATTTTGAGAACGCCCCAGCAGAAGACCTGGCCACAGCCATCGCAGATCGCACACCGGCAGGCCTGGACAAGGTCTTTTTTGTTTCTGGCGGGTCCGAGGCCGTGGAGTCTTGCGTGAAATTCGCGCGGCAATGGGCAGTTGCTGATGGGCAAGGCAGTCGGTGGAAAGTCATCTCGCGCTTTCCATCTTATCACGGTTCTACCTTGGGCGCGCTGGCGATTACCGGATACGGGCCGCTGACGAACGCGTTTGCGCCGCTTTTCAAGGAAATGCCGAAAATTCCTGCGCCCACTTGCTATTTGGACCGCGACAACCTGTCCGACCACGATCGTGGTCTGAAATATGCCGAGATGCTAAGGGATGAGATCATTGCACAAGGGCCCGACACGGTTCTGGCATTTGCCATGGAACCGGTGGGCGGTGCATCTACCGGGGCGCTGGTTGCGCCCGACAGCTACTATGGGCGGGTGCGCGAGATCTGCGACGAATTTGGCGTCCTGCTGATCATGGACGAGGTCATGTCTGGTGTCGGACGCACTGGTACGTTTCTGGCTTCGGAGTACTGGAACATCCGCCCCGATCTTGTGGCCCTTTCCAAGGGATTTGGCGCAGGCTATGCGCCGTTGGGGGCCATGATCGCCGACAAAGCGATGGTTGAAACCGTGCTGGACAGCGGCGGATTTGCCCACGGCCACACTTATGCCGGTAACCCGCTCGCATGCAGCGCTGGGTTGGCTGTTCTGCACGAAATCGACCGGCTGGACCTGATGACCAATGCGCGGATCATGGGCGAAATCCTGATGGCGGGGCTCATGGACCTCATGGCGCGTCACCCGTTCATCGGTGATGTGCGGGGAAAAGGCCTGCTAACCGCCTTTGAAATGGTCTCGGATCGGGACACCATGTCACCATTGCCCAAGGACCTGAACGCCTATGAACGGTTCGTAGAAATCTGCTACGAGCGCAACCTGATCACTTATTCGCGCCGCACTCGCGGCGGTGTTGAGGGCGATCATTTCCTGATTTGCCCGCCTTTGAGCGCGACCGAAGCGCAGATCAACGAAATCCTGAACATACTTGACGACAGTCTCCGGGACTTTGCCCGTGAATGTGCATTTGAGGTTTGACCCATGGCGCAAAAAATTATCCTGACTTGCGCCGTGACAGGCTCGATCCACACGCCGACCATGAGCCCACACCTGCCGGTTTCGCCTGACGAAATAGCAAAGTCTGCAATTGAGGCAGCAGAAGCTGGCGCATCTGTTTTACACCTGCATGCGCGCGAACCCGACACCGGCCGCCCAAGCTCGGATATCAATGTCTTTCGCCAGTTCCTGCCAAGGATCAAGGACGCGAGTGACGCGGTTATAAACTTGACCACGGGCGGCAGCTCACAGATGAGTGTGGAACAGCGGCTTTCGGCCCCCGTGGAACTGGCGCCCGAGATGTGTTCGCTCAACATGGGCTCCATAAATTTCGGCCTCTTCCCGATGAAGGATCGCTATTCCGATTGGACCCATGATTGGGAAGAGTCCTTTTTGGAGAACACACGCGACACTGTGTTCAAGAATACATTCCATGACATAGAAACCGTGTTTCGAATGCTGGGCGATGCTGGTGGCGCGCGGTTTGAATGTGAATGTTACGATGTGGGGCACATTCAGACGCTGGCGTTCTATCTAAAGCAAAAGAGCATTGTGCCACCGGTCTTTCTGCAATTTGTGATGGGTGTACTGGGCGGGATCGACGCCAGCCCGCACAGCCTGATGTATTTGAAGGAAACGGCTGACCGATTGTTGGGCGACGCCTACGAGTTTTCGGCGCTTGCCGCAGGGCGACAGCAGATGCCACTGGGCACTATGAGCGCCATCCTGGGTGGGCATGTACGTGTCGGTCTTGAGGACAGCCTGATGATCGGACGCGGGCAACTTGCTACCAGCAACGCTCAACAGGTCACTAAAATCCGGTCGGTTCTGGAGGAGCTGGGATACGAGATCGCAACACCTGACGAGACGCGCGCGATGCTCGGTCTTAAAGGGGCAGACAAGGTAGGGTTCTGACACATGAAAGTCTTTTCTGACCAGGAACAGCAGGGCCAGCATAATCCCAGCGGGTTTCTGGTAAACGGAGTTATGCAACCCAACCCCGAAAAACCTGAGCGGTTGGAGCGCCTACTTGCAGGCGTCGCGGCGGGCGGTCACGCTGTGCACGCCCCGACTGATCATGGCCCAGCTCCGATCGCGGCAGTACACACTCCGGCCTACCTGAAGTTCCTGTCGACGGTTTATGAACGGTGGGCGCGCATTCCAGACGCCACGCCCGAGATATTCCCGAATATCCACCCGGATCGCCGCACGGCCAGCTATCCCTTGTCGGCAGTCGGTCAGGCAGGATTTCACGTCACCGACATGTCCTGCCCTATCGGTGCACACACCTGGGAAGCAGCGCGCTGGTCCGCAAACTGCGCCGTGAGCGCAACCCAGGCAGTATTGGACAGGGACAACGTGGCCTATGCGCTCTGCCGGCCGCCGGGGCATCATTGCTTTAGCGATCTAGCTGGCGGATTCTGTTATCTCAACAACAGCGCTATTGCTGCACAATACCTACGGCAAACTCATGACCGCGTGGCGATCATCGATGTTGACCTGCACCACGGCAACGGAACGCAAGGCATCTTTTACGAACGTCACGACGTATTCACCCTGTCTATCCACGCGGACCCGGCGCGGTTCTATCCATTCTTCTGGGGTCACGCTCATGAGGTCGGTGAAGGCGCGGGGCACGGATACAATTTGAACATACCGCTCTTACGTGGCACCGGGGATGACGGGTTCATGAAGGGTCTGAACGAAGGTTTGAACGTCGTTAGGAACTTCGCGCCCGGTGCAATCGTCATTGCCCTTGGACTTGATGCCTTCGAAGGCGACCCCTTTGGTGGTCTGGCGGTTTCAACACCTGGATTTGCCAAGATGGCAAGGATGCTGGCAGCGCTCAACCTGCCTACCGTGATCGTGCAGGAAGGCGGGTATCTCTGCAATGAATTGGGTACAAACCTGCAGTCTTTCCTCGACGGCTTCGAGGGAAGGTCCGCATAAGTCAAGGGGATACATTGCAGGCCGGACGCGTGGACCGACTACAGCGACTACATGAGACATGATGGCGTTTAACGATACACTGGATGCCACTCTGGCCGCGAAGCACAGGCATATCGCCCTTGCGGCCAAGCTCGGCTAAACAATCGCGCTTTCCCGACAATGATGACGCAAAGCCTTGTTACAACGAGCCGCGAAACCAAGAGTTACTCAAAAAAAATCAACTGAAGGAGGGGCTAAAATCAAAAAAACCAGCAGACGTGAATCAAATTGCACTGTGCAATTTGTTTGCTTAGGCTGGCCGGACAGATTGACCAGCTAAGGTCAGCAAAAATATCTGAACGAACAAACGTCAACAGGGAGAGTATTCCATGAACTTTGCGAAATTAACCACGGGCATCGTGGTTGGTGCAATGAGCGCGCTGATGTCGACTGCCGCAATTGCTGACGATGTCAAGCTGCGCTTTGCCGGCGTGTTTCCAATTGATCACCAAGGTACCAAGATGATGGAGCAGGTCGCCGCAGATGTTGCAGCGGCAGATGTCGGCCTGACAATCGAGGTGTTCCCAGCCAACCAGCTTGGTTCGGGCGAAGCGCTGTTCGAAGATGTTGCGCGAGGCAATATCGACCTGGCTGCGGCCTTTATCTATGCCGATACTGACCCGCGCCTGGAGTTCCTGTCGATGCCGTTCCTTGTAGGGGGCTGGGACGACATGGACAACATCATGCGCAACATGGATTCTGAGTATAATCAGATCTTGCAGGAAATCACCGACGAGTACGGCGTGAGCGTCATGGCCCAGAACCCCGAAGGGTTTGTGGGTATCGTGGCCACGCAGGAACCGACCAACTGGAACAACTTCGACGACAAAGGCATGAACATTCGTGTGTGGTCGTCGCCCGCCGTGAAAGCCATGGTGGAAGCGCTTGGTTACCAGGCCACGACCATGGCGTGGGGTGATATCTTCCCCGCGATCCAGTCCGGTATCGTTGATGGCGCAATCTGCTGCACCAAGACGGCAACCTACTCGATCTTCGCCCAGTCGGATGTTGGTACGCACTTTGTCGAGTACAACTCGATCTCGGAACTGACCACATTCTACGCGTCACAGCGCACGCTGGATAAACTGAACGATGAGCAGCGTGCAGCGCTTCAGGCAGCGATGACCAAGGCCTCGGATGACTTCTTCCAGTATAACCGCGACAATGACGCGGCCTTTGGACAGAAGCTTATCGACAAGGGCTACACAATCCTGAGCCTGAGCGACGAAGAGCAGGCTGCCATGGCCGCCCATATCCAGGAAAATATCTGGCCTATGATGGCCCAAAGCGTCGGCCAGGACGTGATCGATCGCTTGCTGGCGGCGAAGAACTGATAACCTTACCACGGAAGGGCCGGCATATTTGCCGGCCCTTTTTTTGCTAATTCCTCAATAAAAATGCCAAAATGGGGGGGACAGATATGCCGAATGACGAAGACGGCTTGCCACGGTTCGTCGGCGATGAAGACGAGGGCAAACCACAAAAAATCACAGACGAACTTCCGCCTATCATTGGGTATCCCATGAAGGTGATCGCGTTCGTTTGTAGACAGCTCGTAATGTTCTGCGGGTTCTTGATGGCATTCACCTTTGGCGCTGTTGTCGTGATCAGATACGGCTTTGGAGGCGATCTTTTTGCTTATGAGGAATGGCTTTTGGCCTTCTCCATTATCGGCTTTTTTGCCGGGGCCGTTCTGGCTTCTGCCCGCAATCTGCACATCAACGCTGATATCCTCAGCATTGTAATACATAATCAACGGTTGATTTGGTGGCGCAGCTTCGTGGTGTTGCTGGTTGAACTCGTGGTTATCT
The DNA here is from genome assembly GCF_013034605.1 of Ruegeria sp. HKCCA4633. Taxonomy (NCBI): domain Bacteria; kingdom Pseudomonadati; phylum Pseudomonadota; class Alphaproteobacteria; order Rhodobacterales; family Roseobacteraceae; genus Ruegeria; species Ruegeria sp. HKCCA4633. The sequence continues at coordinate 31,120 of NZ_WQGJ01000014.1, forward strand.
TGTTTCTCTTTTACGCCTGCTATGTTTCGCTGCTGGACGACTTCTCGTTCCCGCGACTACGGTCCACCCCGGTGTTGCGCATTCCGTTTGTCACCTGGCGCATTGCGATCATGTGTGCCTTCGGCTTCATGGCGATGTTCACCGCTGCGTATCTCTACGTGCACATCCGAAAAGGCCTTGGGTTGCCCCTTCGGTCTGAGACGATGAAAGGAGCCGCCAAATGATTATCACCGGAAGCCTGATTATCGTCTGCCTAATGCTGCTGCTCGGTGTCAGCGTCTACGTGGCCTTTGGATCGGTTCTGATCTTTATTGCCATTGTTGGGGATCAGTCCATTACCGGCTATCTGCCGACCGGTGCGACTGGCATCCGTTCACTGGTGCTGTTGGCAATCCCACTGTTCATGATCGCTGGCGGCATCATGGAAAAAGGTAAAATCGCAGCCCCCCTTGTGGCGCTGGCCGAGATGTTCATCGGCCACATAAAGGGCGGCCTGAATGCGGCCTCCGTACTGGCCTGTGGGGTCTTCGGCTCGATCTCGGGGAGTGCGAATGCGACACTGACCTGCATTGGCGGTATCATGATGCCGCATCTGAAAAAGGCGAATTATCCAGGCGGGCAATCGGCGGCGCTTATCGTCAGTGCAGCACCCTTGGGCCTTTTGATCCCGCCCAGCTCGTCGCACATTCTTTATGGCTGGGTGGCGCAACAGCACGTGCTCAAGTGTTTTCTGTCAACCGTGATTCCGGCAATCATCCTGATAACTCTTCTGATTGTCACCAACCAGTTCATGTTGCGGAAGTATGACGACATTCAACTGAAGGAGCGACCAGATCCGTTCATGCCCGCGCTCTTGGGTCAGGGCCGTCTGGCGGGTCCAGCGCTCTTGATGCCCATCATTATCTTGGGTGGAATCTATGGCGGGGTCATGACCCCGACCGAGGCCGCAGGCATTGCGGTATGCTATGCTATCCCGGTTGCGATCTATTTCTATCGTGGGCTAACCTGGAAAACGCTTGCTCAGACCATCCAGACTTCGGGTGTGACGATCGGTGTGGTCATGGTCATGATCTTTATGGTGCTGATCGTTTCGGACAACCTGATCTCGCAGGGTGCGCCTCAGTTGGCCAAGGATATGGTTTACTCGGTATCGGACAATCCGATCGTGATCCTTTTGATGATCAACGTGGTCATGATCCTGATCGGCATGCTGATGGACGATATCTCGGGCTTACTCTTGGCCACGCCAATCCTGTTGCCGATTGCCCAAAGTGTAGGTGTCGATCCAATCCACTTCGCTGCGATTATCGGTGTCAATCTTGGTATGGCCAACATCACGCCTCCGACGGCGCCGTTGCTCTATCTCGGTGCGCAGATTTGCGACACGTCCGTGTCCAAGATGCTGTGGCCAACGTTGATCTTCATCGTGTTCGCCTGGTTGCCGACGCTGATGCTGACCACCTTTGTCCCGTCATTGTCGCTCTGGCTTCCGGAACTGCTGCTCAGCCGGTAATGGATTCAACTAAAAACAAAGAAAGGAGCCCGGGCTTCGGGCTCCTTTTTCATTCGCAGACGGCCACGCAGCCAACCTTTTCCAATCCAATCAATCTGCATTCATCAGATCAATCGTGGTTAGGTTTGACTTACTGAACATAAATCCAGGCATGCACACCAATCAACAGGGCGGTTGCAGCGATCAGGCTCAAGAGGCTGAACGCATCTTTGATTTCTTTTGCCATCGTCTTGGTCCTCATCAGGAGTTTCATTTACCGGACGCATATATGAGAGCATCGCGATTCCGACTACCAAGATTTCTCGAATACTCGCTTTGCAATTTTTGCATAGCAGTCGAAGCCTTTCACCAAGCCAATTTCACGTTTGGATCGCTAGATGAAAGCCAAACGTTAGAAACCAAAACGCAGGCACCGACGGCTCGAGAGGCAACCAGATTTCTTGCCCTAGTAGATTGGCGGCAACGCCCGATGCGACAGCAAAGGAACCCGTCATCAAGGCATTGGGGTTTTGAGCACAGCAGAACATCGAAGCCGAGGTGGCACTGGCAGGCGCATTGGCATCCAAGATGATGTGGAAATGCCAAAGCGTCCTTCTAGTCGGTGCCTTGCCCGACAAGCGATCCGTGATCCGGTTTCACTTTCGCGATGAGCCGACGGTTTACGACACATTCTGGTTTCCGGCGCAGCGATGCGCGCCACCTTAGCTTTGTGCGCACAATCCAGAGCTGGAGGCTGACCTTTTCGTAGAAAACACTCTGAACGCGGTGGGTGGCATCGCTATGGGACGAACAACCTTGGCGAAAGAGACCGAGCTTGGGCCGTTTTTTTGAGCGGCGATCATCGACTTGCGAGGGCGTTTCAGAATTGGCTTCCGACAGCGCCCTATTCAAAAGTTCCCGATTTTTTTTGCTCGAGATCTCAACAAAATATTGGGTGTTCGTTGTCTGCGCAAATCCCCTTGCGGTCGGATATTAGTTGCCACAGCTCGTCATTCAAAAGATGGCTGCTGCACTACAACCAGACTGAGCCTGCCTCAGAGACCGGTAGAAGGCTCAAAGCTGTGAAGTTCGAAAGTCCTTTTTCCGTCGGCATTGAATTTTTGTATCGAGCCCCCAACACGGAGCACAGTCATACAGCGGTAGCGCCCTTTGTCGGCAACCATTGAAACGCAAACCTTATCTGTGTCTGTGATGGCAAAGGCACCCGCTCCGCTCCAACCACCGTTCATCAGCTCTCCGCTCACGATGTTATTCGGGTCATAGAAGAAGCGAAACGTCTTCTCTCCAGACGTGGCTGTGACGGTTTTGCCGATCAGAAGTTCCGCGATCTGTTCAGCTTTGAGACGCTCGGCTCCATTGTTCAATGCCGCTTCAAGATCAGATTGAGCGAATGCAGGGCTTCCTGCCAGGGCTACAGCAGCCACTACGCGAAGTGTTTTTAAGTGTACCATATCCTATCTCCATAAAGTGTTGGGCAAAGCAAAAGAACGTTAGCCAAGTAAACGCTAGTTGCAGCAGGCACGTCGGGCTTGATCAGAAGCTGATTTTTTCTGACATTCTTCTGACAATCCCCAAACTTCGTTGAGCCAAGGATAAAGCGGGGTGTAGGTTGCAGTATGTACCGTTTCTTGGAGTTCCGACTTGATCCGACGCAGGGTTTGAACCGCCTTGGCCAACCTGTTCCTTTGGAACCACAGGCCCTGCAATTGCTTGAGTTTCTGGTCAGGAACCGAGACAGGATCGTCAGCAAACACGAGATTATTGACGAGATTTGGGGTGGGGCCGCAATCACAGACGCTGCCTTGAACACGCGCATCCGGTCCGTACGCAAGGCTTTGGGAGACACCGCGGCAAATTCGGATTATATCAAAACCTACCCCAAGCGCGGGTTTCAATTTGTGGCCCCGGTTGAATCGGATGACGCCCTGCCCGAACGTCTTGCCAACACGCCGAAACCCGGCCTTCTCATCGCGGGTGCTCTGCTGGGTCTGGCCATAGCGCTGTTCTCAATTTCCTTTTTTGCCGACCGACAGAGATTGCCGGACAATGGAAAGCCCTCTTTGGCTATCGTGCGGTTTGACAACATTGGGGGCGAAAGAACAGGGCAGTATTTCGTCGATGGTCTCACCGACGACCTGAGCGCGCATCTTTCGCGCAATCGCGAACTGTTCGTCGTGTCCAGTGCAACCATGTTCTCTTACGCGAAGGATCAAGCAACCCCGCTTGAAATCGCACGCGATCTTGGCGTTGAGTATGTGGTCCGCGGTAGCGTTCGCCGCGTGGGTGGTCAGATGCGCGTGAGCGGAGAGCTTATCGATGTCGACAGTGCCGAAACCATCTGGGCCGAGGTTTTCGATCGCCAGGTGACAGATATCTTTGACGTTCAGGACGAGATTAGCCAGGCCATCGCCGGCCAATTGCTACCCAAAATCTATGAGTCTGGCGAAACGAGATCGCTGGGAAAACCAACGCAGGATATGGGGGCGTGGGATCTGTATCTGCGTGGTCGGGCGCGGCAGGCGATCTTTTCGCACGAGGCGCAACAGGACGCGGTGGCATTTGCGCAGGAAGCCATCGACACTGATCCTGGGTTCGCTGCGGCACACAGTCTGTTGGCCCGCGCGTTGGGCACGATTTTCTTCTTTCAGTGGTCAGACGCTCCTCAGGATACGCTGATAGCCGCAACCGCAGCGGCCAAACGGGCGATTGAGCTGGATGATCAGGACGCGCAGGCGCATGCAGCCCTTGGCTATATCTACCGCTTTACCGGTGAAGCAGATCCTGCCATCGCTAACCTTGAACGCGCCGTCGCACTTAACCCTAATGACGCACGCATCAGACTGGAACTGGCGCATACCTATGATTGGTTCAGAATGCAGGATCGCGCCCTGCCCGAGATAGAGATGGCGATCAGACTCAGTCCGCGCGATCCAATGTTGCAAAACATGTATTTTTATAAAGGGCACATCCTGTTTCACCTTGAACACTACGAAGAAGCGCTGGAAGCCGCCCGTAAGTTGGGCGCAGTGGCGACCAGCAATACGTGGCGGCTGTTTCATCATCTGCTGAGCGCCGCCACTCTTGCCGAAATGAACAAACCAGAAGAGGCACAAAAAGCCGTCGAGGCTGCGCTGAAGATTAACCCAAAACTGTCGATTTCAGCGATGCGTAGGCAATTCGTAGGGTCCAAAAACCATCCTGAAAACCGCCGAGTCTGGTTGGCGAGCCTGCAAAGAGCGGGCGTGCCTGAATAGTGCTTAGTTCTTTGTGAGCAGTCGGATGCAATAAACGCTCTGAACCGGCGGCTAGACGCGTTAACCTCCGTTTTCCACTTCCAAAGGGGCGTACTGTCCTTCGGGTAATCCCACAGCCCTATATGCTTCAACAAATGGACGGATAAGTTCATCCGGTCGCGCAAAACGCCGGTACATCCAAACGATATCGGCGATTTTAATATTTGGGCGGATTCTGTTGAGCCTGTCTCTCGCCGCCAATGCAGCGCTATGTGGACCAAGCTCGGCCAATATCGCGACCTCAATCGAAACCGACCACCACAGATCAGGCTGCGCACCTTTGCCGTACGTTTCCAATGCTGTTTCATAATCCTCATTTAGGAAGTGATACTCGGCAAGCGCCTGGAACCAGTTCGGGTCTGCTGCATTTGGGTCAAGGGCAATTGCGTTATCAACAAGAGCAGCGCCCAATTCCAGACGCCCGGACCAAATAAACTCGTAACCGATCTGGCCCTGCAGATAACGATCTGTCCCTAACGCGAGTGCGGTCTCGGCAGATGAGAAAAACCCATCAAGATCGCGCTGAATCTGCAAAACAAGAGCCAACAGGTAATGACTACGCGCCGAATACGGATTCAACGAAACGGCCCTGCGGGCGGCATCTTCGGCCCGAGCGATTTTTTCGTCCTGTGTGCCGTCATACAAACCGGTAAAGAACTTGACGTCCGTCAGAAGCGCCTCGGATAACTGCGCCCAGCCGCGCCAATAATCGGGTTCGTCCTCGACGACACGTTCTATACAACCACGGACGCGCTCTTGAATGTCTCGCCTGTTCATAAACCCGACACGCATCAGAGAACATTCATAAGACGACAAGTGTTCAGGAGATTTCGCGCGCGCGTGCCCGGCATGAATGCGTTTAATCGCGCCACCGGCGTCCCCGACTGCAGAGGCAACTTTTTCAGTAATTTGTAATTGAACGTCGAGAATATTCGATGTTGTGAGACTTTCGTCATACGCATCCGACCAGACCTGAAGGCCTGATGTTGTGTCGATCAGCCGTGCCGTCACGCGAAGGCGTTCTGAAACCTGCCGGACCGAGCCTTCCAGCACATAGTCCGCTCCGAATTTCTGCCTGATACTGCGCGGATCACTTTCTTTCGGATCAACAGTATGGGTGGACTGGCGGGACAATACATTGAGGTCCTGATAACTTCCTAGTTCAACGATGATGTCTTCGCCAATGCCTATCGCCAACAAATCGCGAGCATCAGTGTTGCTAAGGTTTTGAAATGGCAAAACAGCAACCGTCGGGCCAGTTGGTTCCGCCAAAATTACCCTGTCATCGAAAGTCGTGACGTTGGACTGCTCGCGACCAATTCCGATCCACCACGCCAAGAAACCCACCGCGCACAGGCAAATCAGCGCCGATGTGATTGCCATCAATAGGCGTTTGTTTGATTGCCGCCGAGGGGTAGAAGCTCCGTCGTACAAGACCCGGAAAACGCGAACTGGTTCTGCAATGTTCTTAAGTTTTTGCAGGCCAAGATCTTCAAATGCGGCTTCGACCTTGCCCATTGCCTGACCCACGACACTCTCGGAGACCGCGACACCACCAGGGTCGGCCAAACCTTCAAGACGCGAAGCAATATTCACCCCATCACCAAAAAGATCCCCGTCAGCGATCAGGACATCGCCGAGGTTAATACCGATCCGAAGCTGCAGCCGGGATCCATTGGCAAGTGTCGGCGCGGTCCTGGCCACAGCACGCTGAATATCGACACCACAGTTTACGGCATCTACGACCGAAGAAAATTCGACAAGGGCACCGTCTCCCATCAACTTGACGATGCGCCCATTATATCTGTCGATCGTAGGATCAAAAATCTCCGAACGCAGCAATTTGAGAGCGGACAATACCCCCGCTTCATCGTCTCCCATCAACGACGAAAACCCAACGACATCTGCAGCCATGATTGCGGCAAGTCGACGCTGCATAGGACCCTCCTAATCGCAGTCTAACTGATGTCGTAAATTCACGACAGTGCATGCCATGCCGGCTCGCTGCATTCGCGATGAATGACGGCTTTGCTCCCATCCTCTGTCGCCACGCGGCAAATCAGCCAGAACAGGCACCTTTATCGTCTGACCTGCACATCAGCCCAGTTTTTCCCAAAAGGAAGTCAGGATCAAACAGATCGATTTAGATGCCGGATGAACGGTGTAAGGCGAAAATGGCAAGGTTATGCCACTGATGGAAGGACTATCCATCGCCCAAAATCTACTGTGAAACGACATTAACCTTCGACTCTATTGGCAGCCAAAACGTCGTCGAAGAATTCGATCTCAGGCTTTTTTCAGGGCCGACCGCTCAGAGCTATCCTGACGCGTTGCAGATCAACCGATCAAGCGTTTCGAACTTCTGCTTGATGAAATCGAGCACACGGTTTGACGAGCCTGACGTGCTACGAGCATTTAGTGTGACGCAGCCCAAGTGACGATCGGGATCACCGATTTTTATCGGAAGTGCCGTCAGAGTTTTTTGCCTTTGCATCATGAAGACCACTGAAAACGGCAGAACGGTCAGGGAATCCGAGCCTGTTAGAACGTTCACAACTGCACTCAGAGACCCGCCGGTAAAACTTATTTTGAAGTCTCGCACGCCGATACCATAAAGCGTGTTTCGCAAATCACGAAACAGCGGGCTGTTGGCAGGTGGCGCAATCCAGGAATACTCGGTGATATCTTCCAGCTTCACCTCTTTCTTGCGCGCCAATGGGTGCCCAACGCGGCAAGCAATGACGTTTCGACCCGGTAGGATTTGACGAAACTCGTACTCATCTGACACGTCTGCCGGGCGCATAGGGAGAATGGCCAAATCCAGAGTTTCGGCGGACAACTGGGACAAAAGCTCGGCAGGGTATCCATAAGATTGGTCGATCCGAATATTTGGGTACTCGGCTTGAAACTCTGCAATAACGTTCGAGATGACACCGTCCATGAAGATCGGCGTGCCAGCAACCCGTACTGCACCGGCAAGACCTTGACGGTGTTCGTCGACAAGACGGCTTGCATGGCGACCAGCGCTCAGAATTCTTTGACCTTCCTGGGCCAAAGCAAGTCCCAGCTCAGTGGGTTGCAATGGCCTTCGGGTTGGCAGGAATAGAGGCTCCCCCACCCTATCCTCCAACAGAGAGACGCTTCTGGAGACACTGGGTTGCGATTTCCCAAGTAAAGCAGCGCCTTCGGTCAATCCGCCGGCTTCGACAATAGCGGCAAGAATCTCGAGATGTCTTGGATCAAGCTTCATAACCCAAAGTTATATTGAGCGTCGATAATTCGATCAAGAGTGCTGTCTTTGCCTGCTAGCGTTTCCTTCAGATCTGCAATCCAGCGCTTGTCAGGAATTCGCCCAATGGCTCTCAGTACCACCAGTATCAATGGCCAGAAAGTCCGGTTCGGCGCAGGTTTGCGTGACGACATCTGCACGGAACTAACAGCGCTGAGATCGAACAAAGCGCTCATCCTTTCGACACCTCAGCAAGTCGATATGGCCATGGAGCTTGCGACAACTGTTGGGGATCGTGCTGCGGGTGTCTTTACGCGAGCAACGATGCACACCCCGGTCGACGTGACGGAAGAAGCGGTTGAACACGCCCTGTCTGTAAATGCGGATAGCATCGTGTCTATCGGAGGAGGCTCAACGATTGGCTTAGGCAAGGCGATTGCCCTTCGGACCGATTTGCGGCAAATCGCCATCCCGACCACATATGCCGGTAGCGAGGCCACTCCGATCCTGGGTCAGACTGAGGATGGCATCAAAACTACCCTGACAGACCAGAAGGTTCTGCCGCGGGTCATTCTGTACGATCCCGAACTTGTTGCCTCATTACCGCCCGCAATGACCGTGACCAGCGCCATGAACGCGATGGCTCATGCCGCCGAGGCGCTTTATGCCAAGGACCGAACTGATAAGACCACGGAATTGGCCATCGAAGGTCTGAAGGCGTTTGCAGAGGGACTGCCAACCGTTGTCGGAAACCCCAACGACCTGAAAGCCAGAGAAGAAACGCAGCGTGGTGCATGGGCCTGCGGTACGGTGCTTGGTCTGGTCGGAATGGCGTTGCATCACAAGCTTTGCCATACGCTGGGCGGGTCCTTCAATCTGCCGCACGCGGAAACCCACGCAATCGTTCTGCCCCATGCCATCGCCTACAACGCGGTGGGTGTGCCAGAGCTTCTGTCGCCCGTGACAGACGTTCTTGGTGGCCTTGAACCGGGCCAGGCCCTTTGGGATTTTGCAAAGAGATTGGGCGCACCATTTGCTTTGAAAGACCTTGGCCTTTCAGAAAGCGATCTGGATCGCGCAACCGAAATCGCACTCAACAACCCGTATTGGAACCCGCAACCCGTCACTGCTGATGGGCTGCGGGCGCTTCTTCAAAACGCGTGGGCAGGCAACGCCCCAAGCGTTTGACTTCACCGTGTCAAGGGAGGGACACATGATCACACGACGCAAATTGCTGCAATCCAGCGCTGCAACCGGCCTGGGATTGGCCGCCGGCACGCTCGCTGCGCCCGCTATCGCTCAGGGCGCCAAGATCAAGTTGGGCTATGTCAGCCCGCAATCAGGTCCTCTGGCCGCCTTCTCCGAGGCGGACAAGTTTATTCTGGAGAATTTCGCCGCATCCGAAGCCGGTGCGAATTTCGAAGTCATCGTCAAAGACAGCCAGTCGAACCCGAACCGAGCGGCAGACATCGCGGGCGAACTGATCGTGGATGATGAGATCGACCTGATGCTGGTCGCTTCGACACCCGAAACGACCAACCCAGTTGCCTCGACCTGTGAGGCCGAGGAAGTACCGTGTATTTCCACCGTTGCGCCCTGGCAGCCATGGTTCATCGGCCAGCAGGGCAATCCTGGCGATCCAGCCAGCTGGGAGCCGTTCTATTACGCTTATCACTTCTTCTGGGGCCTTGAGGACGTGATCTCGGTTTTCACGGCAATGTGGAACCAGTTGGAGACCAACAAGCAGGTCGGTGCGCTGTTCCCGAATGACGGCGATGGCAACGCTTGGGGCGACCCAAATGTAGGTTTCCCGCCTGTTCTCTCAGAGTTGGGTTACACATTGACGGACCCCGGGCGGTACCAGAACCTTACCGATGATTTCTCAGCCCAGATCAACGCGTTCCGGCAGGCGAATGTTGAAATCGTAACCGGCGTTCCGATCCCGCCTGACTTCACCACTTTTTGGAGCCAGGCCAAACAGCAAGGTTTCACCCCGAAAGCCGCGAGCATTGGCAAGGCCATCTTGTTCCCGCAAGCCGTCGAAGCTTTGGGCAACGCAGGCAACAACCTGAGCTCTGAAGTTTGGTGGTCCCCCACCCATCCGTTCTCGTCATCGCTGACCGGCGCAAGCTCGGCTGAACTGGCGCAAGGGTACATGGCCGCCACCAACCGTCAGTGGACCCAACCCATCGGCTTTGTGCATGCGCTGTTCGAAATGGCAGCAAACGTCATGGGCCGGGTTGATGACGCGGGTGATGGGGATGCAGTGGCCGAAGCCATCGCAGCTACGCAGCTTGACTCTATTGTCGGCCGGATCGCCTTTGATGGCGCGGGCCTGCCCCCCTTCGCCGCTCAGAACGTCGCAAAGACACCATTGGTAGGTGGGCAGTGGAGGCTGCTCGACAGTGGCAGCTATGACCTCGTGATCGTCGACAACTCTTCAGCGCCCGAGGTACCGACCGCGGGGGTGATGGAAGAAATCTCCTAATCGCAATGAAATCAACGCCCCGGATTTATTCCGGGGCAGGAACACCGGTATGACCATTCTTTCGCTTAAAAACGTCTCGAAAAGCTTCGGTGCTCTGACCGTCACCGACGATGTCAGCTTCGACGTCGAGCAAGGCCAAGCCCTTGGGATCATTGGCCCAAACGGGGCCGGGAAGTCGACGCTGTTCAACCTGATCACGGGCAACCTGACCTCTGATGCGGGTTCGATCCATTTCGATGGTGCTGACGTTACTCGCGCGCCACCTATGCAACGATGCTTGTCGGGTATTGGGCGATCGTTCCAGATCCCTCAGCCGTTTGATCATCTGACTGTATTCGAGAACCTGCTGGTGGCTGCGACGCATGGACAGAACAAGTCCGAACACGAGGTCGAACAGAACTGCGCCCGCATTCTTGAGCAAACGGAATTGCTGGAAGTTGCCAATGACACAGCTGGTGGATTGCGGCTGCTGCAACGCAAACGGCTAGAGCTGGCGCGCGCCATGGCAACAAACCCAAAGCTGTTGCTGCTGGACGAAATCGCCGGGGGTTTGACCGACGCGGAATGCACCGCGCTGATCAACACCATCAAGGGACTGCACAGCAGCGGAGTGACGATCATCTGGATCGAACATGTCCTGCATGCGCTCACATCGGTCGTTGAACGGCTGCTGGTTCTGGATTTCGGGAAGGTGATCGGTCTGGGCGATCCGGACGAGATCATGAACAGCCGGGAAGTCAAAGAAATCTATCTGGGGATCGAAGTCTGATGAGTCTGCTGGAAACCCATACGCTGACCGCCCACTACGGAGATTTCCAAGCCCTGTTTGGCGTGGATGTGCATCTGGATGAAGGCGAAACAGTTGCCATCATCGGTGCAAACGGGGCGGGCAAATCGACCCTCATGCGCTCAATCTCGGGCGTTCTGACCAACGGTTCCGGCCAAGTGCGCTTTGACGGACAGCCCATCGGAGACCTCGGTGCGGACGAGATCATGGCGCGCGGAGTGGCCATGGTACCCGAGGGGCGTCGGCTGTTTCCTTCCCTAAGTGTCGAGGAAAACCTACTGATCGGAACCTATGGCCGAAAGGTATCGGGCCATTGGTCCCTGCAAACAATCTACGACCTGTTCCCAATCCTGAAAGAGCGCCGGAACCATCCCGGTACAGCCCTGTCTGGCGGGCAACAGCAGATGGTTGCAATCGGTCGCGCGCTGATGAGCAATCCCCGTGTTCTGCTCTGTGACGAGATCAGCCTTGGCCTCGCGCCGGTAGTCATCAAAGACATCTACGATGCCGTCCCTCGCATTCAGGAGGCCGGAGCCAGCCTCATCGTTGTGGAACAGGATATTGGCCAGGCAATGAAGGTCTCCGACCGCGTCTATTGCATGATGGAAGGCCGCGTCACGCTGGAAGGCACAGCAGACACGCTCAGCCGCGAGGTCATACACGACGCCTATTTCGGAGGAGCCGCCGCATGATCTGGATCGATACCATCATTCAGGGTGTTTTGCTGGGCGGGCTTTATGCGCTGTTCGCAGCAGGCCTTAGCCTTGTGTTCGGGATCATGCGCTTGGTTAATCTGGCCCATGGTGATCTGATCGTCTTTGCCGCCTATCTGATCCTTCTGTTGGTCTCGCTGCTGGGGCTCTCGCCGATTCTGGCAGCAATTATTGCCGCGCCGATAATGTTCGGTGTGGGCTGGGCCTTGCAGAGACATGTGCTGAACCGCGTGCTGGGGCCTGATATCCTGCCGCCCTTACTTGTGACGTTCGGTTTGTCGGTCGTCTTGCAGAACGCATTACTCGAAGGGTTCTCGGCGGATAGCCAACGTCTGCCTGCGGGTGAGATCACGACTGCGTCTGTTCAGGTGGGCGGATTGAACCTCGGCGTTCTGCCATTGTTAACCTTCGCATCGGCAATTCTTGTAATCGTTGGTCTGAACCAACTTTTCTATCGCACCGAATTGGGTCGGGCGTTCCGTGCAACTTCGGATGATGCGGTGACCGCTGGTCTCATGGGAATCCGCCCCGAACGCATTTTTGCGACCGCAACAGCGATTGCCATGCTCGTCGTTACACTAGCGGCCCTGTATCTGGGAATGCGCGCGAACTTTGACCCCAATATCGGCCCTGCGCGTCTCATCTACGCCTTTGAGTCTGTGATCATTGGCGGTCTGGGCAGCCTATGGGGCACGCTGATCGGCGGTATCATCATTGGTGTCGCTCAGACTGTCGGCGCGGCGATCAATCCCGAATGGCAAATCCTGGCCGGTCATCTGGCCTTTCTCATCGTGCTTCTGATCAAGCCCAGAGGCCTGTTTCCAAGGGCGGTGGACTGATGACTGATACTGCAATGTACCGCGTCCAGACACAGACCCGCGCGTCCCACAGCGCAGGAGCGGTCTGTATCGCTTTGATCATCCTGTTCATCCTGCTGCCGACCTTCGCCAGCAGAGGCTTGATCCAAGACCTGTTCTTTATCTTCACTATGTTGGTTTTGGCGCAATTCTGGAACCTGCTCGCAGGATATGGCGGGCTGGTGTCCGTCGGGCAGCAAGCTTTCGTAGGCATGGGAGCCTATGCCATGTTTGGCGGTGTCATCCTGTGGGGCTTGGACCCGGTTCCGGCAATCCTTTTGGGCGGCGTCGCAGCCCTGATCGTCGCTATCCCCACGGCCTTTTTCACCTTCCGCCTGCAAGGGGCCTATTTCGCCATCGGCACCTGGGTCATCGCAGAGGTCATGCGCCTGCTGGTGGCCCAGTGGAAAATGCTCGGCGGCGGCACCGGAACCTCTCTGCCCCGCACTGCAACCCGCGAGATGTGGGCGACCGAATGGATCCAGACCACGTTTGACGTTCGCGGCGCGGCAGCGCGAGATATCCTGACCTATTGGCTGGCCTTGGCGCTGGTGATCGCAACGATTGCCGGTATCTACTGGCTGCTGAGAACAAAGCGTGGGCTGGCACTGGCCGCAGTCCGGGACAATGTTGAAGCGGCGAAATCCGTCGGTGTCGATGCAGCGCGGATGAAATGGCTTGTTTACCTTGTTTCAGCAGCAGGAACCGGGCTGACCGGTGCGCTAATCTATGTGCAAAAGCTGCGGATTTCACCAGATGCGGCGTTCTCGGTCACTGATTGGACGGCTTACGTGATCTTCATCGTGGTGATCGGCGGTATCGGTACCATCGAAGGCCCAATCCTGGGCGTGCTGATCTTCTTCATCTTGCAAAGCCTGCTGGCGGACTACGGCTCTTGGTACCTCATGGTACTAGGGCTGATCGGGATCGCCATCATGCTGTTTGCGCCGCGCGGTCTGTGGGGACTGATCTCGGAAAAGACCGGGCTGCAGTTGTTTCCCGTGCGCCGTCGCCTTGTGATTGCGAATGCAAAAGACGGCTTCGAAACGATTCAATCTGACAATAGAAGGGAGGCGTAACATGGCCACCATCACAACGGATGTCCTGATCATCGGGACTGGACCGGCAGGCTCTGCAACGGCGGCACTGCTGTCGAGCTATGGCGTCGAGAACATGGTCATCAACCGCTATCGCTGGCTAGCCAACACGCCACGGGCGCATATCACCAATCAGCGCACGATGGAGGTGCTGCGCGATCTGGGTCACGAGGTCGAGGCCGAAGCCTATATGCATGCCGCGCATCAGGACTTGATGGGTGAAAATGTGTTCTGCGAAAGCCTCGCGGGCGAAGAAATCGGACGGATGAAAAGCTGGGGTAATCATCCTCTGTCCAAGGCCGAACACCTGCTGTCCAGCCCGACGATGATGAACGATCTGCCACAAACATTCATGGAGCCGATCTTATTTGGCACGGCCTGCCGCCGAGGCACGCAAGCGCGGATGAGCATCGAATACTTGCGACATGAGCAAGATGCAGATGGTGTGACAACGACGTGTTTGGATCGTTTGTCAGGCGAAGAAATCACGATCCGGTCGAAATACCTGGTCGGAGCGGATGGGGGCAATTCTCTGGTCGCCGAACATGCCGGTCTGCCTTTCGAAGGACAGATGGGCGTCGGCGGGTCCATGAACATCCTGTTCCGCGCAGATCTCAGTAAATATGTCGCGCATCGGCCGTCGGTCCTCTACTGGGTGATGCAACCAGGCGCGAATGTCGGTGGCATCGGCATGGGTCTGGTCCGCATGGTCCGCCCATGGAACGAATGGCTCATTGTCTGGGGCTATGACATCAACCAACCAGCGCCCGAAGTTGACGAGGCCATGGCTACGCAGGTTGCGCGCCAGCTTGTTGGCGACCCCGAGCTTGAGATCGAATTGATCAGCGCCAACACCTGGACCGTCAACAACATGTACGCGACCCATATGCAGAAGGATCGCGTGTTCATCATGGGTGATGCGGCGCACCGCCATCCGCCGTCAAACGGGCTGGGGTCGAACACGTCGATTCAGGATAGCTTCAACCTCGCCTGGAAACTGGCGGCTGTCCTGAAAGGCCATGCCGGAGAAAACCTGCTGGACAGCTACAGCGAGGAACGTGCGCCAGTGGCAAAGCAGATCGTCACAAGGGCCAATCAATCCATCGGTGAATTCGGACCGATCTTTGAATCGCTCGGAATGGCCGAAGGCGTCGACCCAGAGGTCATGCAAAGCAACCTTGAGGCACGCTCGGGATCAACGCCTGAAGCTGCGGCACAAAGACAAGCCATTCGCGAGGCGATTGCCTTCAAGAAATATGAGTTCGATGCGCATGGCGTGGAAATGAACCAACGCTACGACTCCTGTGCGATTGAAACGGATGGTCAACCCAATCCCGGTTTTGATCAGGATGCTGAGCTGCACTACCAGCCGACGACATGGCCCGGTGCGCGCATTCCGCATGTCTGGGTGTTCGATCATGACACCGGGAACAAGCATTCAACGCTGGATCTGTGCGGTCGTGGAGAATTCACTGTGCTGACCGCAATTGGTGGCGAGGCCTGGGTAAAAGCAGCCGAGATTATCGCGAAAGAGCTGGGCATGCCCATTCGCTGTCACGTTATCGGCCCGCGCCAAACCTATGTTGACCACACCGGGGATTGGGCGCGCGCGTCCGAGATTTCGGATACAGGCTGTTTGTTGGTCCGTCCTGATCAACATGTGGCGTGGCGCTCAGCCGATATGGTTGCGGATGCCCAAGCCGAACTACGTCGCGCGCTGACAACAGTACTTTCGCGATGAGCCAATCTGGAGCAAACTTACACAAGTCAGGAGGCCAAAATGGGCTCGCATGAGATGGGATACTTTACCGAAGAAAACTCGGCCGAGGTCGTCACCGCACGGAACAAAAACGCAGAAAGCGAACGGCTGAAGCAGGTGATGGAGGTCATCACGCGAAAGCTCCATGAAGCCGTGAAGGAAATTGAACCGACGCAGCAGGAGTGGTTTGAGGCGATCATGTTCCTGACCAAGGTCGGGCACATGTGCGATGACTGGCGGCAAGAATACATTCTTCTGTCCGATGTTCTGGGCGTGTCGATGCTGGTGGATGCCGTGAATTCTCGTCGCCCAACCGGAGCCTCCGAGAATACTGTTCTGGGTCCTTTCCATGTGGGCGGCGCGCCGGAATATGAGATGGGGCACAACATTTGTCTCGACCAAAAGGGTGAGGACATGGTGGTGCGAGGTCGTGTCACCGATGTGGAAGGCAACCCGTTGGAAGGCGTCAAGATTGATGTCTGGCAAGCCAATGATGACGGGTTTTACGACGTACAACAGAAAGGTATTCAGCCCGATTTCAACCTGCGCGGCGTCTTCACAACCGGTGTTGATGGGACCTATTGGTTCCGTGCGGTGCGGCCAAAGAACTATCCAATCCCGGATGACGGGCCGGTTGGCGATCTGTTGAAGCGTCTGGGACGGCACCCGTTTCGGCCAGCGCATCTGCACTATATCGTGTCGAAAGACGGGTATGACGACCTGACAACCCATATCTTTGATCCCGATGACAAATACATCAACTCGGACGCAGTATTTGGGGTCAAAGAGAGTCTGATCGCAGAGTTCAATCGCGTCGATGACCCGGCACGATCTGCAGAAGTTGGCTTTGAGGGCCCGTATTGGGACGTTGAATTCGATTTCGTTCTTGCCCCCAAAGAGGCGTGACATGGCAGAGCCTTGTATAATTTGCGTCGCGATCACCGGATCATTGCCGACCAAGGCCAACAACCCGGCGGTGCCGATAACGGTCGAGGAACAAATCGAAAGCACACACGCGGCATTCGAGGCAGGAGCGACGATCTGCCATGCTCATGTTCGCAACGATGATCAAACACCGTCGAGCGACCCTGAGAAGTTCGCAAGGTTGAAAGAGGGGCTGGAGAAACACTGCCCCGGTATGATCATTCAGTTTTCAACCGGAGGACGGTCCGGAGCGGGCAAGACGCGTGGTGGCATGTTGCCGTTGCGACCGGACATGGCCTCTTTGTCGGTAGGATCGAACAACTTCCCCACACGCGTCTACGAAAACCCGCCCGATCTGGTCGACTGGTTGGCGGCTGAGATGGTGACGTATGACATCAAGCCTGAGATCGAAGCCTTCGATCTCAGCCATATTCTGAAAGCGGCTGAGATGCACACGAAAGGGCAGATAAAAAACACGCCCTATGTGCAGTTCGTCATGGGTGTCAAAAACGCAATGCCTGCTGATCGGGACGTCTTTGATTTCTACGTGAAAACTGTCAACCGGCTGTTTCCGGGGGCACCTTGGTGTGCGGCCGGCATCGGTGCGCAACAAGAGGTTCTGAACCACTGGGCGATTTCCTCAGGTGGTCATGCGCGAACGGGGTTAGAAGATAACGTGCGCCTGGATCGCAATACGCTGGCACCATCAAACGCAGCGCTCGTGATGCGGACTGCTGAAATCTGCGCCCAGTACAATCGTCCGGTTGCCACAGTTGATCAGGCACGAGACATTCTGGGGCTGTAAATCGGGATTACGGACTATCAAGAAGTGACAACCCCGGGCCAAAACGACAGGTCTAAGGCTCGAATTTACTTTGAGGCGGTGTTCGCTCAAGTTCTTGCGTGATCGGGATATGGTCGGCAACATCACCCGGCGGTAGCTGGAATTGACCTTTGAACCAATCCGCCGCCTTCCATGCCTTTTTGACTTGCTCAATCATGTCCCTAGACAATGAAACGAAGTTCCACCAGCCACAACGCACCTCCCTCAGCGATGCGCGGAAGGTTGCGATAAGACGCATACCCTATTCACCTGTGCGAACGCTTGTTTTGACACCAGGTCCAAGGATCATCATTTGCCCCAGCAACGGAAAATGCACATCTGGCGAAAGTATGAAACCGACGCAGAATGTCTCAGACTGCATCGTATAGGGGCTGGATTTTCCACAAGCCGCTCTTGGCTGTGTTCTGGCACACAGAAATCTCTGGGTATTTGTCTTCCGGCGCAGCTTCTCTAATTTCAAAAAAACAGCCTTCTGCACGATCGATAAGACAAACGGCAGCATCAAGGCGACGTCGTGCTGCGAAGTTGTCAGCCTAAAATTTTGGTCGCCTGAATAGGTTTAGTCAGAATTCTCTTCTTCGCAGTAAATAAATTCGGATTTTTGACTTTGTTAAATAAGCGCGTACAATTTCAACAGCTTTAGGCGCAAAATCCGCAAGTTGGGCCACCTTCACAGAGACGAAGAGAGAAATGCGGGTCGTACGGGAGGGGGATATGAGGAAACTATCTGTTTGGCTTTTTGCTTTCGTGTTGCTTACCGGCTGCTGGGAGAAGGAAGAAGAAGCGACCGAAACAACAATCCGACCTGTCAGAGCAACTGAGATTTCTGACCTTTCGAGTTTGCATGATCGTTACTTTGTGGGAACGGCCAGAGCTGCACGCGAAGTATCATTGGCCTTTCGCGTGCCGGGCAATGTTGTTGGCGTCGACGTTCAGGTTGGTGACCTTGTGACGAAAGGTGCTGTTGTCGCGGCCTTGGATCCGGCCCCCTACCAGGCTGAAGTCGATCGGCTTACTGCTGAGCTTGAGAGCGCGCAGGCGACGTTCGAAAACGCCAAATTGCAAACAGATCGGCAGCGATCGTTGGTTGAAAAAGATGTTGCCGCTCAGGCGACACTCGACCGGTTTGTTGCAGGCGAAACGTCAGCTCAGGCAGCAATCAATTCTGTTCAAGGCGCACTGGACAGAGCGACTTTGGATTTAACCTATACGAGCTTGGCCGCACCGTTCGATGGTCGTGTTGTCGCCAAATACATTGAAGATTTTGAAGAAGTCGCAGCACAAACCCCAGTGCTGCGCATTCTGGATGCCGAGCACATCGAAGTGGTGATCGATATCCCCGAACGATACATTGCCCTTATCCCGCACATTGAAGACATAACCGTCACTTTTGACGCTTTGGGGGACGTTGTTCTACCCGCAGAAATTAGTGAGATTGGATCAGAGGCTTCTGCAACGACGCGAACATTCCCTGTCACATTGATAATGGAGCAGCCCGAAGACGCACTTGTTCTTCCGGGTATGGCAGGGCGCGTTCGCGGAAAACCAAAGGAAGGGCACGAACCATTCGATGCGATCATGGTTCCTGCCAGCGCGGTTTTCGTGCCTGAAGGGGAAACCGATCCGCATGTCTGGGTGTTTGATACCGGCTCAGAAACCGTAACGGCAAGGAAGGTTTCGCTTGGCACTCCACGGTCGCAAGGGGTGGCCGTTAGTGAAGGTTTGGAATTTGGTGACGTGGTAGTCACTGCCGGGGCAAACTCTCTGCGAGAAGGTCAGAAAGTTTCGCTGCTTTCTGAGGACACGGACTAATGGGTTTGGCGGCTTTTTCGATCCGCAACGCCAAATTTGTTTGGTTCACTGTCGTCATGCTCACGTTGGGCGGCATTTCAGCTTTCTTTAGCCTTGGGCAGTTGGAAGACCCCGAATTCACAATCAAGACTGCTGTTGTGACCACCCTCTATCCTGGTGCCAGCCCGGACGAAGTTGAGCAGGAGGTTACCGAACGGATCGAACTAAAACTCCAAGAGATCAAAGAGATTGACTACATCTCGAGCGAAAGCAGGGCGGGTGTGTCGACAATCAAAGTCGAGATCCGCCCGAACTATTGGTCGGATCAACTACCGCAGATCTGGGACACGTTGCGTCGCAAAGTCAGAGACGTTGAAACAGACCTGCCACCAGGTGCTGGTCGCCCTGCGATCAATGATGATTTCGGTGATGTTTTCGGTCTACTTCTGGCGATGACGTCTGATGGCTTCTCCGCCCGCGAGCTTGACGATTTTGCCGAAGACTTCAAACGAGAGCTTTCGTTGATCGACGGCGTTGGCCGAGTCGATCTTTGGGGGGATCGCGATAGGGTCATCTATTTGGAGACACGGGAAGAAGCCTTGGCAGCATTGGGCGTTTCGGCTCAGACCATCCTAAATACCTTGCAAACCCAAAACGCGATTGTGGATGCAGGCCGCGTAAATATCGGCGACTATCGCATGCGCATTGCGCCAAGCGGCGCATTCACCAGCCCGAAAGACATCGCTGATTTGGTTGTTCGGCCAAGCGGTCTGGACCAAGCTCAAAGCGGTCAGCGCCGTGGACCAGAGTTACTAAGGCTTGGTGAAATCGTTGAGGTCCAGGAAGGCTATGCTGATCCACCGACGACCATGATGCGTTATAACGGCCTTCCATCTATTGGTTTGGCGATATCCTTCCAGTCTGGTGTCAACGTTGTCAGCGTTGGTGAGGCCGTAGACGCCAGAGTAACGGAACTGATCGCAGGCCTGCCGGTAGGCATCGAGGTAGAACGGGTTCATTGGCAATCTGACGACGTGAATCTGGCAGTCAGCAGCTTCTTAGTCAGCCTTGGACAAGCTGTCGCGATTGTTCTGGTCGTTTTGACCCTGGCGATGGGTGTTCGCATGGGGATCATAATAGGTAGCGGATTGATCCTGACGATACTTGCCACCTTTATCCCGCTCGCGATGCTAGGAATAGATCTTCAACGCATGTCCTTGGGCGCGTTGATCATTGCGCTTGGTATGATGGTCGATAACTCGATCGTGGTTGCAGATGGCGCCATGGTTCGAATGTCACAGGGAATGGACCGGGCGAAAGCCGCTATCGACGCTGCCACGCGCCCCGCTATGTCTCTGCTTGGTGCAACATTTGTTGCGGTTATGGCGTTCTACCCAATCTTTGCCTCCGTTGAGAGCGCGGGAGAATACTGCCGGACGCTGTTTTCGGTTGTCGGGATCGCGTTGTTGGTCAGTTGGTTATTGTCGATGACAGTCACGCCTTTACAGTGCGTGGCCATGCTGCCGGACCCTAAGGGTGGAGCCAAGGAGACCTTTGACACCGGTCTATACGCCGTATACCGCCGCTTTCTGGCCGCCGCGATCCGGGTTCGCTATCTGACGATCGGAGTCGCCGTCGCTGCGCTGGTTATTGCCGGGATCGGGTTTGGGACCGTTACACAGTTGTTCTTCCCGACCTCTTCGATGACCAAATACATGATCGACTATTACGCCCCTGAAGGAACCCGGATCGAAGCGGTTTCCGAGGCCGTCACGCGGATCGAAGCGCAAGTGGAAATGGATGATCGCGTGACCGGTATCGCAAGCTTTATCGGCGCTGGCCCGCCGCGTTTCTACTTGCCGGTCGACCCTGAAGGAACAAACCCGTCCTACGCGCAAGTCATCGTGAACGTCGAGGATTATCGCGACATTCCAGAGATGACCAAAGAGATCTCGCTTTGGATTGCAGCCATTATGCCTGAGGCGACCTCCTTCACACGTCAATTCGGTGTGGGGCCCAGCAATACTTGGGCGTTCGAAAACCGCATCATCGGCCCAGCGGATGCCGATCCTGAGACTTTACGCGAAATTGGCGACAGAGCCGTCGCGATACTGGATCAGCACCCATGGACAAAGGTAGCACGCACCGATTGGCGCAACCGTGTCCTGAAAACAGTCCCCGACTATGACCAGGATCGGGCACGATGGACCGGCATCACATACGAAGATCTTGGAAATACGACAAAGCGTGCATTCGACGGACGCTCGGTCGGCCTCTACCGCGAAGGTGACGAGTTGTTGCCCATCATTGTTCGACCTGGCGCGGACGACGTGGCTGCCGTGGATAACTTTGAACTGCTGCAACTGCAGTCACCGTTTTCTGTCGAGCCTGTTCCACTGGCGCAGGTTGTTCGCGGTGTGAATATCCAACCCGAGGACCCCACGATCAATCGCCGCGACCGGCGCCGTGTTTTGACCGTTCAGGCCAATCCGATCGACAGTGTCACTCTGCCCAGCTATCGCGCTGCAGTTCTCGCTGATTTTGACGCTTTGGAGGCTGACTTGCCGCCGGGCTATAGCATGGAATGGGGCGGAGAATACGAAGACACGGTGTCTGCGCAAGCGTCCTTGATTCCGGGGATGATACCTGCGTTTTCGATCATGGCGCTTATCGTCGTCGGACTATTCAACTCATACCGCAGACCGCTGGTCATTTTCCTGACCGTGCCGTTTGTGCTGATAGGCATTGTTCCGAGCTTGCTGCTCACGAATACACCTTTTGGGTTCGTAGCACTGCTGGGGGGCATGAGCCTGGCGGGCATGATGATCAAAAACGCAATCGTTCTGATCGACCAGATCAACGATAACTTGGCCGAAGGTCAGCCGGGCTATGACGCGGTTTTGAATGCAGGGGCCTCACGGCTTCGCCCCGTGGTACTGGCCGCGGCCACGACAGTTCTGGGTGTGATACCGCTGCTGCCTGACGTGTTCTGGGTGGGTCTTGCCGTTACGATCATGGGCGGGCTAACGGTGGGCACGATGCTCACAATGATATTGGTCCCGGTTTTGTTCGCCACGCTGAGTGGCATTCGACATTCACCGAAAGCCGTTTGATATCGCCTTTCAAACAGCCTTTAGATCGCCTTTGCAAAGCAGGCGTCTTTTGAGTTTAGGTATTAATTTCTGGGGGGAGTAAATTGGACAATACGGTACTGTACTTCTTAGTTGGCATCTTCGTGGTTGGTCTAATCTCGTTGGGATACTTCGCCAGAGGTAGCGGAGCGCTTTGGGTGATTGTGGTGTTGTTGAGTGTGTTGGTGGTAATGATTGCATTTTTTGGAGGTTACTTCGGCGAAACTCCCAAGTGAGGCTGGTTGCGGGAAGCACCAGTTGAACCGAGCACAAGGCTCTTTGCTCCAAGCTTTTGCTTTTCGATCGAATAGATGGATTGCCTGTTTTAACTCACCACTTCTTTCATGGTGGCCGGGGTTGCGGCATGGCACCTGCTAAGTGGTAATCGCGCGGCCGAGGTCACCCGCATGTTCTCGATGGCAAAGTGGATGGCCGTTCTGGTCACCCCTCTGCAGATCGTTGCCGGCGATCTTCATGGTTTAAACACACTGGAGCATCAGCCGCAGAAAGTGATGGCGATGGAGGGTCCGTATTGAGGCCCAGATCAACCGCTACGACGGCAGCTACGATGCGGTGCGGCGCTATGCGGCCAGTTGGTCGAAGGT
>NZ_WQGJ01000015.1:0-52637 GCF_013034605.1 Ruegeria sp. HKCCA4633
ACTTTTGGACGCCGATTACCCTAATACAGGGGTCAATTTTGCATGCCGGTTCACAATCTGGCAGACTTGTTTCTGTCTTGCGCGACTTCCTCCCGCCGCCGAAACCTTTGCAAATGATGTTCCCGCCTAGCCGAGCCCAACCACGTCGCGTAACGGCCTTAGCTGAGCATATGCGCCGCAAATTTGGTGTGAGTTGAGGCCGCAAGGGAAGACATAAAATCGCTTCTGCGATTGGCTGCGCTGTTCAAGCCTGTCCTATCAAATTATTCGAAGAGGAACCTCTAAGGCGTGGTTCAGAAGAACCATCAGCAGCAGCCTTTTTGGACGGGAACTGTTGCAAAGTCGAACATCTTTCAAAGGCGACCATTCCGACGGATTGCAGCAACTGATAGCCGCTAGGTTTGCTCAATGAATCTCAAGGTCGCGTGTGCTAGCTCTGTGCCAGCATCTTCTTGAATGAAATGCCCCGCTTTAGGCACAACGATATGATTTTGACCAGATGCCCCAGGGATCGACTTTTGGAACATTTTGTCTACTCCTGCCATGACCCTATCGTCTTCTCCAAAAACAGTCAGAAACGGAGTGTTCAGAGTCTTGAGGGTTTCCCATGCGGCTCGGTTGGCTTCAGAAGCTGGGTTGTCGGGTTTGTCGGGCACCAACATTGGAAACTGCCGAGCGCCTGCCAAATAGCGTGAATCCGGGAACGGTGCGTTGTAGGCTGCAACCTCTTCGTCGGAAATCTTGGATGTTGTGCCGCCGAATACGATCCGGCCCGAATTAAATTCAGGCACAGATTGTGAGTATTCCCGCCATGAAAGAAATGCCTCGCCCAAGGGTGTGTCACCAGTGGGCAAGGCCGTGTTCGCCACAACCACACGTGAGAACCGCTCGGGCATACGCGCAACCAACCGCAAGCCTATGAGGCCGCCCCAGTCCTGGCAAACCAATGTGATGCCCGTCAGGTCAACTTTCCGCAACCACTCGGACATCCAGTCTACGTGGCGTTGGTAGGTGTAATCGGATCGCTCAGTTGGCTTGTCCGACCGTCCAAACCCAATCAAATCAGGAGCCAGAACTCGATGGCCCGCATCTTTGAATAACGGAATCATGCGCCGATACAAGAAGCACCAGGTTGGCTCTCCATGCATCAACAATACTGGCGGTGCCTGTGTCGGCCCCTCGTCCAAATAGTGCATTCGGAGACGACCGTCTTCGGTATCATCCACATCAAGATAGTGTGGGCCAAATGTGAAATCTGGCAACCCGTCAAACCGATGGCCCGGTGTACGAAGGAACTTCATAGTGAACTCTCCAAGAATGTCGACGGTCTTGGCAAAGTAACAATGATCGATAAAACAAAATCGGTCCAGTTCCCGCGTATATCGACTTCATGATTGTATGAGTTCGACGCTTTTCTTCGCTCCATCGCAGCAAACGTACTCATTGCGAAGGTCTCGTATCTTCTGCTCCAACACTAAAGTTTGGTCTCAAAAACCTCATTTATGAGTTCGCCTGAGTTGAAGCAGAGCAGATCTGTTCGGACCGCCGAGAGGCGGCTCAGAAGAAAAGGGCAAGCCCGGTCATTGAGACAACCAAGAAAAGGAGAGTCATGATTCCACCTGAGCGAACGAAATCGACCACCCGGTAGCCTGCTGGACCCATGATCAACGCGTTCACTTGGTGTGTTGGGATCAAAAACGAGTTGGACGTTGAAATTGCCACGGTGAGAGCAAATACAGCCGGGTTACCACCCGCCGATACGGCAATAGAAACTGCTAGCGGCACCAGCAGAACAGTTGCACCTACGTTGGACATGACCAGCGTAAACGCCGTTGCCAAAACGGCGATTCCTGCTTGCAGCGACCATATCGGCCACCCTTGAAGGAGGGCCAACACATGCGCTGCAATCCAATCCGCTGTGCCGGTGTTTTGAACTGCCTGGCCCAACGGGATCAGCGAAGCGAGTAGAAAAACTGTACTCCAACTAATCGACTCGTAGGCTTCGTCAATCGAGAGCACCCGGCTCAATACCATCCCAATAGCGCCGATCAACAGGCACAATGACAAGCGCAGATCAGAGAACAGAATTAAGCTTAACGCTATTAGGAAGAAGGCGAGCGCCCATCCGACCTTGTGTGGCCGTAGCTCTTCCTGGGGAAAATCCGAAGTTACAACGACAAAATCCCTGTCCGACTTCAACCGTGTCAGGCGGTCCCACTGCACGTGAACCACACACGTATCACCGGACTGCAAAGGGACTTGCCCGATATGCGTTGCAGCATGATCTTCGGTTTCAACGTGGCTCAGTGTTTCTTCACCACGCTGAATGGCTAACAAAGACAAACCGTGTGTCTGACGCAGGCGCAGATCAATCGGAGTTTGGCCAATAACCGATGAACCGGGCGGGATAACAACCTCAGCCACGCCCGATTGGGTCGCGGCGAAATCATCCGCAAAGACATCTAGTTGGGGAAGTATCTCTAAGCCGTAAGGCTCAGCGAACTGTTGCGCAACCACCCGGCGCAGGCCAAGTACTGCAAGCCGCGCTGGCGCTTCGATCTTGGTATCAGCCATCGGCGCGATGACCTTGTGGCCGCGATAGGATGTGCCAAGAATGTACATGTTATGGGCGACCATTAAATCCGCAAGCGTTTGCCCGATGATGATCGAGCCTTCAGGGACACGTATTTCGAACATATCGGCCCTAAGCCCGTAGGTGTTTTCGACATAGGTCTGCATGGACCGAGCCGAGCTTGCGTCTTCTCCACGCTCCCGCTGCGCTGGAAGGACCCAACGACCAAAAAGCACAAAGTAAAGCACCCCCGTCAGCACCAGCATCACACCGATAGGCGTGACTGAAAACAACCCAAATGTCTCCATTTGTTGGTCAGCCGGAAGGGATGAATTTGCCGATACAATCAGGTCATTCAACAGGATAAGAGGCGACGACCCGACTAAGGTGATCGTACCACCCAGTATTGCGCAAAACCCCATGGGCATCAGCAACCTACTCATCGGGATTTCCGTACGTGCCGAGATGCGGCTAACAACAGGCAGAAAAAGCGCAGCAGCTCCAACGTTCTGCATGAAGGAGCTTATGACACCAACCGTTGTTGATGTTATGGGAATTATCCGAGCCTCAGTCGTGCCACCATTCTTGAGGATCAAGGCCGCGACCTTTGACATCAGTCCAGTCTTATCAAGCCCAGCCCCAATTACCATTACTGCGATGATGGACATCACGGCGTTCGAGGAAAAACCTTCAAAGAGCTTGGAGATATCGGCTAGATTACCTAGCCCCGGCAGATAGCTCAGTGCGCCAAGCAGTACCATTACAAGAATTGCTGCAACATCGATCCGTATAATCTCGGTAACAAAAAGAAAGACCGTAAAAGACAATAGACTCAGTACGGCTATCATTTCGTAGGTCAGTGTTGGTAATTCCATGTCGTACCCTCCAACCTGAAATTACCTGACTAGCAGTGAATACGAAGGACCAGCTCCGCGCAGCAGATAAGGCCAAAATCCATCAGGCCGGCTCACGCAGCTCGTTTTTTCGGACGTGGTATCTGGTGAAACCTGGATTTCGCCAACCAAAAGAGACGCTGATGACAAACTCATAAGCCTCTCTTAGACGTCGCAATGCGAAATGAACTTTCACTATTGCTCGATTGTAAACACATAAATTTGCCGTGTCGTCATCATTCATTTTCAATCAATTTTCTTGCTAAATCGGGTAGGCTTTGTGAAAGCCGCCACGAAAACGGGTGCTAGAACAAACGCTGCCAAGACTCAGAAAACATGACGCAAGCCGACGAACGCATCATCGCGACCAAGGTCCACTTCTATGATTGACATCTCCGCCAAGCCTCCAGGTGAGTAGGCTTCGAACTTGGACTGTGGTTCTGCAAATACGAAAGTACATTGCGTAAGCAAACGGCGACTTCCGAGGCGGCTGATCTAAACCATAATTTTGGCTGCATTGCTCCGTTTCGATACGAAAGCTCAAGCTCCGATTGGGAACCCAGAACAGACCTGACGGCGCTACATTTGCTGCATTCTTTCACCAGCGTGCGTGGTTGCGACCGTCTTATTGATCCGCCTTTGGCGCGTTGTTGGGTTCTTTGCGACCTTAATCCACCGCAGGACGTTGCGTCGGTAAGACGGGGGCAATTGCTCCCATTTATCTAGGTCCAATTCAACTGATAAATCATCTGGAACGATCAGGGCATCGACGTCGTCAAAAAAATTCCAAAGCCCGAACGCTTTACTGGCTTGTATAGAAGCCTCTCCCGCGGGGTGCATTAAGCCGTTTTGCCTGAGGCGCTCTGCTCTGTCCTTGTAACTTTTAGACCACGCTTGTTGTTTTCGCGGGCTGATAAGTTGCGCCGTCCGGTCTTTGTCGACTGTAAATCGTCTTCCATCAATCCAACCATGCGCAATAAGCGCATCCAGCACCTCGTCCCGACTGACATATTTCTGTGGATGTGCGGCCTTCCACGTGATCAGTCGGACGCTCTCACGCTGGGCAAAATGCGTGCTTAGCCAGTCCCAAAGCTGATCACTGGATGCGACCTCAATATCCGTCATGCGCCACTATAGAGTTCATGCTCATTCCATCCGTCCCAGAAAGGCTTCAGCCGTCGATACATGCTTGGTTTTGACCTCTGGCGACATGCGCTCAGCCGTACGGCACATCATCGCCCAGCGGGGATTGCCAGCCAGTATATCGCTGTGTTTCAGGATAAAGCGCCAATATAGACCGTCCCATATATCGGCCCAGGGCCCCTTGCCCCAATGGCTCATTTTGCGAACATAGTTTGAACCCGAAAAGTACGGCTTGGTGGTGATCAACCCGCCATCGGCATGCTGGCTCATCGCGTAGGCATTGGGAACCATAACCCAATCATAGCTGTCGACGAACATTTCCATGAACCAGCGATAGACATCGTTGGGATCAATCTCGCACAGAAACATGAAACCGCCCAGAACCATGAGACGTTCAATATGGTGGCAATACCCTGTCCTAAGCACCCTTTTGATTGTGTCGTCTAGCGGATCAATGCCAGTGGTTCCGTCGTAGAATGCGCGGGGTATGGCGCGGTGATGACCCCAATGATTTGTCGTACGCATCGGTACACCCAGGCTTTCATATGTCGCGCGCATAAACTCACGCCAGCCAATGATCTGGCGGATGAAACCTTCTACTGAATTCAGGGGAATGCCCTTGCGATCCGCATGCGCCAAGGCAGCATCCAAAACTTGTCTTGGTGTCAGCAATCCAATGTTCAAAGCAGGCGTGAGAACGGCATGCCACAGCCAGTTTTCGCCCTCAACAATGGCATCTTCATAGTCGCCAAAGTGATTGAACCGCCGTTCCAGAAACTGCGCCAGCCAATCGGACGCAGCTTTGTGCGATGTCGGATAATACAACTTATCCAAGCTGCCCAGTGCATCTGGAAACTCAGCAAGAACACTTGCTTTTGCGGCTTCATCAACGGCGTCATGGGCGGGCCAATCGATCCAAGGCAGGCTGCCCAACAGCGCCTTGGGCACTTTTTTGCGGTTTTCCTCGTCAAAGCTCCATTGTCCGCCAGTTGGTTGATCGCCGTCCATCAAAACATTCAAGCGGCGGCGTTGGCTTTCGTAGAACTCTGCCATGAACCAGCGTTTGCGACTGGCAGACCAATCCAGATTGTCGGCTTGAGTGTTCAAAAAGCCGGGCGATGGCAGGATATCGAGCGTGATATTGGTTTTGCCAGCCGCTGCCCGTAAGCGTTTTTCTGCAATGAAGTCTACCGGATCAGCCATGACTATTCTGCTGACACTGCGGTCACGCAGACTTTGAAACAGGCGCAGGCATGCTCCCGATTGCCGCTCAAAGGGCCAAATCGCTGCATCAAATCCTCTGGCGACCAAGCTATCGCGATAGCGCGCCATAGAGGCACGGTGCAACCACAGCTTTTGCTTGTGCATCTTGGCCGGATAACACGCATCGCCAAAAAACAGCGGGTCTTCAAAAAGAACAACAGTGTCTGGGCGGGCGACCAGACCCGGGTGTTGCGCAAACAATTGATTGGGAAGCAGAAGAGCGGCAGTGGACACGGGCTATGGCCTTAATTGGCTGGCCAGGTTCAATTGGCCCAGAATCGACGGGATCTTCTTTCGAAGACCAAAGAATCCGGCCTTTGCATGAGTCCATGTCACAGCGTCGTAAGGTCGTATTATCCGGTTCAAAGACAGACCAGCGTCCCTCAATAGGGGTTCCGCACGATCCAATCGTGACCGAGTGGGACCGACAGGCGCATAGGCTGTCGCAATGGTTTTGACACCGGCATTCCGTGCTGCCTCGATCAACGGACCACTCCAATCCTCGGCGGATTGCAGGCGCTTTCCGTGAGGTTCCAGGGCGCTGTTCATCGCGCCTTCGGCAAAATCCGTTACGGCGCCTGCAATCGGGTTCGGAGACCGGCCATGCGTCGCCAAAAGTCCAATCGCGGCAGCAGGCGATGCCGGCATTACGCATTCACCTGTCAGATCATCCTCGGTCAAAAGCATAAGGTAAGGGCCCTCTGGGGGCTTTTGCGGCATCAGAAGCGGAATGAACGGGTGTTCTGCTGTCTCGGTCAGAGGTTCCGCGAATTTGGCGAGGCCTTTTGGTTGAAACTGTCCGTCGGTGTATTTGGCAATATTGTCCGGACGCGCGAGGTAGGTTTTGCCTTTCGTGTGCAATCCGCCAACCCATCGCCAACTCAGCGTGTTCGACGCGGGATCGCCATCCAGCAAATGCCGCAAAAAGAAATCCGCGCCAAGCTGCCAGGGTATGCGGAGTGTAAAAATCCAGATGGATGCAAACCACATTCGCGCATGGTTATGAAGGTAGCCGGTCGTCACCAGTTCCCGTGCCCAATGATCGAAACAGTCGATGCCGGTATTGCCATTCACTGCATCGTTGAAACGGTTGTCCAGACCCGCATCATTTGCCAGCCTCTCACAAGCGTTCAACAGATCCCGCTGATACTGTGCCCAGACGCTGGGCCGCTGTTCCAGCCAGCCCTTGAAGTATGTGCGCCAGAACACTTCTTGTACGAACTTCTCCGCCGCGTCGGAATTACGGGACGCTAGTACAGTTGCCAGTAGCTCTTGTTCCGTTATCAAACGGTGGCGCAGCCAAGGTGACAAACCCGATACATTGCTGCGCTGATCGGTCCCAAAATCGTAGTTCCGCTTACCCGCATAATGGCGACCGGCGCGTCCCACGAACTGCTTCAACCTTTTAAGGCCATGGGTTCGTGTGGGCTTGAAACTGAACGTCTCTTTCGCTTCTGCAAGTTCGGGAAAAATCTCGGTCATGCGGCCGACCTGCATTTCTTCGAGCAGTATTTCACTTGATCCCAAACGTTTTCCCATTTCTTGCGCCAGGTGAAAGGGCGCTGGCAGACCGGGCAGATTTTCTGGGGCAAATCGGCTTTCTTCCGCATCCTCATCATTTGTCCCCCAAAGGCAGGCCGAGTTGCTCTTGATCTTGAGACGACCGCGCATCTTTGCGCGCAGTCCGTCTGGTCTTTCGGCTCGCGTGTTTTGTCGCGATGTCGCGCGCTTCCGAGCGAAACACCGCACTCCGGCGGACGCCCCACACCCGCTCGCGCGCGGCTTTGGCTGCTGCGAGATGGTCAAAAATACGCTCTGGATAATGCGCTCCGATGACGTGTTTCCCGTCCGGGGCTTTCCAGGGTTCGTGGATGTGCCGATCCGAAATATCGGCCAGTTCCGGCACCCATGTCCGAATGAACACCCCTTCTGGATCCTGATCATATCCCTGCTTAACTGGATTATAGATGCGCACGGTATTGATGCCGGTGGTGCCTGATTGCATTTGCACCTGGTTCCAGTGAATGCCCGGCTCATAGTCGGTAAACATGCGCGCCAAATGCTGACCAGGGGCTCTCCAATCCAGCCAAAGATGATAGCTCGCAGTCGCCATCACCATTGCGCGCATCCGAAAATTGAGCCACCCCGTTGCTTGCAACGACCGCATGCATGCGTCCAAAAACGGATATCCCGTTTCGCCTTTGGACCAAGCAGCCAAAAGCGCGCCATCTGGCGCTTTTGGTCGAAGCCCGTCGTAGAGCCGATGCAGATTTTCAAACTCAATTCGAGGCTCATCCTCGAGTTTCTGAATGAAATGGCAATGCCAATGCAATCGGCCCGAGAACGAGCGAAGCGATTTGCGCCAGTCCTTTGCTTGCGGCGGCAATCTGCGTCTTTGCCTTTCAGTCGCTTGCGATACCTCGCGCATCGAAAGCGCGCCCCAAGCCAAGTGGGGCGACAGCCGCGAACACGCGACGGCCCCCGCCAAGGGGCTGGACATTTGGCGTTGGTATCTTTTGCCACGGCGGGTCAGAAAACTGTTCAGCCGTTCCAAACCCGCAGCTCGTCCCCCGACCTGACGACCAACGCACAGATCATCCCGCAAGCCGAGATCGCGCGCCGTGGGAATATACCCCGGTTCTATGTCGATAGGCTCTAGCGCAACTGGTGACGAAACGGGCAATGCCATAAACTTGTCCCAACCTTCCGCCCAGCCGTCGCGAGACTTGAGCCTGCGAAAAACGCCGTGGTTCTGCACTTCGTGCCACTGCACACCATGATCCCTGCACCATGCCGCGACCTGACGGTCCCGCTGATACGTCCAGTTATTTCCTGTTTCCTCGTGTGACCAAAGTACGTCGACTAGACCACGATCCTTCAACTCGGATAGGACCGACACAATTTGCCCGGTGCGCACAACAAGAGGCTGGCCAAGTTCCCCAAGGTCTTTTCGCAGTCCCGCGATTGTCTCAGCAACAAAGTTCCAATGCCGTGTTGACGCGTCGGGTTGCTGCCAAAGCTCAGGCTCAACCACATAGAGTGGTAGAACTGTTCCGACCTCGGACGCTTGCGCCAGTGCCGGGTGATCATTTACCCGTAAATCCCGTTTGAACCAAACGACCTGCACGATACCTCCGTTTTTCAAATATTGTACGCATGGCCGCAAACAATGGATCTTTGTTCCAATCTCCTCCGCATTTCGCTGTTGACGTGGCATTTGCACAGACGCAATTGGCCTTAGGCACTTGAAGGTCGGAAGTTGCCGCGAACTCACTGATGAGAGCTTGGCCAGGAGTACGGGACCTAGGCAAACGTGAAATCGAATAGTGACGGCTCCGAGCTCTAAAACACCAAGCAAAGAAACGGGTTAGCCAAACTCTACTTTGTTCGAACGTCTGATTTCTGAGCACACGTTAAAGAGACCACCCCGACGAACTTTACGCTGCAAAGCAGCGTCGGCATTCTTGGCAGTGCACCCCAAACCATTCACCCCCAGATCACTGCAAACGAGAGAAAGCAATATTCAAACAGAACCATCTTGTTTGCGCGTCCAAAGCGTTAAGTTTGGCTGACAGCATCCTTAGTTGCGGCTTCATAACGCACCTGAGTGCAGCTGGTGACCCCTCGTTTCTTCGGTTTTTGCGCTAGCTCTTGCGAACGTATGGGCGAAACCCAAGAGACAAGGCCAAACAAAATGTACAATTCGGATAATGATGAGGTTGCGCTCACATCTGATGATGCCGGTCAATCTCTTACTACGGTGTACTACGACGGATCTTGCCCACTTTGCTCCGTTGAGATCAGGCACTATGCTTCTTGCGAGGGCGCTGAACGTGTGCGGTTCGTTGACGTTTCAAAATCCAATGCTCTTATTGATGCAAATCTAACGCGGCAAGAAGCAATGGATCGATTCACTGTGCGTCGACCAGATGGAGAACTTGTATCCGGTGCGCGCGGGTTCACGGAACTCTGGGGCACTTTACCCAAATGGCGTTGGCTAGCACGTGTGGCAAGCATTCCGGGGGTAACGCCTCTGCTAGAGCTTGCATACCGGATTTTCCTGCCCCTAAGGCCGACGTTTTCGAGGATCGCGTATCGGGTCGGAGCGGAGCCGGTTAACAGGACGGGTTCGTCGACGTGATCAACTTACACGATGGTCATTTCTAAAGCCGGGTTTGGTTCGTCAAAGGGGTTCTCGAACCCGAGCCTGGCAACATTCGCATCGCACTTGCGCATTGTTTTGGGTTGGTCGCGCATATCGGTGACACTGGTTTGTAATTGTTCGGCTTGCTGGTTTGGAGTAAATTGTGGTCGTTCAGATGACGTACTTTTCAAGAAGCGTCTTCACGGGAAGCGAGGCGTTTAATCGCGTGGCTAATAAGAACATACCCCCAATCTTTCGCTGAAGGTAAAGAATGTCCATTGGCAGCTGGGGCGGGATATACCCGGCCGCGGCCAGGGCCATACTTTCTTTGTTCAGGTGGTTGGAGAGCGTTCGATCAGAAAAATCAAATTCATTCTCGGATAGGATTGCGTCAAAAACGCTGCGGATCATTCCAAGGATTCGGTCGTCAAATGGGCCATCACCTTCAATAAGCTTCAGTTGTATAGCAGCCTTACGAAGCGCCGCACCGTCTTCAAGCAAACCGGCGCGCAACAGATCCACATATCCATCTATTGCAGATGGTTGCAGTGCGCGTGCCGCGCCAAAATCCAAGAGACTGATTTTTCCATTGGATGGGTTGTATCGGTAGTTGGCAAAATTCGGATCGCTTTGCATGATCCCGAACTCGAAAACCTCGCGCAGCGTGAGCTGGACCAAGGCTTCTGAGACTCGATTGCGGTCCTCGCTGGTCGCATCACCCACGGCTTCGATAGGGCGACCTTCCAGAAAGGACATCGTTAGAACTTCTGGCGTACTCCAATCTGGATAGAACTCCGGGATTTCAAACGCTTCATCATTCTGCAAGAGGTCAGCAAAGTGGCGCAGGTGCTGTCCCTCGCGTTCATAATCGGTTTCTTCATGCAGTTGACTTCGCGCCTCTTGGATATACGGATCCAGATCAAAGCTCTTGGGAAGCAAACCTGACATGCGAACCAGAGTCGCGACATTGGCCACATCGCTGTCGATACTACGAGCTATTCCCGGATACTGCACTTTGATCGCCACATCGCGCCCGTCTTTCAATGTCGCACGATGTACTTGCCCGATACTCGCTGCCGCCATGGGCCTTACATCGAAGGCTTGGAAGGATTTTCGCCAATCTGGACCCCAGGCTCGGTTCAGGACGTCACGCAATTGTTTCGGCGGCATGAAATGCGCCTGATCTCGCAGTCGCGCCATGATGTCAGCCAGTTCAGACGGCAAGACCTCACCTGCATCCATCGAAATCAACTGACCCACCTTCATCGCGGCCCCACGCATACGCGCAAGCTGATCCGCAACGCGTGTCACGTTGCCGGGTGTCATCAGCAAACCACGCATATCGGGTCGCGCACCGCGACCGATCTCTCTTAGCGCGCGGACTGCCACGTTCCCCGCAATGCCTGCCGTCATGCCGCTCAAACCGGCAACACGGACCAAACGGCTTGTAGGAACAGCCAAAGGGGAAGGCGAGGTTTTAGGGTCGGTCATCAATACTCACCAAAATTCCGTTCCCGGAGCACCTTTGATGCGACCCTTCAAGTTTTCGGTGACCCAGCCTCCATAGAAGTCCCCGGGTTGCGGGATCACCCGGTACTCACCAACAAAACAAGCGTCCATAAGTCCGGCGTAAAAGGCGAGATAGCCCTTAATCTGTTCAAATCTGGTGGTTGGTGCAGCATAACTCCACGCAGCTTTCTTTGCCGCGGCCGCCCCGCTCTGAACGTCCCAGTAGCTCGCAACACCCTTCCACTCGCAGTACGATTTACCCGAGGTCTTTGTCAGAACGGCATCAATGTCTTGCGGCGGGATATAATACGTAGGGGCGTGATGGGTTTCGAGAACCTGAAACGCCTGATCGGTCTCCACGATGGTTTGACCGCCGAGTTCGATCCGCATCCGATGGGGTACAGCCCGTAGCGCAGGTGGTCGCGGATAGTCTTGGACGTTTTCAGTTGTCCAACCTGTCATTTCGAACCTTGGTTATGAATCGGTTGTTCCATCTTCGAACTAGCGCGCGACCAACGCTATTCTAGCAGAAAAGCTGTCAGCACATGGCGGGTGAACTTGCACCACAATTGAGCTTAGTATCAGCTTTGAGCGGACGGCATTTTTTGACCGGCGTTGCAGACCGAGAAACCGAAATGTGTGTCTTATGTCTACCAGTTCGCCAACAGTTCGCCCATGCGCTCTAGGCCAAGGTCAAGGTTGGCAGCAGCCCCTCCCCCCACACCCAGTCGGATGTGGTTTTGCATCCCGTAAGACGAGCCCGGCAAAAGAAATGTCCGATAGGGATCGGCGAGCAAGCGTTTGGCAAAAACATCGCCATCAATCCCGTCGAGCCGTGCCAATCCAATCAATCCAGCCTGAGGTTTGACCCAATTCAGGCGGGGCTGATCGGCAACATACCGATCAAGGCTTTCCAGTGTCTCAATCCCTGCTGCCCGCGCAGTTTTAATAGCCTGATTGTATCGGTCAGGCCGCAGGGCAATTTCGGCAATAACTTCGCCGAGAATATTCATAATCTCGCTAGAGTTTTCCCGCAGAACAATAGCGTCCCAAATCAGATCAGGATCACGGCATATCATCCAGCCGGTGCGCAGCCCTTGAAGACCCAATGCCTTGGAAACGCTGCCCGTCGTGATACCCCTAGGATACAAACCGGCGATCGAAGGGGCGCGAGACCCGTCCCACTCCAATCCCGCGTAAACCTCGTCAACAACCAGCCAAGCGCCGACGCGATCTGCAATTTGGACAAGCCTTTCCAGCTCTGCTTGTGTCATCAACTGCCCGGTGGGGTTATTGGGGTTGGTTATAAAGATGAGCCGCGTGCGCGCTGTTACTGCGGACTCAACTTCGTCTAGCGGCAATACCCAACCAGAGCTTTCTTCTCGGTCGACAACTTTTAGCGTCGCGCCAACTGCCTCTGCCAATACGCCCGCTTGTGGCCAGCCCGGGCGTTCCGTTACGACTTCGTCGCCCGGTTGGACCAATTGCATGAATGCAAGATAATTGGCTTCTGCTGCGCCAGCGGTGATCAGGACGTCGTCTGGCTTGCAAACATCAGACAAGCCAGCGCGGTCCAAGACATGTCGTCGTAAAGCAGGCAGACCCCGAAAGCTCTTTTGGTTCCAATCCAACGGCAGCGCTGGATCCAGCGCATCCATGAACTCACCCAAAAGCGGCGACGCGGACAAGGAAAACCCAATGAAGGCATCTGGATCCGCTTCTGTGGTATCCAGTAGGTATTGAAAAAGTGTGTGTATCTTGACTTTCATGCTCTACTCAAAATCCTTTTAGTTAATCCGGGAGAGAGTCTGTGCAAGCAAAGGGATTTGTCAAAGGGCGACCGATTGACCTAGCAGTTTTGGACTACGGTCTGTTCAAGGTCCATTCCACTGGCCGTATCATAGGGATCTGCGGGTTTCTCGTTCGGACAGATTTGGGAGAAGCTATACTCATCGACACTGGATTTCCCGAAAAATACGCGACCGATACCGACGCCGCAGTCAAAGAAGATCGATTGTACGAGTTCGGCGAGGTCTTGAAGTGTGAACCAGACAACCTGCCAAGCGCACAACTGGCAAAACTCGGGCTTACTCCGTCAGACATTACACTACAGATTTGTACGCACACCCACATCGACCACATCGGCGCTTTGGGCGACTTTCCAAGCAGTCCAATTCTTAT
Source organism: Ruegeria sp. HKCCA4633 (assembly GCF_013034605.1). Lineage (NCBI taxonomy): Bacteria > Pseudomonadati > Pseudomonadota > Alphaproteobacteria > Rhodobacterales > Roseobacteraceae > Ruegeria > Ruegeria sp. HKCCA4633. The sequence continues at coordinate 13,706 of NZ_WQGJ01000015.1, forward strand.
CTCTGCTGCGGAGCGAGCCTTACCCCGCCCGTTGTACTGGGGCGATATGCGGCCTTTGGAATGGCCCGATCAGGATTACCTGGTTGTTGATGACGACGTAGAGATTGCGCCAGGTATCTTCGTTTTGATGGCACCCGGTCATGCGCCTGGCCAGATCGCGGTAATGGTCGATCTTCCGTCAGGGACGGTTTTACTAACCAGTGATGCGATTTCCCGACCAACAGAAATCGACGAGAAGTTTGCCGGGTCTTGGGACGAGGATTCAGCGATTGCCAGCGCAGACAGGTTGATGCGTCTGGCATCCGAGCGAGATGCATTTGTAATTTACGGGCATTGTCCAAAGCAGTGGCCCGTTCTGAAGAAAGCTCCAGAAGTCTACCGTTGATCCCAAGCTGTGGACCATTTTCCCAAAAAGTGATGTCGCACCTCAGAGTTATCTGACGTCGCGCCCTTGGTTCAGAACAATCACATTTCCACTGGAAACGTCACCAGCCGGCGAAATGAGAAAACCAACCCAAGAGGCGATTTGCTCAGGTAGCATCGCGCGACCATGCGGCATGGCACTAACGGCTTTCTCCAAGACGTCCTTGGTTAAGACATTGAACAACGGTGTCTCAGTCATGGCAGGAGCCAGCGAATTTACGCAGATTTTTTCATGTGCATATCGACGGGCGAGGTCTTTCGTTAGGGTATCCATCGCAGCCTTTGACGCCCGGTAATGGGGAGGGTCGAACACATCGAAATTGTAAGCTCCATTCGATGAGATGTTTACAATCTTCTTGACGCCTTCGCGTTCCAACATCAACTGAACCGCCTGCTGGCAACAATTGAATGCAGAGTTAAAGTTGATTGCCATCTGCTGTTCGAGTTCTTCGGGCAGAATGTGCGGGAAGTCAGACATGAAGCAGGTGCCCGCGTTGTTTACCAAAGCATCTAGACCGCCATACTCTGACCTAATTCCATCAAACGTATGAGCGATAGCAATGGGATCCGTTAAGTCAACGCAGATAGGCGTGAAATCCGAACCTAACTCCGCTGCCATTTCACCTAGGCCCTCCTCGTTGAGGTCCAGTCCAAACACGTGGAACCCATCTGCCCGCAGTTGGCGGCAGATGGCCTGACCCATCCCTCCTGCAGCGCCGGTCACAACCGCTGTTTTCATAGTCAGCACTCCCACATTGGCATGATTTTGGGTACTTCGAATTAAAGAAGGAAACTCACAACCCTTTTATCCGAAAGCCGCAAAAGTCAATTGTACTTGAATTCAGTGCATTTCCGTTTTGGGCTCAAGCTAGACTTCGCAAAGTCCGCTTTCTACGCATCGCAGACCTTCGCGAGAATCCAAGGTTCCTTAAGGAGGCCCTTTGCGGCATCGAGCAACGCACAGGACCATAACCGCAACGACTACGCCAAAACTGATTCAATTCACCGCTAATGCACACAATCACGCAGCGCAAAACTATGGACAAACTACGCAAATTTTTGCGGTGCACGAAATGTTATGTGCAAACCCACAAGCGTGTAGGATGCCGCGTAGGTGTTCGCGTCGCTTCTCAAAATCATTTAGAAATTTTACGCGCAGCAGCCCAAAGAAATTCGCACCGATTGCCCAAAACAATTCGCGATCCAATCTCGCTTGTGAGCTCCTAAGGGAGAGACCAAAAGCTGATCTGCAAATCGCCCCCGCCCGCAGATAGCTTGGCGGAATTCCATCCATCTGCATCTTTACTCATTTACAAATCAAAACATTCATTTTATTGATTGTGTATGAATGGAGATGCATTTTCACGACGCAGATTCTTGTGTAGCGCCGCTTGTATCGCAGCGCTTGGAGTACAATCCAGGTTCGTGAGGGCAGAGTTACAACTCGGTGCTTCGGCTCGCATGACAACCATATCAGACGGGTACCTGTCCTTGCCTCCGGATATGGTCTTTGGCGCCATGCCGCAGGCAGAACTCAGGCAGCTTTTGGACAACTACAAGGTGGACGCGACCAAATACGAGCCAGAGTGCAACGTGGCGCTTTATCGAGATGATCAAAACACGGTGCTGTTCGATGTGGGAGCTGGGCCAGATTTCATGCCCACTTCTGGTAAGCTTCTGGAAGCTCTTGAAACAACCAACCTGTCGCCCGAAGACATCTCGCACGTGATCTTCACCCATGCGCACCCGGATCACATTTGGGGCGTTTTGGATGATTTCGACGACCTTCTGTTCCCGAACGCTACGCATCACTTTGGCCGTAATGAGTGGGATTATTGGTGGAACCCCTCAACAGTGGATACCATTGGAGAAGATCGCGCTGCGTTCGCAGTAGGCGCAAAGCGGCGTATGGCAGCAATTGAGGATCAGGTCGCGTTCTTTGACGACGGGCAAGAGATCCTTCCCGGTATCGCCGCGCGCGCAAGCTATGGACACACGCCCGGTCACATGGCGTTTGAAATTCGCAGCAGCAGTGAATCCGTGATGGTTGTCGGCGACGCGTTGGGAAATCCACACGTAGCTTTTGAACGCCCCGACTGGCCCAGCGGGACGGATCAGGATCCACAGGCGGCCGCAGCAACTCGGAATTCGTTGCTGGATCAGATTTCCCACGGGCAAATGAAAACAATTGGTTTCCACCTGCCGAATGGTGGAATCGGCCGGGTCGAGAAGACTGGGTCTGCCTATAAGTACATTGGAGAGCCATAAAGATGCGATCGCTGGCGATTGTCTTGGCCCTGGGCACACAAGCTTGGGCAAGCGAGGATATTGCAGACCAATACCCTCAAAGTGTGCTGTATTCCAAACCGGTCGAATACATCCCCGGCGTCTATTCCGCCATTGGTGCAACCGCACCGCCGACCTACGAGAACTCTGGTCATAACAACAATCTCAGTTTTATCGTAACCGGGGAGGGCGTGGTCGTTATAAACAGCGGCGCGGCCTATGGGCTTGCTGAAGCGCTTCACCAAGAAATTCAGGCAATCACGGATCAGCCGGTTAAGCTTGTCTTCAACGAGAATGGTCAGGGGCACGCGATGCTTGGCAACGCATACTGGTCAGAGCTCGGTATTCCGATCATCGCCCATTCGGATGCTGCGGCTGAATTCGAGGAATATGGCTCTCAGATCCTTGAAGGAATGCAACGGTACAATCAGGACAAGGCGGAAGGAACCGTCCTGGCAGGCCCAACCGAGACATTCGAGGATGAATACGTTGTTGAAATGGGTGATTTCCGGATTGAGGCCAAATATCTCGGGCCGGCCCATAGCCCCGGTGATATATCGGTTTGGCTGCCGAACCAAAGCCTTGTCATCGCGGGTGACATGGCGTTTCACGAGCGAATGCTACCGATCTTTCAAGAGACCTATACTGCGGATTGGCTTGAGACCTGGGACAACGAGTTCGAAGCTTTGGGAGCCACATACGTCATCCCCGGACATGGTCATCCGACGAACATGGATCAGGTGCGCCGTTATACACGCGACTACCTGATCTATCTGCGCGGCAAGATCAAAGAGCATATGGATGCCGGCGGCGATCTGACCGAGGCTTACTATGTCGATCAATCACCTTTCGCCCATTTGGACACGTTTGAGGAACTGGCGACAAAAAATGCCGGGCGAGTATTTGAACAAATGGAATTCGAATGACTCAGGACGTTTGAGGAACAGGTATTCGCCTCAATAACTTATGCGTGCTGATCGCTCCTACCCACATGAAGAAAACGGCAAGCCACGCCGTCAATGACAGGGCGGACCCTCCCGAAAGCCCTGCGCCCACAGCGCAACCCCCGGCCAGCATGGCTCCAAACCCCATGAGGACAGCTCCAACAAGGTAGCGTTCCATCGGAGTATCCGGGCCAAACCGTTCGATCTTCCACTCCCCTGCAGTTAGGGCTGAGCCTGCGGCACCAATTGCTACGCCTGGAACAAGGCCGATACCAAAAGACAAAACAACGTTCCTCTCCGCAACCAAGCTCATTAGTGTATCCGTGGCCGGTCCGGTAAATGTGACTGACGACACGGGCACGACGTCAAAAGATGCTTGCGCGATCGCAAATGTCATCAACCAGCCAAGCGCCACCGCCAAACCAACGCCGGCGGCTGTTATGATCCTGATAGGCGCAACTCGCCGGTGGAACGCAAATGCAATTGCCGAAACCAACCCCAAAGCTGCAACGGCTGTATAAGCCACTGGTGAAAATCCAAGTATTTCTGAAAGATCTCTCGAGGCGCCTCCTGAGACAGTCCAGATCCCGGAAAGCAATTCGCGGGCAGGACTAAGAACGCCCGTGTAAGCAGCCTGAGCCACTAAGGTTAAAACCAATCCAGTAATCAAGGCGCGCAGATTACCGCAGGAGGCCAATACCAACAGGCGAGATGCACACCCGCGCGCCAGAACCATTCCAACGCCGAACATCGCCCCACCAATTATTGCTCCGCTAAGGCTGCCCGTCGACGCGATCGCGCGTGTCTCGGAAAGGTTCAACCACTTAAACGCGACAAAGGCCTGTACTAAGGTGAGCGCTGCGGTGAAGGCGATCAGCCAAACCGCCAGGCGAGGACCAAGCTCGCCTTCGGCGACTTCGATGGTCGACGCTCGCAAACAAAAGTGAGACTTCTGGGCCATCACGCCGAACAGGATACCAACAAGCGCACCGCCAAATGCCAAAGCGCCAGGGTCTCCCAACAAATCGATGAGCCTTTCCATCAACAGAAACTCTCACTTCGTTGCTTGCGCGTCCTTGTCTTCGGTCAAGCTGTCATTGTCATTGCGCGGCCATTGGCCTGCGGGCCAATTGACATTGCGTCCATAATTCACCCAAAGCAGATACCAGTCGATCCACGTCTTCGGTGGAATGCACTGGGGAAGGTGTAATCCGTAGACGTTCCGTTCCCTTGGGGACGGTTGGATAGTTGATCGGCTGGATGTAGATTCCATAGTCACGCATCAGCACGTCAGAGATGAAGCGGCACTTGACCGGATCGCCGACCATGACCGGAATGATGTGACTTGGGTTCGGTGTATGCGGAATGCCCAAATCGTCCAGCCTGTCTCGTACCTCGCGCACGCGCTGCTGGTGCAAATGTCGTTCCGAATTGCTTTGCTTCAGGTGCCGAACCGAAGCGGCAGCTCCTGCGGCCACGGCGGGAGGCAATGCAGTGGTGAAGATAAAACCACTGGCAAAGGATCGGACAAAATCCACCAGCTCTTTCGACGCCGCGATGTATCCACCAACTACGCCGAACGCCTTGCCCAATGTCCCCTCAATGACGGTTAGCCGATCCATCAGGCCTTCGCGTTCGGCAATGCCTCCGCCGCGCGGTCCATAAAGCCCTACGGCGTGAACCTCATCCAAATAGGTCATCGCGCCATAGCGATCCGCCAGATCACAGATCTCGGCAATTGGTGCAATGTCGCCATCCATGGAATAGACGCTTTCGAACGCAATGAGCTTCGGTGCATTGGCAGGCAATTCAGCAAGGTGCCTTTCAAGGTCCGCCACGTCGTTGTGTTTCCAGATACGCTTCTGGCACCGACTGTGGCGAATGCCCTCGATCATCGAGGCATGGTTCAACTCGTCAGACAGGACTGTGATGCCAGGAATGCGAGACGCCAAGGTTCCCAAAGCAGCCCAGTTCGAGACGTACCCGGAGGTGAACAGCAATGCAGCGTCCTTGCCGTGTAAGTCAGCAAGCTCCTGCTCGAGCAAAACATGCTGGTGGGTGGTTCCAGAGATATTCCGCGTTCCGCCTGCCCCGGCACCACACTCATCGATCACCTTGTGCATTGCTACAATAACACTGGGGTGCTGACCCATCCCCAGATAATCATTAGAGCACCACACAGTGACTTTCTCGGGACCATTTTCCGCGTAGCTACGCGCTGTCGGGAACGCGCCACACTGCCTTTCGAGATCCGCAAAGACCCGGTAGTTCCCTTCCTCTTGAAGCTGGTCGAGTTGACCACGAAAAAACTGCTGGTAGTTCATTTCAGTTCCCAACGGCTTCTTCTACGATCCCGGACAACAGGGTCTGAACCTTTTGCATTGGTCCATCAGGATAGCTTCGGTATCCAACCATCACACCATTGTCGTCTTCGGCTACAAAAATCCCATAGGGGCAGAAGCCAATATTCATTGGGTCGGCTTCCATGACCTCGCGCGAGATTTTTGCCGAGCAGAAAATGAAGATATCCGCGGCCGCAAATATTTGCTTGTCGCTGCCAACATCTGCGCCTGTTCGATTCAGCATTTCCCCAACATGGCTCACATAGTCGATGACCAGTCCCTGTCCCACAATCGCGGACTCGACTGCAAATGTCGCGTCATCAAAACTACCGTCGAAGGGGGTAGTGATGATCTCTTCTGCAAGCCCTTGGCTCGCCAGAACAGTGGAAAACGCGGCCGCGGCGATAAAGTGTTTCATGGTTTTAGTCCTCCTCCTGAACCGCATTTTCTCAGATTGATCATCGGGGTCTTTGACACCGGTCAAAGCCCCCGATTGCCTCAACCAAACATGTCCGACGTGATACCGGCGTACCAACCAAGAGACTCTTCGTAAGTTGCTTTCCTGAGGTCGGCATCTTCTCCGGTCTGGCTAATAAAGCCGTCAACTTTGGCAATCTTCTCAGGTGTCGCCTCGTAGGTTGCGCCAACCTTAACGCCATCATTGGTATCGATCAGCGACCAACATGTGTTCGAGAACTTGGCCGGGAATACTTTAGACCCGGTCAACGCACTTCGCACGGCGTTCGCGCAAACTTTCGCCTGACTGTTTGCCGAAAACCCGGATTTCGGCATGTCACCCTGCTGGCTGGCATCACCAAGAACATATATGTCCGGATCGGCTTTGGAGGACATGTCCGCAGCGTTTACTGGTGCCCAGTTGCCGTCGGTTACTCCTGCCATTTCCGCAATGCGGCCGGCTTTCATCGCTGGGATTACATTGCAGACATCAACCTTTGTCTCTTCGCCGTCGATGGTCACCGTCATTGCATCCGGATTCACGGATACATTGCCACCGCCGAAATCTTCGCCGATCCAGTCAACCATTCCTTCATAGTTGTTTCCCCAGCCTTCTTGGAACAACGCCATTTTCGAGAACTTTGGCTTCGGGTCGGCCACAATGATCTTTGCTGTCGGATTATTCTTCTTCAAAACATGCGCAACCATCGAAGTCCGCTCATATGGCCCAGGCGGGCAACGGAAGGGGTTAGGAGGAGCGACCATCGCGAAGGTACCACCTTCGGGCATTGCCATGATTTGCGCTTTCAAAAGCTCTGTCTGTGAACCAGCTTTATAAGCATGCGGCATCTTATTCTGGGCCGAGACGTCCCAGCCCTCGACCGCTCCATCTACAAAGTCGATACCCGGGCTTAGAATCAGCTTGTCATAGGGAATTGACCCGCCACCCGCCAAGGAAACCGTCTTGGCATCGCGGTCGACCCCAGTGGCCCAATCATGCACGACGTTGATACCGTAGTTCGCGGCAAGCGTGCCATAGCTGTGAGCGATGTCCGATAGCTCCTGAAAACCTCCTAAATAAAGGTTTGAGAAGAAACAGGTGTAATAGGTCCGAGACGGCTCGATCAGCGTCACGTCGACCTCTCCTTTGCTGTCCTTTGCGATGTACCGCGCGGCAGTTGCACCGCCCGCACCGCCACCAACAACCACTACTCGGGGCTTGCCTTGAGCCAGCACCATCGGAGCAGATAGCCCGGCGGCCACGACCCCGGCGGCTCCAAGAAATACTCGTCTATTGAGTGTCATCGCGTTTCCTCCCCTTAGGCACTTTCACTCTGGATTATTGAAGTATGCGGCCAATGCCGCGATCTCGTCATTGCTCAGCCGCCCGGCGATCATTTGCATGACTGGATGTGGCCGCTGTTTGTCCTTGTAAGCGTGCATAGCGACTACGAAGTCTTCGTCAGGCCAATACACAATCGAAGGAATGCCCTCATCGCCTCCTTCGATCTGGTGGCATGTTGTACATTCGCTGCTGAGATATGCGCCGTACTCAGGATCTCCTTGTATCGCCAGAATCGCGGGATCGATCGAATGATCCGTTCCTTTCGCCGTTGGGTCCGCTTCTGGGATGTCCTGAGGATTGTCAGAAAACGCCCGCAAATAGGCGACCACGTTGGCTCGGTCTTCCGGGTCCTTCAAACCGCGAAAACTCATCCTCGTGCCTGACGCAAATGCGCGTGGATTTTCGATGTAGGCGGACAGTGTGTCAGCGTGCCATTCCAGACCCGAGTTGCCCGCGCGCACAAGGCTCTTGGAGTAGTTGAAACCCTCCAGTCCTGCGGCCTTACGCCCAAAAACACCGTTCAAGTGCGGCCCGATTTTGTTTTCGGCTCCTTCGCCGACCTGATGGCAGCCTTGGCATTGGGCGAACACCACTTTCCCTGCTTCCGCGTCGCCAAGGTCTTCTGTTGCGTGGGTCGATGGAGCGATCGAAACCAATACCGTTGCGCAGGTTAAAAGGAACGACCACCGCATGATCAGCTTCCGAACGACTTTAGGTAGACGATCACAGCTTCAATATCGTCTGGTTTCTTAAGCCCGGCGAAAGACATGCGCGTGCCTTTCATATAGTCTTTGGGTTTTGTCAGGAAGGCCGCCATTTCTTCATCAGTCCAAATGAGACCTGTCTCGGCCGCAGCGTTCATAGCTTTGGAGTATTTGAAACCTTCTACCGACCCTGCGTTGGACCCAATAATTCCGTTCAACGCTGGTCCCGTGCTATGCTTTGCACCTTCACCGACCTGATGGCAGGACTTACACTTCTTGAAGACCTTTTCTCCGGCGGCGAGAAGGTCCGCTGATTGGTCAGACTCTTCGATTTCCTGAACAGCCAGTGTTGCGGCGGCCTCTTCCTCAGGCTTTGGCGCTGCGGCTGGAATGAACGAGGGCCCTTCCGCCGTGAACGTCGGCAACCCGTCCGCGCTGGCTTCATTCATGACCGAATTCGAACCGCCTTCTGGTGGCGTCTCAACCAGAAAGACAGAACGCATAGTAACCGATGCCTCTGTTTTGCAGTTCTCCATGCAAGGCTCTTCTCGCCATTCCGCGTATTCCGTCTCGGGTCGAACATCGACAACAAAACCGTCCATATTGTACATCTCGAAATCGGCGAAGTTTTCGTTGCTGAGAACGAAATCGTCATCCACCAGATCATTGGAATAAAGGATGTAGGCGACAATTGCGTATGTCTCGTCCGCTGTCAGCGTGCCCGCTTCACCAAACGGCATCGACCGAGAAATGTAATCCCAGGCGGTGGACAAATGCGGCCAATAGGACCCAACGGTTTTTACAGGATCTTCATCTGCAAGTGTATCGAAACCACCTGCCAGAACAGGCCAATTGTCGGCACCTTCGGCAAACTCGCCGTGACAAGACGCGCAACGGTCGACAAACACTTCTTCTCCGGTCCAGACATCGCCTGATCCAACCGGCAAGCCACGCCCGTCGGGCAAGACGTCAACGTCCCATGCCGCGATCTCTTCCTCCAGAGCAGGACGTCCAAGCCCATAAGTGCCATCCTGGCTGGGCGCGGGTGCGGTCAGGTTCATCCCGGTTGCGACCCGCTCGGCCGCCGCTGTCTGGATTTCTTCAACCTTGGCCACCAGTTCGGCAGCCCGGCTGGCCTCTGCTTGCGCGTTTTCCTGGGCTTTCGCTGCGTGCGCCTCAACCTGGCTGATCCGGGTTTCCAGGGTTTCTATCTGCGATTGGCCGTAATTCCGGTTCGCAATAGCCACAGCCGCCGCAAGCACCAACGCTGTGCCGCCAAATACGGGCAGGAAAACATGACTAAGAGACTTCGACATTCTCAGCGATCCCTTCTGCGCTCACGTACCAAGTCTGGATACAGTTGTTGTGGTAGACCGAGTTCTCTCCGCGCTTTTCGCGCAGTTGGTCTTTGGTCGGCTGAACATAGCCGGTTTCGTCTATCGCCCGGGCCTGCAAAAGCATTGGTGCTCCGTCCCAGTTCGTGTCGAGATAGAAGCGCGTCAAAGCCTTGCTGTCGCCCTGCTTGCCAAGACGCGCTGTCTCCCAGGTAATCCCACCGTCCTTGGACACATCAACCCGCGAAATTTGCCCGTGGCCTGACCAGGCAAGCCCGGAAATGACCAAGGGTCCCGGTCCGTGTTTGATGGGCATTTGCGGGCTGGGTGAAGTAATGACGGATTTTGCATCCATCACCCAAGTCCATTTCTGGGCTGTGCCATCGGCGTAGACATCGGTGTACTTTGATGTTTCTTCACGGCTTTCGACCGCCATATCGACGACTTCGATCCGGCGCAGCCACTTGACCCACATGTTGCCTTCCCAGCCAGGAACAACCAGTCGCACAGGATATCCGTGCTCCATGCGCAGCGCTTCACCATTTGCCTTGAAAGCCACCAACACGTCATCCAGTGCTTTTTCCATCGGGATGGAGCGGCCATTGGATGACGCGTCTGCGCCTTCAACATAGACCCATTTGTCGGGTGAGATATCAGCGCCTGCTTCCTGCAACAGCGTCCGCAGCGGAACGCCGGTGTATTCCATGTTGTGAATCATGCCGTGGGTGAACTGGACGCCATTGAGTTGAGCACCAGCCCACTCCATACCGGTGTTCGCCGCACATTCGCAGAAATACACATGGTTTTCGCGCGGGAACCGCTCGATGTCGTCGTAAGTAAATACAAGCGGGCGATCGACCAGCCCGTTGATCATCAGACGATAATCCTCCTTGCGCAACTCGATCGCGCCCGAGTGATGACGCTCAAATGCGCAACCTTGCGGAGTGATCGTGCCATCAAGCGCGTGGATTGGTGTAAAGTTGATCGACGAAATCGGAGAGGCGGTCAGCCATTCCACGTTGCGGCGCACAACATGGGATTCAAAACTGATCGGCATGCCATAAGGTGACTCATCGACACCGGCACCTGTGTAAGACGCCCAATCCTGCAGCTCTGTTATCAGAGGATCGGGCGTGTCTGCCACTGCCGCACCCGCAACTGATCCTGCGGCGACCGCTGCACTGCCTTTCAGGAAGGCCCGGCGGGACGGTTTGAACGCGTCATCCATATCTCTTAGGTCTCCATCTGTTTCTTAAGCACCGACAACATCGACACTGGTGTTCTCTTGCACCGTTACGGTGCCAAGGTTGCGAATGTGGCTTTCGACGACATCCCAGATCGGCGGGCCTTCAGTGCCTTCGTTGACACTGGCCCAACCAGCCACGACGTAGGTTTTCGACGGATCAATCGCTTCACCCGTTTTGAGCAGGGTCATTTCGCTGATCCGCTGCCCTTGTGGTTTGGTCACATCGATGCGGTAGCCAAGCCCACCGACACGGACCATATCGCCGCCCTGCTGATAGTAGGGATCGGGATTGAACAGGTTGTCACCGACATCCTCAAGGATCACATGGATGAATTCGCCCGTCATTTCTGTGCGATAGGCATTGGGATACGACATCGATGTGACGTTCCAGACGTCTTCACGCGTGATGTCCTGCCCCGGCAGGATTGAGGGTCCCCAACGGACGCCAGGCGACATCGCGATGTCTGCCTCACGCTCTTTGATCAGGGCATCGCAAATCAGGTCATCCCAGGTGCCGTTGAAATTGCCGCGGCGGTAGAGCAACGAATCCGTTTTGCCAATCACCTCACTCAGCGCAGCCTCGTGAGGCGCGCGCTGATCATTTATCAGAGCAGTGATCGCAGGATCAGGAGCGATGACGTCCGAGAAGATCGGGATCAGCTTGTGCTTCAGCCCCATCATCTGCCCGTCCCTCACGTCGAGATCCACGCGGCTGACGAACTTGCCGTTCGAGCCAGACGCGATGATATGCGTTTTACCGACCAGAACCGGCTCGGGCAGGGCGTCATGCGTGTGACCGCTGAGGATCACGTCGATCCCTTGCACGCGGCCTGCCATCTTCTTATCCACGTCAAAACCATTGTGGCTGAGGACGACAACGACATCGGCACCGGCATCGCGAACCTCGTCCACCATGGCCTGCATGTTTTCATCCCGGATACCGAATGAATATTCTGGGAACATCCAGCCTGGGTTCGCGATTGGCATGTAAGGAAACGCTTGCCCGATCACGGCGACCTTTGCACCGCCCCGATCAAAAAACTTATAGGGTTGGAACAATTCTGCAGGTTCGTCCCACTCGGCATCAAAGATGTTCTGACCCAAGGCCGCGAAGGGCAAACCTTCGACGATTTCGTTAACCCTGTCGCTGCCCAACGTGAACTCCCAATGGAAGGTCATAGCATCGGGTTTCAGAGCGTTCATGACATTGACCATGTCCTGACCGGCCGTCTGATAGCAGGTGTAAGAACCGTGCCAGGTATCGCCCCCATCCAATAAAAGGGCATCAGGACGGTCGGCACGAATGGCGTTGATGACAGTTGAGACCCGGTCCAATCCACCGACCCGACCGTAGGTCTTGGCCAGCGCAGAGAAATCATTGTAGGTCAGCGCATAGGCCGACGGGCTTCCATCTTCGATCCCGTAGGCCTTGCGGAACGCCGCCCCTGTGACATGCGGCATCTGCCCTCGCGCATCGCCAATACCCAAGTTTATCTCAGGTTCACGGAAATAGATCGGCTTGAGTTGCGCGTGGATGTCGGTGACATGGATCAGGCTGATATTGCCGAAGGTCTCGAACTCCAGCAGTTGATCCTGCGTGAGGCTTTGCTGCGCAGCAACCTTGGCCCAGTTGCCAAACCCGGACGCCCCATAAAGAGCCGAGGCTGCCATTGAAACCTGCAAGAAGTCACGTCGAGAAATCATCTATCCGCTTTCCTGTAACACATATAAATGTGTGAATGTTATTTTCCTGAAAATCCCGCGCAGGACATTGCCCACGCGGGTCGTTCGTTATTGACGTACTGCTGGAGTTTCGACTGAAAGCCCGTTGCCACGCGAGGCCACATAGAGCTCAAGCGCACGGAACTCGTCCGATCCTTCGGCAAAAGTTTCCGCCCGCGTATCGCGAATACAGCCGCGGAAACGATTGTGGCGCGAGATCAGCTTGGCTTGTTTCAGACGATATGTCGGGAACCCATTGATCATGCCCTGGCTCAGGTGGTCGGCACGGATCATGTTGCCCCAGTTGTCTTCATGACAATTGGCGCAGCTAAGCTCCAGCTGACCATAGCGGGTGTAATACATCTCTTTGCCCTGTTCCCAATACGGGGCGGCATCGCCATCAATCGCGACATTCATTGGCATCCCGCGTGATTGCAGACCGATCAAAGCGACCATGCCCTGCATATCGCCCCCGGACCATTTCCAGGCATCGGCTTCCATGCGGTCCGTGCGGCACTTGTTGATCAGATCTTCCATGACGACCAGCTTACCAGTTTCGGCATCCACTTTCGGCATGGACGCCTGCAATCCCTTGAAGCTTTCCGCCCCATCGTGGCATGAGGCACAGCTCTCGCCAGCGGCGCCATCAACGGTCTCGAAGAGATCGGCGGCCTGATCGACGAAGATCATTGCAGGATTGTCGAAGTCATCAATTTGAAGCGCTTGCGTTTCATCCGTGCGAAAATGCCAACCCGAATAGATCGTGTCCAAATTTTCCAGATGTGCCGGAGCTTCGGTAACCGAAGTCATGTCCAACTCATCATTGATCACCAAATTGTCTTCGTCCGGTCCAGCCATCGCTGCAGCCGGGAAAACCAGAATTGCCGCGATCGCCGTAAGTGCCTTGGTATTCATTGGGTTCCTCCCTTGGTGGATCAGCGCCAGTTCCTCCTACCAGCGCTGATCTGCCTTAGTGGTCGAGCCGTCAGGCGATCTCGATCGTTTTCTTCTCATCGTAGACAGAGCCGTCATCATCGTACCAAGTGAAGACAAACTCACCGGCCTCGGGCACAGTCGCTTCGAACTGGAAATACGGGTTGGTCGAAATCGCCGGCTCCATCGTCACATCAACCACCATTTCTCCATTAAACTCGCAAGTGAAACGGTTGATGATCGAACGCGGGATGACGTTGCCTTCTTTGTCTTTACGCTGGCCGCTTTCCATCTTGTGGCTGATCAATGTCTTGATCGTAACGGTTTCGCCAGCAGCGGCTGTCTTTGGAACCTTGACGCGGGGTTTTACACCGGAAGCCATTGATTAATCTCCTGTTCTTCGAGGCGCGCGTGGCGATCAGCCGCCGCAGCCGCCGATTGTCACTTTTACGGTCGCAGACGCTTTGGCAAAGCTGCCATCTGCCATCTTCGCCACGGCAATGACATCCTGCGTTCCGGCAAGACGGATGCGGGTTGATGCGGCTTGCTCAGCAGCCAACGGACCGAAATTGAAGGTTGCAACGCCCGGTTCGGGGTTACCTGCAGCCACGATGAGAATTGCAGCTGCGCCCGGAGCACTGACTTCGATAGGTACAGTATTACCGTTTTCTGCGATTTCCGGTGCAGTCAATGTAACACCGCCGTCGGCCACATCTGCCCCGCCTGTAAATGCCGCAATGGCATCCTCAGCAGCTGCATTTGCCCGAAGCGGCATAATTGTCAGGAACGCGGCGCCCAGCCCAAGGGCCAGTGTCTCGCGGCGAGAGAGTTCCATTTTCAATCTCCTTTGATTCTTCGAAAATCCGCGCCTGAAAGCGCAGCTATTCTTCTTTCAGGGTCGCTAGAAACGCGACCACATCCTCGATTTCTTGTGCTGTCAGGATCGACGTCAAAGGCGCGGTTGGGGCTTTTCCGGTATAGGCGTCGCCCGGGCGGATATAGCCGTCATCCTTGTAGAACGCAGGCATCACCGTGCCTTCGAACGTCATCTTGGCATTTGCGACCAATCCGCGAAGTTCTGCTTCGGTCCAACGATCACCGGCGCCATCCAGCATTGGACCAACTTCGCCATGGAACGGGATGTCGGCCAAAGCCGAAACCGCGTGGCACGCGACGCAGTTGCCTTTTGACTTGTCCCCAACGATGAGCGCGCCATTAGCCGCGTCGCCAGCAGCACCGGTCAACGAAGCCTCAATGGCACCATAGTCGTCATAGGTTACGTCTTGCGGGTCTGTTTCTGCCGCAAATGCGGCAACGCCTGTCATTGCGCAGACCAATGTTAAGAGTCTCAGCTTCATGATCCCTCCCATTTGCTAACACGCCGACGGCGCCTTGCGACCCAAAGCCTTTGTGTACCGTAGTCGACGAGTACCGGTTGTCGCAACATTAAATTCATAATAATGAATTTTTTATTTATAACGGCAGCACTCAATCCTGAGAAACATTGTTTCGCTCTTGAATGCGCCGCGCATGATAACGTTGGAAATCTTCACCATTATCAAGCTCATATCGTTTTTCCTCGACCCAGGTGAAAAGGTCTAAGGTTGTTCCCTTTGAGAACGCTCCGGGCATAACAGCGACCGCAGCATCGATGGCTGTAGCGTCTTCTGGCACCTCTTCCGGCAGAAATACGAGCGTCGGGGTGAACAGAATCCCCCATTTTCGCATCAGCGCTCTTTGCTCATTTTCTTCCCCGTCAAAGTCGATGGCTGCGGTGCTGCCATGCAAATCCAGTTGGACGACAAAGAAATTCTCTTCGATGAACGCTGCAAGGTCAGGCTGGGGGAACACTTCTTCATGCATTTTCTTGCAATAGATGCAGCCTTGTTGCTCAATGAATAAAACCAACCGCTTGTCTTCGCTTGACGCCTCTTCAAGATCCTCACGAAGGTCTTTGAACGTGTCGCGCATCCACGGCGTTTTATGCAAACCGTCGTCGCCCAGTTCAGCGGCGAAAACTGCCCCGCCGATCAGACAAGCGATCAATACTGACAAAACTCGTTTCATGTCTTCCTCCCGAATTAACCAATGGCTGCCAGCCAAGGCATATGGTCGAGCATCCATTGTGCGACGTGATTGATGGAGTTGGTTGCGATGAGGATGCCGAAGAGCACCAGAAAGCCACCCATTGCCTTTTCGATGAGGGGCAAGTGCTTTCTGAACCGTGCCATCCATTGCATGAAGGGGCGGACCAGGAAGGCTGCCAGAACAAACGGTGCGGTCATTCCAACCCCGTAGACGAATAAAAGCACCGCTCCACGCCAGGCCGTTTCGGTTCCGGCCGCTGTAAACAGGATCGCGGCGAGCACCGGCCCAACACAGGGTGTCCAGCCAAAAGCAAACGCCAATCCAAGAACATATGCCCCAACAAGGCTTACATTTGATGTATCACCAACATCCGCTCGAAATTGGCGATAAAGGAAGCCGATGCGGATAATCCCCAAGAAATGCATGCCCATCACAATGATGATGGCCGCGGCGATCCAACGCAGGATGTCAAAATACTCTCGTACCAATTGCCCGAATATCGAAGCCGTCGCACCCAGCGCCATGAAGATCGTAATGATCCCGGCTGCAAATGCTATCGCAGAAAGCGTTGCCTTGCGACGAACGCCGCTGGGAATTGTAGAACCCGCAGATATCTGATCAATCCCGACGCCGGCCAGATAGCTAAGATAAAACGGCACGATAGGTAGGATGCAGGGCGACAGGAAAGACAACAGTCCTGCGACCAAAGCTCCTGCAAATGTAATGTCGAGCATGGTCAAATCTGTCCTGGCACGCTATCATTCACACATTCAAAATAATAAAAATATGTCGCTGCGGTCAATCGGAGCTTGAGATGCGTCACCTACTTCTGCTTTTGCTTGCAATCACGTTGCTTGTTTCTCCTGTGGTTTTACGGGCAGAAATAACGCTTTTGATGGCCGAGGAAGATGGGTGTATGTGGTGCGCACGTTGGGACGCCGAAATCTCGGAGATTTACCCCAAGACACCAGAAGGACATGCCGCTCCACTTCAGCGCATCGATCTCCACGCGGCTATGCCTGACGGCGTCGCATTGGAGCGCCCTCTCTACTACTCGCCAACCTTTGTTCTGCTGGACAATGGCCAAGAGGTCGGCCGGATCGAAGGCTATCCCGGCGAAGATTTTTTCTGGGGGTTGCTGGGCGTTTTGCTGCGTGACGCGGGGATATCGATTGAGACCTCTGGATAATCTGCGGCGCATTACATAAACTGTTATGAATGCGTGAAGCCAAGAAAGCGAGGCAATCTTGTTGGACAAACCATCGAAACTGCCAGTGTTCACAAAGGACATGTGCGCAGAAGACCTGGACAGAATGATGGAGAATGCTCAGACGGCGTCGAGTTTCCTCAAGGCAATTAGCCATGAAGGGCGCCTTATGATCTTATGCTACCTGTCCTCGGGTGAAAAATCTGTCACGCAGATGGAAGAAATGCTCTCGGCACGCCAGGCCGCCGTTTCTCAGCAACTTTCTCGCTTACGCTTTGAGGGCTTGGTCAAAACACGACGCGAGGGGAAAACGATCTACTACAGATTGGCGGATGATCGATCGACACAGATCCTGGAAGTCGTTTACGATCTATTCTGCAGGGAGAAGTAGAAGCCGCCAAAATACCCGCCAGCTTTGGGAGGAGACTGGCAATGTTTGAAGCATTGGGAGACGCCAACACCGTCGCCCTGATCGGTTTGATCGGTGGTATTGTGTTGGGCTTGGCCGCACGCATTGGCCGTTTTTGCACGTTGGGTGCAATCGAGGACTACCTTTACGCAGATGATGACCGGCGGCTGCGCATGTGGGCAATTGCGATCGGCGTAGCAATTGTCGGCAGCCACTCAGCCATGGCTTTAGGGTGGCTGGACCCTGTTGGAACAAGGTATCTTGCACAGACCTGGAACCCACTTGGGTCGATCGTGGGTGGTCTCATGTTCGGTTACGGAATGGCCATCAGCGGAAACTGTGGCTATGGCGCGCTGGCAAGGCTTGGAGGCGGCGACCTTCGATCATTCGTCATCGTTTTGATTATGGGTCTGTCTGCTTACGTTGTCATGTCCGGGCCCCTTGCATATTTGCGCGTTTGGGTCTTCCCCGAGGAAATGGATCTTGAAGGCCCCCAGAGCATTAGCTTCCTTGCCGAACAACTGACCTCTATCCCAGCTTGGCTCATTGGCGTGGTCATTGGCGTTGCGTTGATGATTTTCGCCTTGGCAAACCAGCGCTTCCGCCGCAATCCCGCACAGGTGTTTTGGGGATCTGTGGTTGGGCTGGCGATCGTATCTGGGTGGCTCGGCACGAATTGGGTTGCGACGCATGGTTTCGATGGTGAGCCAGTTCAAACCCACACCTTCGCTGCGCCCCTTGGCGACACAATATTCTACCTTATGACAGCCTCCGGAAACACTTTGTCCTTTGCGGTCGGATCAGTCTCCGGCGTTCTCATTGGTGCATTTTTGGGGTCCTGGTCCAAAGGTCATTTCCGATGGGAAGCATGCGAGGATCCACGTGAACTCAAGCGCCAGATGCTCGGCGCGGCGATTATGGGGCCAGGCGCGATCATCGCGGTCGGTTGCAGCGTCGGACAAGGTATATCTGCCTTCTCACTTTTGGCTTACAGCGCGCCTGTAACATTCGCTGCCATCTTCGCCGGTGCGGCGCTTGGCTTGAAACAACTCGTGTCTGGACTGTCCTTCATAACCGAGCGTTGAATTCACAGTTCAAATCAGAATTCACGTTTGGAGGACGGTTTCGGCGGTTCTCTATCGTTCAGAATCCGATCACCTTTGAAGGCACATAGTCGGTCAGCCAAGGCTATCCACCAGGACGGCTGGAAACTCACGTCGATATTGCAGGAGGTGATCCGTTTGACAGGCTCAACAATCCATTGATTATGTGCGCATGACCAAAGCTCAACGACCGCCAAAACCAAAACCCATTCCTTACACCCCGGAGCCGAACCGCTATGAGCGGATGGTGTATCGGCGATGTGGGCGGTCTGGTGTGAAGCTTCCTATTGTCAGCCTGGGCCTTTGGCATAATTTTGGCGCAGACTCCACACACGAAATCAAGCGCGCCATGTGTCGGACCGCGTTTGATCATGGGATCACGCACTTTGATCTGGCGAACAACTACGGTCCACCACCCGGTTCAGCCGAAGAGGCATTTGGCGAGATCCTCAAAACGGATTTCGCGGGTTACAGGGATGAGCTGATCATTTCCTCCAAAGCCGGCTACGACATGTGGCCGGGACCCTACGGAGAATGGGGGTCGCGCAAGTACATGATCGCGTCCTGTGACCAATCACTCGCGCGCATGGGGCTTGATTACGTCGACATCTTTTATTCCCACCGCTTTGACCCTGACACCCCGCTCGAAGAGACGATGGGCGCGTTGGATCATATCGTACGGTCGGGTCGCGCGCTGTACGCAGGTATCTCGAGCTACAACTCCCAACGCACGCGCGAGGCGGTAAAAATTCTCAACGACCTTGGGACACCTTGTCTGATTCACCAACCTTCTTACAATCTGCTCAACCGTTGGGTGGAGCGTGACGGTTTACTCGATACTCTGGACGATCTTGGGGTGGGATCGATTGCTTTCACGCCACTGGCACAAGGCATTCTAACGTCAAAATACCTACGCGATATTCCGGATGGCAGCCGTGCTACACAAGGAAAGTCACTGCTTGATGGAATGATCAACGAGCGGTCTCTGGCAAGTGTCCGTGCTCTGAACGAAATGGCTTTGGCACGCGGGCAGACCCTGGCGCAAATGGCCCTGGCCTGGGTGCTCAGAAGTGGGCGCGTGACGACCGCCCTTATTGGTGCGTCCCGCCCGGAACAAATCGTAGATTGCGCAGGCGTTGTTGATAATCTCGACTTCAGCGCTGACGAGTTGAAAAAGATCGATGAAATCAGTTCGGAAGAAGATATCAATTTGTGGGCGCGGTCTTCAGAAACAGAATGATCGTCCTTAGAACGTACGCAATGCCACGGCCTACAGAGCTTTAGACTAACGGCGGGTCCAACTTCTTCAGTTTACCCAAACAACTATCAAGAGCGATCGGCCCAAAGCGGCCATCTGCGACAGCCGCATCGAAGGTCCGCTTTGAGCCCTGAGTCACGGATGCTGCAGAGCGGGCAAATGTCCGCTCTGCAATTCCTGTGAAGAATTTGGCAAGCTAATAGAGATTCGTTGTCTGCTTAACGCCGAGAGCAAACGGCGCACCGTTTGGATCACACAGGATGGGGCTATCGGCTTGAACGGTTTCATTATCATTCACAGAAGCCAGACGCGCCCCTTTGGTTTCGGCAGCACGGGAGGCATCGGAGACTGAAGCAACCTTGATGCAAGGAACCCAAGATGCGTTTGAGGCAGTTGACCAAGTCGCGGCATGCTGGATTGCAACAAGTTGGCCCTGAGGCTCAAGGAGGGTGACGCAATCCTTGCCCCGCTGGGGAGAAACCTGCCATCCGAAGAGTTCGATGTAGAACGCTTGCGGAAAGTCATTCCCGTTGCTGACATACACTTCAGGGCCGAACTGCCTTTGCGGTACGGGGAAAGTGTGCCGAGACAAAGAAATCTCCACTAGAGCACCGAGCGGATCGCGGACGAGCGCATTGCGACCGACACCCGGCACCTCGAATGGCTCCCGAACGATCTTACCTCCGAGTGTACCGACGCGGTTGATCGCTATGTCCACATCGGGAACTTCGATGTAAGAGATCCAGCCATTTTCCTGCTCCAGGGGCGTCTCAATCAATCCCGCACCCGCTTCGTCACCGGAAAGGGCAAGGACGAAATCCTGCTCGCCGCCACCCCATGCAAAATCCGATGCCCGCTCGACTTCATACGTCCAGTTGGCGACGTGCTGGTAGAATGCCATCGAACACGCCCTGTCCGATGTGAAAAGGTCATGCCATACGAATTGACCTGCTTTCGACTGTGTCATCGTCTTACTTCCTGACATCTTTGAGCTTTTTGACACCGCGGACCATCTTCCCGAACGCCTTGTCGCGCGACCTTCGTTCCGCAAGACTCGCGGAATTGAAGGCGTCTTCGGCCATGAGCTTGCGCCATCTGCTAAGACGACCGCCATCAAGAGCACCCTCATCGATAGCCTTCAGAACAGCGCATCCCGGCTCGGATTCGTGCTGGCAGTCCCTGAATCGACACCGCACGGCCAACTCCTGAATGTCGGCAAAGAGATCATCAATGCCGTCAGCTGCATCGGTGAGCTGCAATTCCCGCATACCCGGGGTGTCCAGTATCAGACATCCATTGGGCATTGCATGGAGCTCGCGCCGCGTTGTCGTATGCCGCCCCTTGGCGTCGTCCTCGCGAATAGATTGGGTCTCGATGGATTGGCTCTGGAGCAATGCATTGGCTAACGTCGATTTCCCAACGCCAGATGAGCCGAGAAACGCCACCGTCTTGCCGGGCCTGCACCAAGAAGTCAGTTTTGTCCGGGGCGCGTCTCCGCGGGCGTCAAGTGCGACCACATCGATCATGTCCGACACCGTGCGGGCCGTGTCGATGTAGCTTTGCGAGTCCGTCAGGAGGTCGGTCTTTGTGACGACGATGACAGGCGTGATCCCTGCCTCAAAAGTGAGAGCTGCATAGCGTTCCAGCCGGGCCACTTTGAAATCCTGATTGCAGGACGTGACGATAAAGGCGGTATCAATGTTCGCCGCGATCAGTTGTTCCTGCCGGTCGGTTCCGGGCGCACGCCGTTTGATGAGGCTCGTGCGCTCTAGAACCCGACTGGATCGCGGGCGCAAAGGATCCAGCATCAGCCAGTCCCCTACAGTTACATCGGCTCTGGGAGGAAGTATCGTATCGATGCCGTCACCGAGGGCGTGCAGGCCATTGCGATGCACTTCGACAATTCGAACGGGCGGTGTCACCGACAAATCTTCTACGCTGATCTGCTGGGCGAAAAACGGTTGCCATCCCAATGCCTGAAGAGGGTTGAAGTCGGAGTGTCTTCCGGCGTTGCGTGCGCGAAGCGGAAGGAAGTCTGAGTAATCCCTTATCATAGGGTGTCACTTTCATGTCTCTGGCCCAAGTCTGATCTGGGCGCTGTTGGTGAGAAAAAAGTTTGCACATCAAAACTCACCGTCGGCCATAATGTGACGGTGTTTCTTCAGATGTTGAATGTGCTCCGGGAGGCGCGCTGCCTCCCTTCCTTACCGGGACATGAAATCTCCATTTCAGATTATGTGCACATAGGATGAACGCGTGCACAACACAACAGTTGACGGCTGATTTGGAACTCTTCTTCAGTTACCGTAGCAGCAATTCAACAGGAAAAAGACTATGTCAGCTTTGTCCGCTGAGCAGTCATTTCACGAATAACTACTTCGAGCCTATACCCCCCAAGAAGCCGCGCTATGGCGAAGGTCTGTTTTTGCGCTTGGTCGGCAGCATCATGCTTCCGCGTGCTTATGGTCGGTCATTTCCCGGCGCTCAGCCAAGGCTTGGCGCACAATTTGGAAGGCAGACGACAGAAAGAGCCCGGCCATGACGGTTGCCACGACAAGATCAGGCCAACCTGTTGACGTGCCCCAGACACCAAGTGCTGCAAACATCACTGCCACGTTCCCAATCGCGTCATTGCGCGAACACAGCCAAACCGACCGAACATTGGCATCACCATCTTTGTAGCGGACCAAAAGCAAGACGCTTGCTAGATTGGTAAGCAACGCGAGAAAGCCGACGCCCCCCATTATCTCTGCAGTTGGAACGCCCACAAAGAAGACGCGATAGACAGTCGATCCGAACACCCAAAGGCCCATCATCAGAAGGCTGATGCCTTTGAACAGTGCTGCATTCGTTCTTGCGCGGAGAGAGGCCCCGATAACAGCAAGCGAAATGCCGTAGGTGAGCGCATCGCCTGCGAAGTCGAGTGCGTCTGCCTGCAGCGCTTGGGATTTGGCCAAATGACCCGCTGTCATCTCGACAAAGAACATCGTCGCGTTGAGCGCGATCACGATCCAAAGCCGTCTTTTGTAGTCATCTGAAACACCGTCAAACTTGGCGTCATGTCCGCAGCAACCAGCCATGGGAATCCTCTTTCATCTTTGGTTGTTCATGATGTAATGTCTCTAGCGACTAGAGGTTCAAGAGGTTTCTTCATGTTTTCCATTGGCGAGCTTTCTAAGCGCACAAAGGTCAAAGTTCCGACCATCCGGTATTACGAGGAAATGGGACTACTGCCCGAGGCAGAGCGCACGTCAGGCAACCAAAGACGATACGACCAAGCTGGGTTAGAGCGGCTGAGCTTCATCCGCCATGCGCGTGATCTTGGGTTTTCAATTGAAGCAATTTCTTCGCTGATCGAATTGCAGGAGCACCCCGACCGGTCGTGCGAGGCTGCGACGGATATCGCAACATCTCAACTTGAAGAGGTCCGCACCAAGATCAAACGCCTCCGAACACTTGAAAAGGAACTCAACCGGATATCGAAGGGCTGCAATGGTAAAGGCGTTTCCGAAGACTGCTACGTATTAGCATCGTTGGCCGACCACGGCTTGTGCGACAGAGACCACTAGAACACCGAGGGAAGCGGACATTTGACCGCTAAAAGTTAACGGCAGCTAAGTCCGCAAAGCGGTCGTTGAAGCGAATTGAAACTAGCGATCGCTCAGACCTCAAAGCAGTCGCTCAAAAACTTGAGAGGCGCTGCAACGCAGAGAACGGTTATTTGGAGCCAAAGCAGCCTTCAAATTGAATTGTTTCTCAATTGTAAGCGCCGGACGAATACGTCAATTCATAGGAATGGCTGTATAGTTCGAACACAATACCGAATGGATCTTCAACATAGACCATCCGGTAAGGTTTATCGCCCGGATAATAGTAACGAATGGGCATCCGCTGCTTTCCCCCTGCCGCTACGATTTTTTCCACCAGACCTTCCACGTCGGGATCTTGGATGCAAAAGTGAAATGTCCCATTGCGCCGGTAGTCCATGTTGTTTTCAGGCGCATAATTCCCGTCGAACTCGAAAATCTCAATCCCAACACGATCCGCAGTCGCCATGTGAGCTATGCGCAGTTTTTTCCATTCTGGTCCAAAGACATCCGTGCACATTACACCAATATCGCTATCATCCTCGAGAACGTCTGTCGGCGGCATGATGACGTAGAAGCCAAATACCTCAGAATAAAATTTTACGGCTTCATCAACGTCTGGCACAGAAAGCCCTATGTGAGAAAAGGATCGAGGTGTGTGCGACATTGTAGTTCCTTTCAACTGTTTTGGACCAAGGTTCAGTTTCAATAAAATGATCTGCAAGTAGAAGTCTGCCTAACAAAGGAAAAGTCAAATTGTGATTGCCGAATTCACAGCTGCTGCCAGCAAATTGATTGACCCTTCAGCGTTGATCCACGGGTAGATATCTGCCCGGTATTGAAAGCGACCACGTCAGCAATGCAGGCGTTGTTTAGCCTGCAGAAAACGTCTTCTTCTTTATTGCGTCTAAAGCCCGTCGTAGCGCGGAAGTTCAAAGTACAGAGGTTCAAATTACAGTATTGCGCTTCTCAAAGTGCTGAGTGCATTACTAGTTCTGGTATGATTTTCTGCGTCCCAGCGACGATCGATTTCAAATATATTCGGGTAAAGCCATTTTGACGTTGCCACTGAGGAACAAGATAATTTTTGAAAATGGGCCTGAATTGAGCTTTCGAACTTCCCCAATTTTCTATCTCTGAGTTGCGACCGCCGGCAGTTGCACGCGGCCCGCGCGCTATGTCCACAAAATGAAATCCGTCCGCATTGTTCTTCCGTATCCAACTATGAAAATGGAGGTGTGGAATGTTACGGATAATTGTGCTTTGCGGCTTGCTATTGCTAGGCGAACAAGTGCGCGCCCTTGAACTTGACGCGAAGTTTGACTCGATTGACGGGGGAACCTTGTCTTTGTCAGATTGGAACGGTCAACCGGTTCTAGTTGTCAATACGGCATCCCAATGCGCGTTCACCCGTCAATACCGGGGGCTTCAAGACCTTTATGATCGGTATCGCAACCGCGGATTGGTTGTTGTCGCGGTCCCTTCGGATGACTTCAAGCAAGAACTGGCCACCAACGACGAAGTGCGCGATTTCTGCGAACTGCAATACGGAATCGATTTGCCGATGGGCGTGATAACACACGTGACCGGCCCTGACGCTCACCCTTTCTTCCGGTCCTTGAAAGAGGAGGAAGGATTCGTGCCAAGGTGGAATTTCAACAAGGTCTTGATCGGTCCCGATGGCACAGTCGCAGAAACCTACAGGTCGACCGTTGATCCGCTTTCGGCGTCCATTACGAACAAGATCGAGGAACTCCTGCCATGAAAAACCGCTCCAGCCGGATCACTCTACCCATTCATCACAAAACGCAAGCACTCAGATGATTGTGCGGGTATAGGACTTGAACCGCTCGTCCAGCAATGGCATCCCAAAAGGAAACCAATCTCACGTGGAAAATGTCAGATGAAAAATCTTCTTCTAACGTGCTGCTTTGGATTTGTTTTTCTTGGGTTCACTGCGTTTCCGTCGGCTGCCCAGCCTCGGTTAGGATGGGCGTATCAGGTTGATGGGCTTGCCGCGTTTCAAGGGGATGCGGATTTGAGTGGCGGTGGGAAGTTCTCTGCAAGTCGAGCGTTTCTACGTGCTACCGCACTTTACAATCTAGAAGGCGGAAGCAGCGTTGGGCTTTCCACCAGCTTTGGCAAGCTGGATTATAATTTCAGCCAATCTAACAACCAGCCTTGGGAAAACATCCGGGACCTTCGCGTAGCTGTTCCTGTCCGGTTTCGTGTGGGGGATACAACAACGGTTTTTGTTTCGCCACAGATTAGGTGGGACTACCAAAGCGGGGCCTCCTCATCTGACGGTAGAACCTACGGTGTTTTTGCAGGTATTGCATGGCAACTGAACGAGCGCCTAACGATAGGTCCGGCCTTTGGCGCGTTTTCTGAATTTGACGAAAGCGGTACTGATTTTTTTCCGGCTCTGCTTATCGACTGGGACATAAATGACCGCTGGAATTTGAACACTGGCTCTGGTGTCGGAGCAACGCAAGGCCCCGGGTTGTCGCTGAGCTACGCTCTAAATGAGGCTATCGACCTTTCGTTGACCGCACGCTCAGAGAGAATTCGTTTCAGGTTAGATGGGGATGGCCTCGCCCCGGATGGGGTGGGTGAAGATAAGAGTATCCCTGTAGTTCTTTCTCTTGGGTACAATCCGAATCCTGGGGTTTCAATGAGCGTGTTTGCGGGCGCAGAATTTGATGGCCGCCTGACTTTAGATGATGCGAACGGAGTAGAAATCAGTCGGCAAAGGTATGACACTGCACCATTGGTTGGGCTGGCGTTTAGGGTCAGGTTCTGATCACGGCATCGAGCCAGTTTGCCATATGTGTGGGGAGGTTTTCTCGCGTCTGAGTTGAACCACTGCTTTGTCCGCAAAGAGGTCAGTTAGACGGAACATAGCGAATGGCTGCTCTGAGCCCGAAGCAGACTCCGGTTCACGACACCAGACCAACGCACGTTCAATAATTTGTCCGCGAGCCGAGATGGTCTGCAAGCTGATCAAAAACCAACCTGATCCTTCGCGCTGTTTGTAACTCAGAGTGTGTGGCCAACCAGATAGGAAATTTGAATGGTTCGCGTTCGGGCAGAACACGCTCCACACCGGGTGTAAGGGCCGCCACATCGTCTGACATAACACTAATGCCGAAGCCTTGGCGCACAAGCTCCCATGACACTATCCCGCTCTGCGATCCAATCCGAAAATTCTTGCGGGTTACTTCGATGTCAGCCGGATTGAGAAATCCAATCATCGTGTCAACATCGCCAAAGCCGACGAAATCCAACTTAGCAAGTTCGTCTTCATTTCGTGGTCGCCCAACCTGTTCGAGGTATGAAGGGGCAGCGTAAAAATGTGCCGTCGCTTCTGCCACGAGCTTTGCAATCAGATCCGGCTGTGTCGGGCGCACATGCCGAATTGCGATATCTGCCTCGCGCCGCTGTATGTCTCGTATGTCATTTGCTGCGACAACGTCGATCTCAAGCCGCGGTGCCGCGAGCCTGATCTGTTTGAGAATAGGCGGTAGCTGATAGGCTGACATCACGTCGGACGCAGTGATCCTGACTTGCCCTTCAACTGCTTGTGACTGGCTTGTTGCGGTCAGAGAAATTCTGTTAGCGACATTTGCCATTTCACTGACATGCACCAAAAGCTCAGCACCGGCTGTTGTCAGATTAAGCGACTTGCCAACCCTTTCAAACAAGGTGACGCCTAGCACCTGTTCCAGCGCGGCGACCTGACGACCCACGGTTGGCTGGGTCTGCTCAAGCACGCGCGCCGCGGCGGAAAACGAGCCTTCTTCTGCCGTTGCAAGAAAAGACCGAGCCTGGTTCCAATCGAAATTGATTGCCTTCCAATTCATGCATTAATGCATAACAGTTCTGCAATATCTGGCAATTTAATAAATTGGCGTTTTAAGATATTGGCTGCGGTGACGCCAAAGGAAAAGAGAAACGATATGGCTACATTATCCAAAGATGCCGCATTTTGGAGCAAGATTTCGCGCAAATATGCGGCTGATCCTATCCGAAATATGGAAGGGTATCTGAACACGCTCGAACGTACAAAGTCCTACCTGAAAGCCGAAGACAGCGTGCTGGAAATCGGGTGTGGGACGGGGTCAACCGCGTTGCTACTGGCACCACATGTGGCTCAAGTCACTGCCACCGATCTCGCACCGGGGATGATCGAAATCGCCAACGAAAAACTCGCTGAAGAAGAGCTGGAGAATGTAACGTTCAAAGTGGCCGAGGTTCTGCAGCACGATCCTAACGACGGTTCTTACGACGCTGTCCTCGCACATAATCTACTGCACCTTGTGCCCGATATGGGCCATGCACTCGAACACATTGCGACCCTTACAAAACCCGGTGGGGTATTCATTTCCAAGACCGTTTGCGCTCCAGAGAGTGGAGGGTTCAAATATGGCATAATCAGCCGAATAGCGATCCCGATTATGCAGGTGCTCGGGAAAGCTCCGTTCGTAAATTTTGTATCCGTAGCTGAACTCCAGCTCGCCATTGAACTTGCGGGCTTCGATATCGTCGAGACAGCGGATCAAGCCGGGTTATTGCCGAGCCGGTACATTGTCGCGAGAAAGCTGTGAAACAGTATTCGCGCCATAATTACTTTGCATGCAAGGGACAGCTCGGGCCATCAAATGAGTATAATGATAAAAGATGGGATTTCATTTGCACGCCTTTCGGAAATCGATCCGAATGACATTGCGGTTCATATGTCCGACCCCCGGGTAGCAGAGCATATGCCGCTTTTGACGTTCAAATGGAATGTTGACGTCGCAAGAGAGTTTATCGCCAAGAAGGAAGGCTA
Organism: Ruegeria sp. HKCCA4633; assembly: GCF_013034605.1. Lineage (NCBI taxonomy): Bacteria > Pseudomonadati > Pseudomonadota > Alphaproteobacteria > Rhodobacterales > Roseobacteraceae > Ruegeria > Ruegeria sp. HKCCA4633. The sequence continues at coordinate 41,924 of NZ_WQGJ01000015.1, forward strand.
CTGGGCACGGGACGGTCTTGGACATTGGGCATTTTTGTCAGGCGGTCGGTATGTTGGTTGGGGGGGCTTTCAAAAAGAAGATGACGAATGGGATTTTGGGTTGGTTTTGCGGCCCGACGCCTTTGGCCTTGGGAAACGGATTTCCAAAATGGCAATCGACTTTGCGATTGCTGACAAACGTATCCCCTTTGTCACGTTTCTGCTGCCACCAAGTAGAAAAAATCTGGGTGCGCTCCGGAAACTCGGTGCCAAACACATCGGCGAGATCGAATACGAAGATGCTCAGTTTCTCAAGTTTCGCCTGGATACGGAATGAACTCCGTTCTTTCTGATTTTTCCCGGTGGTGCGCCAAATACCCGTTTAAAGGCTTTGTTGAACGCAGGCTCTGACAAGTATCCGATGTCAGCGGCAATCTGCGAGATTGGTTGATCGGTGGACACCAACCTTTCGCTGGCAAGGTGCATACGCCACGTTGCAAGATACTGGATTGCTGGAACGCCTACCAACTCAGTAAACCGTGCCGCGAAAGCGGATCTGGACATACCAGCAACCTCCGCGAGAGACTCGACTGTCCAACCCGCAGCAGGCGCACGGTGAATCGCGACTATCGTGCGCCCGATCTGCGGGTCTCGCGCAGCTTTTAACCAGCCTCGATCTGCATCGGGTGCGCTGTTCAGCCAACGACGAATGGCCTCAATGACAACCACATCGGCCAGTCGCGTGATCACGGTTTCGCCGCCCGGTCTCAATTCCCGCGCCTCTTTTGCGATGAATTGCAAAGTTGCCTGTAACCAGCTTCCGGCGTCCTCCTCCCACGGGTCGATTTTGAGTACATCCGGAAGCAAACGCATCAACATATCACTGGCGGCGTGATCTATTCGGACCAAGCCGTACATGATGCCCGTCTCCGCGCCGCCGCCGCCGTATTCCAGTGTTTCATAAAGCTCGGTTACCTTGCGAATGGGCAACTCCTCCAGCGTCAAAAGCGGCGTGTCATCTGAGCTAAAGAAACCGACCGGAGCTCCGTTGGTCATCAAGACCAGATCGCCTTTTTCGACCTCGAACGGGTCATCGTCACCGACCTTCATCAAGCACCGCCCGTGTGTGATGACCGCAAAACTCAGTACGCCGGGAAATCCCGGTATCGATACGCCCCATGGTGCAGTCATGCGGGACTGGCAATAGAATGTACCTGTCAATTTCAGCAAATGGAGGATTTCCCCCAGCGGATCGCCGATCGGCTGTGCCAGTGCATCTGGGTCAGGGACATGCGGTTCAACCTTGTTCATGTGGGGACCTTGGCTGAAATTTAGCTCTTCGTCTATCGAATTTGGACGATCGAATAAGAATATCGGATTCTGAAGAATAGAACATCTCTATTGACTGTCTAATTTCGGGTCATCAACTGAACTCATGGAGATGACCAATGACACAGCAAACCATTCTTGTACTTGGCGCAACAGGCAAAACCGGATCGCGGATCGCGACACGTCTGGAAGAAAAAGGGCAGACAGTCCGGCGCGCATCGCGGAGCAGTGAAACGCCATTTGACTGGGAACAACCGCAGACCTGGCCCGCAATCCTGGAAGGCGTCTCGTCTGCCTATATTTCTTACTTTCCTGACATCGCTTTTCCAGGTGCGGTTGAGCAAGTCGAAGCCTTCACAGCATTGGCTCGTGAAAAGGGATTACGGCGTTTTGTGCTGCTAACCGGGCGTGGCGAGTTTCATGCGCAACGAGCGGAAGCAGTCGTACGCAATTCCGGAGTTCCGTTCACTATCGTTCGTGCAGCATGGTTTGCCCAAAACTTCTCTGAAGGGGCATTGCTTGGTCCGGTCATGGCAGGTGTCTTACCAATGCCCGCCGGCGATGTACGCGAACCAATCATCGACGTGGACGACATCGCCGATGTTGCCGTAGCTGCTTTGACAGAAGAAGGACACGACGGCGAACTGTACGAAGTCACGGGACCACGTCTCATGACGTTTGCCGACATGGCTGCAGAGCTTTCGCGCGCAATAGGCAAGACTGTGCAATACCTGCCCATTTCATTCGAAGACTTCCACGCGGAAATCGCGCACGCGAATGGCGAGATGATTGCTGATGTGATTACGGACATCGCGCGTGAAACGCTGGACGGGCGCAATGCGAACCTCGCGGACGGGGTCCAGCGTGCGCTTGGACGCGCGCCACGCGACTTCGCCGACTTCGCAAACAAAGCTGAAATGTCTGGCGCGTGGACCAGACCCGCTTGAGCCAGGCCAAAGGACATTGGAGACAATCATGAAACTTGAACTTAAACCCAGACTTATCTTGGGCATGTCCGGTTTAACGGCATTCGCCATAGGTCTGGCCATCACACTGGACCCACAGTCTTTCTACGCCAACTACGGCATCGTACTCTCGCCGCAGCCAAACCTGATGAGCGAGTTGCGTGCACCTGCTGCCAATCTCGCGGTACTTGGCCTGATCATTTTGTGCGGAGCATTTTACCAAAAGTTGATCCAGGCCTCAGCCTTGCTTGGGGCTACGGTTTTCTCAGCTTTCGCCGTGGGCAGGACAATCAGTTTCGTCCTCGATGGTTGGCCATCCGAAAACATTCTTGCCGCATTTGCGATTGAGGTTTTGCTTGCGGTGTTGTGTTTGTGGGTTGTCGGTGGAAATGCGAAATCTGCAGCGCCGGCCTGAGACGGCTTTGTCCGCATTGCAGTCATTGAGCGGAATTGAGCGAACGTCTGCCTTGAGCCCAAAGCGAACAAACTTTGGTGCTCAGTCGGTTGCTCTGACCCAAACTCTTGAAAAACAATCTGTAGATAGGCCAATCTCAGCTGCAAGGATAATCCGAAGCGCCATTTATGGAACCCTGAATGCGGCTAATCAGAATATGTTTGATTTTGGTGGCGATGATGGCAGTGGCCATAGTCGGGTTAAGGTGGACTTTTCCGCTTCCTAGTGAAAATTTTTCTGAGCCAACGTTTAAGAAAGATGCTGATTGGGACGGGCCATTAGGTGCAACAATAAAAAACGCACTTGAACGTAACCCTGGGCTCGACGGTGTAAGGCCTTTGGGAAATGGACGCGCAGCCTTTGCGGCCCGGGCGATCCTCGCCCGAGAAGCGACATCCTCAATCGATGCTCAGTACTACATCTGGCAAGATGACGTTACCGGCCTAATGCTTCTTGAAGAGCTTAGGGCAGCAGCAGAGCGTGGTGTGCGCGTCAGATTGCTGGTCGATGATAACGGTATCTCCGGATTGGATGATTTGCTCGCCGAACTGAACGCTCTGCCGCATGCAAATGTACGCATTTTCAATCCGTTCACTTTGAGGAACCCAAAACTTCTGTCCTATGCATTTGACTTTGGACGCCTGAACCGGCGGATGCACAATAAATCAATGACTGTGGACGGGGTCGCCACGATAGTTGGGGGACGCAACATCGGTGACATCTATTTCGACTACGGGGTGGGAACGCACTACCTGGATGTAGATGCGATAGCCATCGGCCCGATTGTAGATGAGGTGTCGCAATCATTCGACGCATATTGGAATAGTGCCTCCGCGTACGACGCTGGGCTCTTTTTGGAAACTTTGGCGGAAAAAAGCCTTAAAGCAAAGGCAGACACCGCGCGCCAGACTGCGGTTGGCGCAGGCTATCAAAGGGCAATTCAGGATAATGAACTGGCCGACCGGATAGCGGCACATGATCTGAAGTTCGAATGGAGTGAAGTCACACTTTTTGTCGACGATCCGTCAAAAGGGTTGGGCGAAGTCGAGAGTGAAGACCTGATTGTCGAGCAACTTATCGAGTTTGCCAAAACCTCTGAAACCTCGCTAGACCTTGTTTCAGCGTATTTCATTCCGGGGGAACGAGGGGCGGAGGTTCTGGAAGGGTTGGCAAAGTCCGGAGTGAAGGTCCGCGTCTTAACCAATTCACTGGATGCCACGGATGTCATGCCCGTTCATGCGGCCTATATGCGTTACAGGGAAGACTTGCTCAACAGTGGTGTAGAACTACTTGAGCTTCGAGCTTTGCGGCGCGAACATCGCGAGCGCAGCCTGCCCGAGATGCTGGCAGGATCGGCCTCCGGTCTACACGCAAAAGTCTTTGGATCGGATGGAGAACGGATCTTCATAGGCTCTTACAACCTTGATCCCAGGTCCGCGCGGCTGAATACAGAAATGGGCCTTATGATCGAAAGCCCAACGATTGCTGGGTCGCTTGCGGAGCAATTGAACCGGCCTGAGTTTTCTTATCGCGTCGAACTTAACGACAGCGGCGAGATCATCTGGCGGCAAGAAGATCAGGATGGAACAGTCACCATTCACACTGTGGACCCGGAAACCAACGGTTTACAGCGTGCCCTTACGGCCGTGGTCAGGTGGCTGCCGATTGAATGGATGCTCTAGTCACCATATGACCGACAATTCATTGACCTGCGGCCAGAGACGCAAGTGAGTGATCTGACCTACAGTGAAGTCACAATGGCCCTGGCGTAGGCTTCCATATCGATACTCGCGCCTCCAGTTGCGTACCAAACGACAACGGCGTCCTTTCCTGGCGAGACATAGATTCCTTGGCCATTCATTCCACTTTTGTAGAAATCGCCATCGGCAAAAACGGCATCCCATTGGTATGCGTTTGCCATCGGTTGTTCACGGAATGCTTCAGAAAGGTGTGGGCCGAGTGTTCCCTTCATGTAGTTTTCGGCAACGCCCGCTGTTTGGATCGTGTCGATCATCTTTTCAGATACAATGCGGTCTGACGCTGTCTTGTCCCAGCTTGGCGTGTAGAGCAGACCAATCTTTGCCATGTCGATCAATCGGCTGCTGATCAGGCCGTGTATTATGCCGTTTCCTTGAGGTGACAGCGCCAGGGTGGCATCGCCAGTCATTCCAGCTTTGCTCCAGACCCGCTCCGTGATCGCTTCACCAAGTCTCTGGTTCGTAACGGCTTCAATGACGAGACCAAGCATTTGTGTGTTTGCAGAGGAGTATTCGAAAGCCTCAGCCGGTTCCCGCAGTTTGGGTATAGCAAACAGGGCTTCGTTATGCGTTTGCAGAACGCCTTCTTCGTTCGGAACACCAACCTCAGCCCTGACAAAGCGCCCATATGGTGTATCGCCTTTGCGTGAGAGGGGGTTCTCTTCCAAATCCAAACCAGACTGCATGTTCAGGACGTCGATGACCTTTATGTTCTCCCAAGCTGTTCCCTTGGTGCCATCTACATAATCGCCAACCGTTTTCTGAACGTCGATTTTACCCTCATCTTCCAATTGACCGATCAGCAAGCTCGAAAGGATTTTTGCATTGGACATCCAGACGTGGTTGTCCGTTCGACGCATTCCTGGGTAGGCCTCATAAGCGATTTCGCCGTTGTGAAGAACCATAACGCCCTGCACTGTGGAATCATCAGCATTAATCATCTCGTCGAGCGAGACAGCATTGCCGTCAGCGCCTGGGACGCTCGTCGCTCCTATGGCATCGTTAAAGTTTGTCGCAAGCATCGCGACGGCCCCGTCGCGACGAATGACAGAACTCGGCAAGAACTCGGCGAGGTTCATGTACGAAAACGCCCCGGCTTCGGTGATGTCGAGAAACTTCTGTAAATTCCATTCAGAGCTCAGGTCGTAGGCTTGCTTGGCTGAGTAACCATTCCTCAGGTCACGGATGGAAAAGTCTTCTCGCGGCGTCGCGTATGGGTCGTCCTCAGCATGTACAGGAGAGGTTCCAAGGCTTTGCATAATCAAACCTCCAATAAGCGCAAAAACTGGAAAATTGGACTTTGAAAGTAACGAAGTGTTTGGCATGGCAGTATCGCTCCAAATGAATTGCAACTGAAGTATGGCCGCGGCCAGCGTGTTGAAATCTGGTTTTCGAAGAACTGAACAACGTACTTTTACTCGTCAAAGCATAGTCCGTTCTCTAGGAAATTCGAGAATTACTGCCGCTCGCCCTTACCTGGTGAAATATCCATTTTGTTCGCATTGCAGTCATTCCGTGAATTTGGGCGAATGTCTGCCACGAGACCACGGCGGGCAACGAAAGTGGCTTTCAAGTTTATGTTGCTCAGTCAGTATTGAGTGGCTGGCGACTTAGGTTGACACATCGCCGACCAGCCTGCTCTGATCGAAGCAATTTATTCATGTCCGTAATCCCATTCGGAGGCATCAATGAAGTTCTTTAAGTCTCTCACAGTATTCGCTTTCGCATTCATGCCGCTTCACAGCGCTGCACAGTCCCCCTCATTGCAAGACGCTTTCGAGCGTTTCCCTGAGTTTCCCGGCACAACTGTCTACGTCGGTGGAGAAGTTCTCACCATGAACCCGGACGCCCCGCTGGCTGAGGCAGTGGCGGTCAGAAACGGTCGAATTACTGACGTCGGAACCCTGGAGGAAATCGAGGGTCGCCTGCCCGATAGAAGCTATTCAATTGACCGCAGCTTTGAAGACAAGATTATTGTGCCGGGGTTCATTGAACAGCATTTGCACCCGCTTCTGGGCGCACTTGCGATGATGTCTGATGCCATCATTTCCATCGAGGACTGGCAATCGCCAGCGGGATTTGCACCTCTTGCCAATAGCGAGGAGGAGTTTCGCCAACGTCTGTCCGAGGTAATCAACACTTATGATCCAAGCAGCGGGCGACCGCTGATGGTCTGGGGGTATCATGCGTCATGGCACGGCAGCATGAGTCGTGCGATTTTGGACGAACTGGCCCCCGACATTCCGCTGGCTGTATGGCAACGCTCCACCCATGAGATGTACTTCAACTCGGTTGCCCTGGAACAACTTGAAATCACGGAAGAATACATTGCCAGCTGGTCAAGTGAACTGGCTAGGTCTCAAGCCAATCTGGAAAAAGGCCTCTTCCTTGAAGCTGCTTTCTGGGAGCACGTGTTCTTTGAGAAATTTGCTCCGGTCTATGCATCCATCGACAGGGTTATGGAGGCGCTAGAGTTCACAGAAGATTACTATCACCGCAGCGGGATTACGACCCTTGCAGAGCCTGCTGGTCCTGTTGATCAGAACGCCCAAGCTCTTGTAGCGAAATCGTTCGGGCCAGACGACACGCCGTTCAACTTTTATTTTATTCCGGACGGTCGGACGCTTGGCGGTTTGTTTCTGAACACAGAGGGCCCCGAAAAAGTACTGACCGAGACCGAAGCCATGCTGGCGTGGAGCGAAGGCCGAACCCAGTTCCTGCCCAAGCAGGTCAAGCTGCTGTTGGATGGAGCGATCTTCAGTGAATTAATGATCATGCGCGACGGCTACTTGGACGGGCATGAAGGTCAATGGATCATGACGCCCGATTTCTTCAAACAGGTGTTCGACCTTTATTGGGACGCGGGCTTTCAGGTCCATGTTCATAATCTTGGAGACGGCGGTCTGGACATTCTTCTTGATGCCCTTGAGGCCGCCATGCAACGCAATCCGAGATATGACCATCGCACCGTCGTTGTACACTTTGGCTACGCTCAACCAGATCAGATCGCACGCATTAAACGTCTTGGTGCCATTGTCAGTGGTAATTCTGTCTACACGCCGACGCTCGCAGATCGGTATGCCGCAGGCAGCGTTGGTAGCGAGCGCACAGAGCGCATGGTGCCTTTAGGCGATGCCGTTCGAGCAGGTATCCCCTTTTCGATGCACTCGGACATGCCGATGGCTCCCGCAGAGCCGCTGAAGTACATGTGGGCTGCTGTCAATCGGATTTCCACAAGTGGTCGTGTCGTTGGTCCGGACCAACGCATCAGTGCAGAATATGCCCTGAAAGGTATTACCATCGGCGCAGCCTATTCCCTGCAACTGGAGGATGAAATCGGTTCTATCGAGCCGGGCAAACTGGCCAACTTCACAATCCTCGAAGAAAATCCGCTAACTGTAGATCCTTTGACGCTGGCCGATATCAAAGTGTGGGGTACTGTCCTTGAAGGCCGTCTTCAGCCCGCTCCTCCCGCAGCAGATGGAGAACATGACGAAGCCGATGCAAGCCAGCTCATCTATAATCCGGAACGTGTGCTGATGGCGTCGCTACGCCACGCACGCAGTAAGGCCCACTATCACGATCACTCGCAATCCACACAGCCTAACGTCTTTGATCCACTCGGAATTTCGACCTTTGGTTCTCGTTGATTGTCGCTCGAACAAGTCGGATGATTGCACCAACTCGCTTCGAAACGCGCGGTGACAATTCTGGCGTTTTGCGCAGGCGCAGAACCGTCGCTCCCGCTGCGTTCTTGAGTGCCAAGTTTGCTCCGTTTGTCACGTAGCCCACTGCTGCGGACAAGGCTTTGATCGTATCCTGCTCAAGCTTTTCCCGCTCCTCAGGACACGCCATCTTTGTTCCTGCGAAGTTGCCCAGCATACTGAACTCACCCTTGGCTGCGTCAAGGGTTCCTGTAAACCGGTTACGTCCTCCGTACAGGCCAAACTGGCCATCTTGATCAATTGTCAAGGAAGGAGGGTTCTCAGCAATGAGCATACACCCTGCGATCTCGTAAACTTCCCAAGCGGTATCGTAGATCGATTGTTCTGGGTCGTTGCCCCCGGCTCTCCTTGGCATCATCTCTAAAACGAGTTCAGCAGAATTTGGTGCGCCACGGGTGAGTACAGGTGTCGCTGTCGTTGAACGAAACATCACGTGATCGTCGGAAATGATCCTGGCAGCCACCGTGTAGGTATGCGCTCATCGATGAGATCTGTGTCGAAGGCAATTTCAACTGTTCTGGGGACACCCGCAAGTTTGAACCTCTGGGAAGACAGCCGAACAGAAGGTGTATCTGCACGCGAAGTATCCAGGAGTTCAACTTCCAATACGGCATTAGGTGGAAGAGCGATCCGCTCCCGGTAGGTCACAGTGGTTTTCACATGCATTGTCTCAGCGACTCCGGACGCAGCGATATAGAGCAGGACAGCTGCTCCGAGCCCAAAGCGGACGACGAAAAGATGGCCAATCGATAATTGGTATCTATTGCGTTTTCCAAACAGCGGCTACTCAATTGCCGTGTGAAATGTTGCGGTCAGCCGTTTGTTCAAACCGTGATGAGGTTCGGCTGAAGAACCGTAGTGCAACTCCGCCAAAGCGGCGATGTCATTGAAAATGACTACCGAGCCACCTTCTTCATGCGCGTAAACCAATAGTTTTTGGCAAAAGGCATCCAAACCAATTGCCGGAAACCCCGCCATTGCTACGCCACCGGGCGCTGGGCCTCCGAACAGCAAGAGAACCGTATCCGGCAGCTCCACCCCTAGTAGGGACGCTTCGGTCGCAAAATCAATCTCCCCAAACCAGACCGTATCGTTCTGCTCCATCACAGTCGCCCTGAGACGTTTCACTGCCTCTGTTACGCTGAGCTGAGATCGCAGATCGATGATGCCATAGTTAGTATTCAATCCGTTGGTCGGCGCTGGTGCTGCATCTAAGTCCTTAAGAACTTCGAGCAACTTGCTCTGAAACGAATTCAACGCCTGGGTGTTATTCAGATCATGCCTAACTTTTAGAAATTGAGAGTCTGTGTAGACGATCTGCGGGCGACCATCCTGATCGAATGAAAGAACGCGAAACGGAAGGTCCAGACCTGCTCGTACGTTCTCTTCCAGTACAGGTGTGTTTATCTCCGGATCAGAGAAAATGAGTACACGAGACGCTGGCATTTCTACGCCTTCGGCTTTGGCCAGACGCGAATGATCTATCGATGCGATTGGAGTAGCTCCCGCTTCGTCAACGGCAGTCTCAAGCTCTAAGAGGTTGTCGTCCACCGCGGTCTGGACAGATGACGATTGTGCCAGAGCGAATGTCGAAACTGTTAAAGTCGCAATCATCGAGAAAACAAAGCCTAACCTCACCATTTTACCACTTCCGTTTTTATCGTACTTTTTTTCAGGGAAACCGCGGCCAGAGCCGCAAAAGCTATCTCGGCCGCTAGGTAAAACAGAAGTAGCTCGTTCGGAACTCCATCGATAAGAATGCTTAGTATGCGTCCAACGGCCAGTCCCGACATAAATAAAAAAAGAACCCACAGCGCGGGACGTTGTAATTCTGGTTTCGAAGCGGCCGCCAACCAAAACAACGCGTTTGCCAGGTAAAGACCCATAATTGCTCGGAACACGTGGGTTTGGTTCGTCCCTTCCACCGGAAATCCTAACAAAACTGGGATCGAACTGCCGGGCATCAGGCCATATGATAACGCAATTGGCACGAGGCCGACGGCAGCAAGCAGAAGGACTAGTCTAGCACTCATGGGGGACTCCTTCTCGTAGAGGTTTCGCTTTTTTCGCAAATCCTAATCGGTTTTTTGGGCATCCGGTGATCCGAGGCGGATGCCCACGCTGCGCTCTGAAAGGCGTATACGACAGGCCAAGTCGAGTTTTCTGAAGAGCAAGCCGGTGCTGCGCAGCCGATTTCGGCTACGCGACAGACTACTCACAGTGCGCCTTCGTCGCCCAGAAACTCGATACCAGCTGTCGCGCCATCAGTGTAAGCAATGCAATTCCAAGGAGCACGGTCCTCACCAACACCGACAGTAACTTGTGTTCCAGCTTCGCTAAACGCGGATGAGAGCACAACGACTTGCGAATTGTTCGTTGTCTTGGCCACATCTCGCAAACACGCCTGTTGAGCGGGTGTGAGTTCGGCGGACGCATTGGATGTACCCGTGTCGTCGCAGGCCGCGAGCAGTGCAAAACAAGTTGCGCCCGCAATCATCACCATCT
>NZ_WQGJ01000016.1:0-44197 GCF_013034605.1 Ruegeria sp. HKCCA4633
TGTGTCACCGCCGCTTCCGCAGCGTCCCAGCGCCTCAGCAGCGCCGGTGAAGGGGGTTCTAAGGTTTACTCCCAAAACCCGCAACCCAAAAAAACAAAAAATCAAAAGTTTTTCTCTGATGCAGATTTTTATACTTAAAATCAATTAGATATGATGGAATTCTCTCGCCCAAAACCGCCTAAACCAGCCAAGAACACTCGAAACTTCAGAGCCCTGCCCCCTTATGCACACGGTTACCCACAGACTCGGCGTCGATTCAGGCGGAGTCTGCAGTTTTGCTTCCGGAAACGAGTCTTGGAGTCGGCAAACGCAAGGCAAGAAGTGTGAGAATGATCGTCAGATAGACAAGCGGCTCGATCTGGAACCCTTTGGCCAGCATCACGAAGTGTAAGGCACCCAACAGAGCGACTGGGTACACCAAACGGTGGAGCTTGCGCCAACGCGTCCCTAACCTGCGCACCGACCAATTGTTGGAAGTCACCGCCAGCGGCACCATAAGAAGGAAGGCCGCCATGCCGACCGTGATATAAGGACGCTTGAGAATATCCGCCCAAATCTGACTGGGAAGCTGTACATCCAAGATCAGCCAAACAAGAAGATGCAGACTGACATATGAAAATGTCAGCACTCCAATCGCGCGCCGGAACTTCATCAGGTTCAGACCCGCAATCCGGCGCAGGGGCGTGATTGCCAGACCAGCGATCAAAAGTTGCAGGGCCAGTTCGCCATAGCGATGCTCCAGCGCTTCGATCGGGTCGATACCCAGCCCCCCGGACAGGCCGAGGTAAAACAGCCAGGGCGCAGGTAGCGCGCCAAGCAGGTAAATGGCCCATACCGGAATACGGCGGAATATCTGGTTCACGGCCTGCATGGGCTTAGTAGTTTTTGGCCAGATCCAAGCCTTCATACAGGCTGGCGACCTCTTCCTCGTAGCCGTTGAACATGAGAGTGGGGATTCGTTTGGCAAACAGACCGCCGCCAATGCGACGCTCGGACGCCTGAGACCAACGCGGATGATCAACCTTCGGATTCACATTGCTGTAAAACCCGTATTCGCGGGGGTTCGACATGTTCCAGCTTGTGGGCGGCTCTACATCGGTCAGCGTGATGCGCACGATCGATTTGATCGACTTGAACCCGTATTTCCACGGAACCACCAAACGCAAAGGCGCGCCATTCTGGTTCGGAATCGTTTTCCCGTAAATTCCGGTGGCTATGAACGTCAGAGGGTGCATCGCCTCATCCAGACGCAAGCCTTCACGATACGGCCATTCAAGAATGGGGAAGCGTGTTCCGGGCATCTCATCCGGGCGGTACGCGGTTTCAAAGGCCACATATTTCGCACTCTCCTGAACTCCGGCCATATTCAGCAGGTCGGCGAGTTCGAAACCGTTCCACGGAATGACCATTGACCACGCTTCAACACAACGGAAACGATAGATCCGCTCTTCGATGGTCATCTCAGACAGAATATCCTTAAAGTCATACTCACCCGGGCGATCCACCAAGCCGTCGATCTTGACGCTCCAGGGTTCGGTCACAAGAGAACCGGCATACTTAGCAGGGTCATCTTTTCCGGTCCCGAACTCATAATAGTTGTTGTAGCTCGTGATCTCTTCCCATGTATTCGGTTCCAACGCGTCTTGCGCTGCAGCCGGGCGCGCCATCGCGGTTAGCCCAACACCTGCCAGACCGGCCATCACCTGCCGCCGGTTCAGGAACGCCGCCTTTGGCGTGACGTCGGCTTGTGTCAAAGTATTGGTCCAGCGATGCGCCATGTATGTCTCCGTCGTGTCCACGTGTCAGTCTTGACTTAATGCGCTGATAGCACAGCGCCAGCGAAACAGGCGTAACGATTGAGCGAAGTGACTGTAACGTTCTCAAATCGGACGCCTCGAAAAGACCGGAGCATTCTGCCTGTTCAGCTCTTCTTTTCGACTGCTTTGGCCGAGCTATTTATCGGAAACCTTTACAAAAGCGCCTACCGGACTGCACTCTGTCACGCAGGCATCGCACGCGTTCCTGCGCGTTGCTTGTCTGTTATTGTAGCCGTTTCGCCGCAAAAGGGAGGAAGAACTATGTGTGACATCTGTGTAATGAATGCCGTCAAGGACAGGATGCTGTCTCGGCGCGGGTTCTTCAAAGCTGCAGCTGCGACAGGCGTTGCCGCCGTCGCAACCGGTGGTACGGCCCCCGCATCGCTGGCCGCAGGACATGGCGGCATCGAGGATATGACCCACACGCTCAGCCCGGAATTTCCGACATGGGGCGGTGACCCTGGCATTTCGGCAGAACAGGCTTTCAACTTTGCAGATCACGGTTTCAACCTGTTCAATTTGTCGATCAATGAACACACAGGCACCCATATCGACGCCCCGCTGCACTTTTCCGCGGATGGCACATCGGTCGATGAGATCCCGGTCAACGACCTGGTCGCGCCATTATGTGTAGTCGATATCGCCGCCCGCGCGGCTGAGGACGCAGACACACGAGTCACGCCAGACGATCTGAAGGCATGGATATCGGCGAACGGAGACATCCCTGACGGTGCCTGCGTGGCGATGCATTCCGGCTGGGGCGGAAAAACAGCCACAGATGAATTCCGCAACTTCGATGGCGAAGCGCAGCACTATCCCGGCTTTCATGTCGAAGCGGCGCAGATGCTGATGGAAGATACCGGCGCGCGGTCGATTGCTGTGGATACGCTGTCGCTGGATCACGGCATGTCGGCAGATTTTGCCACCCATTATGCGTGGCTGCCTTCAGGCCGGTTTGGGATTGAATGCCTGGCCAATCTGGATCGGGTGCCGCCATCCGGCGCGACGCTGGTCATAGGCGCGCCAAAACACGCAGGCGGTACTGGCGGCCCAGCGCGGATTTTTGCGCTAGTGTAAAAAACTGCACAAAATAAAATTAAGGCTCACCCTGATGGTGAGCCTGTTTTGAACTGATCCCCAGCTGTCAGGATGTTCTGCTTGACCTAAAGGTACCTTGAGCAATCAAGGTGCCTCGGGAAAGCCAGATTGAATCAGAAAGTCCCGATCATGCACATCCTGACCGTCCTTGACCATCCAGACCCAAACTCATTTACCGCCGCCGCAGCGCGGATGTTCATGGATGGTGCGAAGGCAGCCGGTCACACGACAGAATTTGCTGACTTGCATGCCGAGGAATTCGATCCGCGTTGGACTGTGGCGGACATAGAGGGGGATTCGGCGTCCGCACCACTTGCAGACATACGATACGAGCAAGAACGTATCTCTCGCTCGGATGCTATCTGTCTCGCGTTTCCGCTTTTATGGTGGGGAATGCCGTCAATGATGAAAGGTTGGGTTGACCGCGTCTGGTCATGGGGTTGGGCATATGATCAGTTGGATGATCGCGAAAAATCGCTGCAACGGCCCAGATCCGGGGTCTTGCTGATACCCGCTGGCGCGCGATCCGACGAAATGGAGGACGCCGGATATCTGAATGCAATGGAAACCCTCTGGACACAGGGCACATTCGGATGTTTTGGGTTCTCGCCCCGCAAGCTGGAAATCCTCTGTGGATCCACAGGGTCAGAAGAACGTCGCGAAGCCCTTCTGGAGCAAAGCTACAACGCAGGTCTGACCATACCGCCACCTCGGCAGCCCAGAGGTTTATGGGCGCAATGGAACATCAGGCATTGATATATGGTAGATGCTGAAAAAAGACCCGCTGAAACAGCGGGTCTCTCTTTCCGTTTTGATCAATGCACCACGGCATCATCCGGGCGAGGTCGGTCTGACGTGCCCAAACGGTCGCCTATGATCAGACCATCGGTTCCGGCGGTCACCGGAACGGTCTCTCCATCCTTGATCTCGCCGGCCAGCAGCGCTTCGGCCAGCGGGTTCTGCAAGGCGCGCTGAATCACACGCTTCAAGGGACGCGCGCCAAAGACCGGATCATAGCCTTCATTGGCCAGCCACTCCTTGGCACCGTCGTCCAGCACCAGCTCGATCTTGCGAGCAGCCAGTCGTTTCTGCAGACGCGCCATCTGGATATCAACGATGCCATCCATATCGGCCCGCTTGAGCCGGTCAAAGATGATGGTCTCGTCCAGACGGTTCAGGAACTCGGGCCGGAAATGCGCCCGGACCGCATCCATCACGTCACGCCGCGCTTGCGCGCTGTCCGCACCTTCGGGCAACTGGCTCAGCGCCTGAGAGCCGAGGTTCGAGGTCAGGATGATCAGCGTCTGCTTGAAGTCCACGGTGCGGCCCTGACCATCGGTCAGAACGCCATCATCCAGAACCTGCAACAGCACGTTGAACACATCAGGGTGCGCTTTTTCGACCTCGTCAAACAACACAACCTGATAGGGCCTGCGCCGTACGGCTTCGGTCAGCACACCGCCTTCGTCATAGCCGACATAGCCCGGAGGGGCACCTATCAGACGGGCAACCGCATGTTTTTCCATGAACTCGGACATATCGATGCGGACCATCGCATTGTCGTCGTCGAACAGGAAATTCGCCACGGCTTTGGTCAGCTCTGTCTTACCCACACCGGTCGGGCCAAGGAACAAGAACGAGCCCAGCGGACGACCTTCGTCGTTCAGCCCCGCACGCGCACGACGTACGGCATTGGCGACAGCGGTCACCGCTGCATCCTGACCGATCACGCGAGAATGCAGATCATCTTCCATCCGCAGCAACTTCTCGCGCTCACCTTCCAGCATTTTCGAGGTCGGAATACCCGTCCAGCGTTCGACCACAGCAGCGATCTGCGTCGGGCGCACCGTTTCCTCGGCCATCATGGCGTTGCTTTCGGCGTTTTCGGCCTCGGTCAGCTTTTTCTCAAGCTCTGGGATGACGCCATAGGACAGCTCACCGGCCTTGGCCAGGTTACCTTCGCGCTTGGCGATTTCCAGATCAGCCCGCGCTTTGTCGAGCTGCTCTTTCAGATCACGGGCACCAGCCAGCTTGTCGCGTTCGGCCTGCCATTGGGCCGTCATCTCGGCAGATTTCTCCTGCAGGTCGGCCAGATCCTTTTGCAAGGTTTCCAGACGGTCCTTCGAGGCCGCGTCGTCTTCAAGCTTCAGCGCCTCTTCCTCGATCTGCATCTGCAGGATCTGGCGATCCAGCTGGTCGAGCTCTTCCGGCTTACTATCCACCTCCATCCGCAGGCGCGACGCTGCCTCATCAACAAGGTCGATGGCTTTATCTGGCAGGAACCTGTCAGTGATATAGCGATGCGAGAGCGTCGCCGCCGACACCAATGCCGAATCCGAGATGCGCACGCCATGGTGCAGCTCGTACTTTTCCTTGATGCCCCGCAGGATGCTGATCGTATCCTCGACGGTTGGCTCGGTCACCATCACGGGCTGGAACCGGCGCGCAAGGGCCGCGTCTTTTTCAACATATTTACGGTACTCATCCAGCGTGGTCGCGCCGATACAATGCAGCTCACCCCGGGCAAGCGCGGGCTTGATCAGGTTGGCGGCGTCCATCGCGCCGTCGGACTTCCCGGCCCCAACCAGCGTATGCATCTCATCGATGAACAGAATGATCTCACCAGCGGCCTCGGTCACTTCGGTCAGAACGGCCTTCAGTCGTTCTTCGAACTCACCACGGTACTTCGCACCAGCAATCAGCGCGCCCATGTCGAGCGCGAGCAGCTTCTTGTCCTTCAGCGATTCCGGCACGTCGCCGTTGACGATGCGCAGGGCCATTCCCTCGGCAATCGCGGTTTTACCCACGCCAGGTTCCCCGATCAGAACCGGGTTGTTCTTGGTGCGGCGCGACAGAACCTGCATCGAGCGGCGGATTTCCTCATCCCGCCCGATGATCGGGTCAATCTTACCTTCAGCCGCAGCTTCAGTCAGATCGCGCGCATATTTCTTGAGCGCGTCATAGCCCTCTTCCGCCGATGCGGTATCAGCGGTGCGACCCTTGCGGATGTCATTGATCGCCTCATTGAGTTTCTGGGCAGACACCGCACCAGCCTCCAAAGCGTCCTTAGCTTTGGATTTCACCATGCACAGCGCCATCAGCACCCGTTCAACCGGCACAAAGCTATCGCCCGCTTTGGTGGCGATCTTCTCAGCCTCGTCCAGAACTTTGGCGGTCTGTCCGTCCATGTAAATCTGGCTCGCGTCGCCGCTGACCTTCGGGATTTTGCCCATCGCGACGTCCAGCGCCTCGACCACGCGGTTGGGCGCGCCGCCAGCACGTGTGATCAGGTTGCTCGCCAGCCCCTGATCGTCATCCATCAATGCTTTGAGTATATGTGTTGGCTCCAGCCTCTGGTGCCCCTCGCGCAGCGCAATGGTCTGCGCAGCCTGCACGAATCCCCGTGCCCGCTCAGTGAACTTGTTCAAGTCCATGATATTCTCCTTTTCCAAGCGCCCCGTTTTGACATGCCCGCTTGGCGGCACATATCGGTCGAAGCCTCACATTCAATCTGGGAAATATCTTTGCCGGTTCAAGAGGCTAAGACGCAGAAATCGCCGTCATTCGCGCTGTATGGTGTAGACGGTGTAACCTCCGGTCTCGGCGACCTGAACCGCACCCAGATCATCCACGAGGGACTGTGCCGCCGCGCTTCCTGTCGGGCATGACACCAGATCAGCCGTATGGTCCAGGAATTCCACGGTAAAACCCGTTTCGCCCGTAAGCTGGCACCAATCATCCTCGGACCTGTAGCCACCCACAAGACGCAGATCATCATTTGTGGGTGCAGGAGCAGCCCCGGTTTCCGGTGTTTCGGGCGGGGTTTCGTCACATGCAGCCAGCGCAACCAATACGCCCAGCACAACCAGCTTTTTCATTTTCTGTCCCTTGCTGTGAAATCAAATACTCAATACCCGGCACGATAGCACAAAATGAACGTGCCCGCGCCCGGCTTCGAAGATGGACAGAACCGCCCGAACCCGCTAGGAGGCAGACGTTTGCCAAAAAGGAGCGCCCCATGTCCGATGATCGCCTTATCGTCGCCCTCGATGTCCCTAACGCCCTGCAGGGTCTGGCCATGGCTGAACGGCTGGGCGACAGCGTGTCCTTCTACAAGATCGGCTTGGGCATGTTGACGGGTGGCGGGCTGGCTTTGGCCAATGAGCTGAAACAGGACCACGACAAACGTATCTTTCTGGACATGAAACTGTTCGACATTGGCAATACGGTTGAAAACGCAGTGCGGGGGCTGGCGCAGTTCGATCTGGATTTCCTGACTGTACATGGCGACCCACATGTTGTGCGCGCCGCCAAAGAAGGTGCATCGGGCAAGGATTTGAAAATCCTTGCTGTGACCATCCTGACTTCGCTGAACCGCGACGATCTGGACGCCAGCCTGATCAAAGCTGGCGACGTGCAGGACCTGGTGGTCGAACGCGCAGCCAAAGCGCTGGAGGCCGGGGCTGATGGCGTTATCGCCAGCCCGCAGGAGGCTGCCCTGATCCGCGCACTGCCTCAGGCCGACGGTCGCCTGATTGTCACCCCCGGTGTGCGTCCAGCAGGCGCAGCACTTGGTGATCAGAAACGAGTAGCAACACCGGCCAACGCGATTCGGAATGGTGCGGATCACATCGTCGTGGGCCGTCCGATTTATCAGGCAGAAGATCCAAAAACCGCCGCCGAGGCTGTTCTGGCCGAGTTAAATTCTCTGAAAGTGCACTGACCATTTCAAGTGTTTCGGACGGTTTTCGTGTTCGAGTTTCACCGCAACAAGTTGACGTTGCGTCAATTTTTTGCAGAACCGCGCCAAATCGTCCCTGTGCCAGAAAACACACATTCAAAAGGTGAGTTTTGGCGACACGGCCTTCCACCTATCGAAAACCGAAAAATTTAGCGATTCTTTGGGGAAGTTACTCCCCAACGGACCATTTCTTCCTGAGGTTCGTTACTTCCCCCCGCCACATTGCGGGGGGTTTTCTTTTCCTCAATGACCTATGATCGAAGTTGAGGAATGTTATAAAGAAACCCCAAGCCAACTGCGGAGCGCATGAGGACGCAGATGCCCGGTCTTTGCCGAGATTGCCTGACACCTTCAAGGAACGAACGTCGCTGTGCAGCCTGCGGCAGCCCAAGGGTCAAGTCGCACCCTGAACTGTTTGACCTGTCCATCGCGCATATGGATTGCGACGCCTTCTACGCATCAGTGGAAAAGCGTGACAATCCCGAGCTTGCGGACAAGCCCGTCATCATAGGTGGCGGGAAGCGGGGAGTTGTATCGACGGCGTGTTATGTGGCGCGCATACGCGGCGTCCGATCGGCGATGCCCATGTTCAAGGCTATCCAACTCTGCCCCGAAGCCGTCGTGATCAAACCACGCATGTCTGTGTATGCCGAAGTATCGCGCGAGATACGCGCCATGATGGATGAATTGACGCCGGTCGTGGAACCGCTGTCTCTGGACGAGGCATTCATGGATCTTTCCGGCACCGAGCGATTGCACGGGGTACCCCCCGCGATCATGCTGGCGCGGCTGGTCAAACGAATGAAGGAAGAGTTGGGCGTGACCGGCTCTATCGGGCTGAGCCACAACAAATTCCTCGCCAAGGTCGCGTCTGATCTCGACAAGCCGCGCGGCTTCTCTGTGATCGGCAAAGCCGAGACGGCAGATTTTCTGAACGACAAACCTGTGCGGCTGATCTGGGGTATTGGCCCCGCAGCGCAAGAGTCGCTGGAACGGGCCGGGATTCGAAGCTTCAACGATTTGCTGCGGTGGGATCAGGAGGCGCTCACCGCGCGCTTTGGAGCGATGGGGTATCGCCTGTGGCATCTGGCCCGGGGACAGGACAAACGGCGTGTCTCGGCCCATGAGCCTATGAAATCCATCAGCAACGAGACCACATTTTTCGAAGACACAGCTAACCCTGAAATTTTAGACGGACATCTGTGGCGCATGGCCCTGAAAGTCTCGGACCGGGCCAAGGCCAAGGATCTTGCAGGGCGGGTTGTCACGCTCAAGCTCAAGAAGGCCAATCACAAAACCCTGACAAGACGCGTGTCCCTTCGGGATGCGACGCAGGTTGCCGACCGGATCTATCGCACGGCAAAGGGGCTGTTCGATCAGGTGGGTGATCAGGGACCCTATCGGCTTTTGGGATGCGGCCTGTCTGATCTGTGCCCGGCTGATCAAGCTGATATGTCGGGTGATCTGCTTGATCCTGGTGCATCCCGCAGATCGCAGGCTGAACGTGCAACTGACGAGATCCGCCAAAGGTTCGGCTCAGACGCCATTGTGAAAGGTCGCGCGCTGCGCTGAGGTTATTCGGCCGCCAGACGAACCGAGTCCGCTCCGATGTTGGCAATCTCGCGCACCACCTGCCGCAGAAGTTTCGCAAACGCCATGAAATTGGAGTTTGGTGCGATCCTCTCTTCGTCCATATAGAGTGCGCGGTCGATCTCGATCTGGATTGCATGCTGATGGCGACCGGGACGTCCGTAAGTCTGAGTGACATAAGCCCCGGCAAACGGTGCATTGCGCGCCACGTTCAGACCTGCCGAAACAAAGGCCGATTCAACCAGATCCACAATTTCCGAAGACGCCGACGCGCCAAACCGATCCCCCAGCACGATTTCGGGCCGCTTGCTGCGGGCTGTACCGGCCATCGAAACCGCCTCATGCGGCATAGAATGGCAATCCACCAAAATCGCCTGACCGAACTTTTCATGCGATTCGTTCAGCAAAGACTTCAATCTCGCGTGATAAGGGCGCCAGTAGGTGTCGATACGCAGCCGCGCCTCATCCATGGTCAGCTTTCCACTGTAGATCGCCCGACCATTGGCCACGACGCGGGGAATCACCCCCAGCCCCGAAGCGACCCGCGGATTATGTCCATGCCGGCGCGCGCCGCTGATCAGGGCGGGGTCAAGTTCATCCAGGCTGCGATTCAAATCCAGATATGCGCGGGGCATGGCCGCTTTGATCAATGGCGCACCGCATTCAGCAGCAGGCGCAAATAGTTGATCCACAAAGGCATCTTCGGATGAACGAATCACGTTTTGGTTCAGAACCGAACGCTTCAGAAAGGCCGCCGGATACTCTCGCCCGCTATGAGGGGACGAAAAAACCACGCATGAACTGCGGTTTTCGGGCATATCCAATACAAAGGCTGCGTTCTGCATGATTTCTCCATGTTCGTAATCAACATAGACTGGAAAATTGTTCTTCCAAACCCCTTGAACCCCTGAACGACTCCTTTTATAGACCCCGCTACCGGCGCGGTGATCCGCGCCCCATTTCGTTATGGGGCTGGGCACGCAAAGGGAAAGTGGGCGGTTAGCTCAGCGGTAGAGCACTTCGTTGACATCGAAGGGGTCACAAGTTCGATCCTTGTACCGCCCACCATCGTTTCACTGTTCCGGGTTTCCGGGGCACCCGCTAACCCAGGCGCTGGCCACGTCCTTGATGAAGGCGCCGCAGATTGGAGACAGACCCATGAAGGTCAAGAACTCGCTCCGCTCGCTCAAGAACCGGCACCGTGACTGCCGTATTGTGCGTCGCAAAGGCCGCGTCTACGTGATCAACAAGACGCAGCGCAAGTTCAAAGCCCGCCAAGGCTAAGAACTGCGAAAAATCGTTTTCAGAAACCGCGCCTTCGAGCGCGGTTTTTTTTGTTTTTTTGGCACCTTTATCGTGAAAAGAATCCTGAAAATTAGAGAAAAGCAGACTTGCGACCATTTTGACCAAGTAAAACTGTCGGAATTTCTTGCATCCAATGTGAAATAGTATAATTGAGCAAAACAGTCGGGTTAATCTCCGACACGAAATTCAATTGTTGGAGTACACTATGCTGAAATCCACAACCTGCCTGGCTGCCGCCCTGTCGGCATTGGTTGCCACCACCGCTGTCGCTGAAGGTGAACTGAACCTGTATTCATCGCGCCACTATGACACTGACGAGCGCCTCTACACCGATTTCGAAGAGGCCACTGGCATCACCATCAACCGAATCGAAGGCAAGGCCGACGAGCTGATCGCGCGGATGGAAGCAGAAGGCGCCAACTCGCCCGCAGACGTAATGCTGACCGTTGACACCTCACGTCTGGCGCGCGCCAAGGACGCTGGTATCCTGCAGTCGATCGAAAGCGCAACTCTGGAAGAGCGTATTCCTGGTAACCTGCAAGACAGTGACAATCAGTGGTTCGGCTTTTCGCAGCGTGGTCGGATTATTTTCTACAACAAGGAAAACGTCACCAACCCACCGGCCACCTATGCCGATCTGGCCAAGCCGGAATACAAGGGTCTGATCTGCATCCGGTCTTCGACCAACACGTACAACCAAACCCTGTTGGCATCGATCATTACCCATGAAGGCGCGGATGCGGCCAAAGCCTGGGCAGAAGGTATCGTCGCCAACATGGCACGTGATCCACAGGGGGGTGACACCGACCAGCTACGCGGCATCGTTTCGGGTGAATGTGACATCGCTGTATCGAACACGTATTACTTTGCGCGCGCGGTCCGCAAAGATGTCAAAGGTCTTTCGGCGGATCGCGACATGATCGGCTGGGCTTTCCCCAACCAGGACAGCTATGGCGCGCACATGAACCTGTCGGGCGGCGGCGTTGCGGCACATGCACCGAACAAGGAAAACGCGGTCCTGTTCCTTGAATATTTGGCAAGCGATCAGGCGCAGCAGTACTTCTCTGCGGGGAACGATGAATACCCGGCCGTTTCAAGCGTCGAATTGGCCGAGTCGGTTGCCACCCTGGGTGAGTTCAAGGCTGACGAAGTGAACCTGTCCGAGGTTGCCAAGAACATCCCCGAAGCGCAAAAGATCTTTAACGAGGTTGGCTGGAAGTAACCGCCCAAATCGTTAATACCCATGAAGGGCGCGAGATTCTCGCGCTCTTTTTTGTTTACATTTTGTTTATTTCGTATAATTTTTCTCATATCTGAGAAATTTTCTACTAACTGCCTATGCTCGACACCCTTTCAAATCGCCTTGCCAATCGACTGAATGAGCTGCGTCGCGGGCGCGGGTGGTCTCTGGACCAGTTGTCTGAACACAGCGGCATAAGCCGTGCCACACTATCTCGTATGGAAAAAGGTGATGTAAGCCCAACGGCAGAAAACCTTGGCCGTCTCTGCGCGGCTTACGACTTGCCGATGTCACGTCTGCTTATGATGGTCGAGGACAGTTTTGACCCCAAGATCCCGTTTGAACGCCAAGCCGAATGGAGCGACCCTGAAACAGGCTACACCCGCCGTGCAGTGTCCCCCCCCGCGAATGGTCTGAACGCCGAAGTGGTGGAAGGCCACCTGCCTCGGAACACGGTCATCACCTATGATACGCCCCCCAAATCCGGGCAAGAGCATCACCTCATTCTGGTCGACGGCGCGCTTACGCTGACGGTCGACGGAACACCACACACCCTGAACGCAGGGGATTGTATGCGTTATCACCTGTCTGGCCCGACCCGGTTCGAAACAGGCACAACGCGGGGCGCCCGGTATCTTCTGGTGCTGGTATGATCACACGTTTAACCGGATCCGAATTTGATGCGGCACTGGATGACCTGACCGAGATTCTGCACACCTGTGTTCATGACGGGGCCAGTATTGGCTTTATCCTGCCGTTCACCCAAGAAGACGCGCGCTACTATTGGCAACAAAACGTGCGGCCCGGCGTGAACGCAGGTGCATTGGAAATCTTTGCAGCGTATGACGGTCCACGCGTTGTGGGCACCGCGCAATTGATACCAGCGGCAATGCCCAACCAACCCCACCGTGCCGATGTGGCCAAGCTTTTGGTTCATCCGAACGCCAGGCGCC
The DNA here is from genome assembly GCF_013034605.1 of Ruegeria sp. HKCCA4633. Lineage (NCBI taxonomy): Bacteria > Pseudomonadati > Pseudomonadota > Alphaproteobacteria > Rhodobacterales > Roseobacteraceae > Ruegeria > Ruegeria sp. HKCCA4633. The sequence continues at coordinate 12,745 of NZ_WQGJ01000016.1, forward strand.
GCGGATATGGCCGCGCTTTGATGGAGACCCTATTTCAACGCGCGCGCGACTTGCACCGCTCGACTTTGGTGCTGGACACACGCAGCACCGATCCCTCTCGGTTGCTGTACGAAAGCCTTGGGTTTCAGATTGTGGGGGAAATACCAAAATATTGCCAAAACCCGTTCGAACCCAGGTTGGAGCCGACGACATACATGTACAAAGACCTGTCCGCCTGACGGTGGACTGCGTGATTACTCGGCTGCCGCGACCTTTGCGGGAAACTTGTTGGGCAGCAGCCCCAAACCACGCGCGTTCCGAATATCGGCCAGAAGGTCGCGCTCGGCCGCTTCGAACAAATCCTCGGGATCATCCAGAACAAAATAGCCCATCTGATGCATGTCGATACGGTACGGTGTTCGCAAGATGGTTAGGATATCGAACGGGTCCCGATCTGGAATGTCACTGCTCACGGCATAAACCAGCTCGGTCGGAGAAGACGCTAAGCCCGATCCCAGTGCTTTGATCTGGCCATCCTGGCGGCGTAAACCAAACTCGATGGAAAACCAGTACAACCTGATCAGCCAAGCGTAATCCGCATCTGTCGCCTGCTGGCCTGCCTGCCCGATGGCGTGGCTAAACGCGGCAAAACGCGGGTCGCTCAGCAATGGGGTGTGACCGAAGATCTCGTGAAAGATATCCGGTTCTTCGATATAGTCGAAATCCTCGCGCGACCGGATAAACGAAGCTGCGGGAAAAACGCGATCCGCCAGCATACCGAAAAAAGTCTTGAAACCGATCAGCGCCGGTACTGGCTGCACCCGCCACCCCGTCAGGTCCAGCAACCGATCCGAGATATCCGCGCAGCACGGCACCTTGGTTTTGGGCAAGTCCAGCCGGGCAAGCCCGTCCAGGTATTCGCGCGCCATATAGCGCTGCACATTATCCGCCTGCGCTGCGTAAAGATCGGCCCAGACAGCGTTTTCTTCGTCGGTATAGGCTATGCGGCCGCGCGCGTCAGCGACCTTGGCAACGTACTTGGTCGATTTGGGCATCCGTTTCCTCCTGCTTAAATACAGGATACCGCGCCCGGCGCGGTGGATTTGTTTTGATAACTGAATTTATTTCACTAAAATGAAACAATTAATCCGGTTGGTGACAATAAGTGAAACAAATGCTTCATCCTGCTGATATAGATATTCTCCGAGAGCTTCAGATCAGTGGACGTCTGTCGATGCAGGAACTGGCAGATCGAACCGGGTTGTCGGCCTCGCAATGCTGGCGACGAGTACGCGATCTTGAAGCAAGCGGAGTGGTCACGGGTTATCGCGCGCAGGTACCAGCTAAGGCCGTTGGCCTGAATGCCATCGCCTATGTCCATGTCGCGCTCAAAGATCACCAGGAAAAGAGCATCGCGGATTTTCTGCGTCTGGTCGAAACAGAGCCGCAGATCGTCGAATGCGCCTCGATCACCGGGGATCATGATTTCATCCTAAAGGTCTACGCCAAGACGCCCGAGGATCTGGAGGTGTTTATCATGCAACGTTTGTTGAAATCTGGTCTTGTTCGCGACACCCGAAGCAATTTTGTTCTTCGGCAAACCAAGACCCGAGGACCTTTACCGATACTATAGGGGCGACGGGCGTCCGTTTGAAATCGGTCATGGCCGTCACTACAAAAAACGCCCGGTCATCTGAAGTGGCGCCCGGGCGATCCATGCTTGGTTTCAAAAAACCGTGTTTAGAAGTGCGCCGACTTCGTGCCAGCTGGTTTTTCAACCGAAGGCGCGAACTTAGTCAGGTCGATGCCTTCAACAGCGGTCTTGTATTCGTCGATATTGGGCGTCCGACCCAAAATGGCAGACAACACCACAACCGGGGTCGAGGCCAGCAGGCTTTCGCCTTTCTTGTCGGGTGCATCGGCCACGACGCGGCCCTGGAACAGACGGGTCGAGGTGGCCAGAACAGTGTCACCCTTGGCGGCTTTTTCCTGGTTGCCCATGCAAAGGTTACAGCCGGGGCGTTCGAGATACAGGATATTCTCGTACTCGGTGCGCGCCTTCTGTTTTGGGAACAGGTCGTCAAACTCGAAGCCCGAGTATTTTTCAAGCACTTCCCAGTCGCCTTCTTCCTTCAGCTCATCGATGATGTTGTAAGTCGGGGCCGCGACCACCAGCGGTGCCTTGAATTCGACTTTACCGGTTTCCTTTTCTAGGTTCTTCAACATCTGGGCAACGATCTTGATGTCACCCTTATGCACCATGCAAGAGCCGACAAAGCCCAGATCCACATGCTTTTCAGCGTTGTAGTATGAAATCGGGCGGATCGTATCGTGGGTGTACCGCTTAGAGACATCGGCGTTATTCACGTCGGGGTCAGCGATCATTGGTTCGTTGATCTGGTCCAGATCCACAACAACCTCGGCAAAGTATTTTGCGTTATCATCGGGTTGCAGCGCCGGTTTTTCACCAGACTTGATCTGAGCAATACGCGCATCAGCAATGTTGATCAGCTTTTGCAGCATGCCGTTTTCATGCTCCATGCCTTTGTCGATCATGATCTGGATGCGTGACTTGGCCAATTCCAGCGAACCGATCAGGGTCTCGTCATTCGAGATACAGACCGAAGCCTTGGCCTTCATCTCGGCCGTCCAGTCGGTGAAGGTGAACGCTTGGTCCGCCAACAGCGTACCGATATGAACCTCGATCACCCGGCCTTGGAAGACGTTATCTCCGTGCTGTTCTAACATCTGCGCCTGTGTGGCGTGAACCACGTCGCGGAAATCCATGTGATCCGCCATTTGGCCCTTGAAGGTCACCTTGACCGATTCCGGGATCGGCATCGATGCTTCACCCGTTGCCAGTGCCAGCGCCACGGTGCCCGAGTCGGCCCCAAAGGCCACACCTTTGGACATACGCGTGTGGCTATCTCCGCCGATAATGACCGACCAGTCGTCCACTGTGATGTCGTTCAGCACCTTGTGGATCACGTCGGTCATCGAATGATAGACGCCTTTCGGGTCACGACCGGTGACAAGGCCGAAGTCATTCATGAACTTCATCAGACGCGGCGTGTTGGCTTGCGCCTTGGCGTCCCAGACCGACGCAGTGTGACAGCCGGACTGATAAGCCCCATCAACAATCGGGGACACAACAGTAGCTGCCATCGCCTCAAGTTCTTGCATGGTCATCAGGCCAGTGGTGTCCTGCGACCCAACGATGTTGACCTTCACGCGCACGTCCGATCCGGCGTGCAGGGTCTTGCCCGGCGTTGTGCCGACCGCGTTCTTGTTAAAGATCTTCTCGACAGCGGTCAGGCCCTGACCTTCATGGCTGATTTCTTTGGACGGAGCAAAGACCAAAGGCGCTTCGACGCCCAGCGTTTCGGCCGCAAATGTTTGCAGCTTCTTTCCAAAGACAATGGCGTAAGAGCCCCCGGCCTTCATGAATTCCACTTTTTGCGGGGTAAAGGACGAGGACACGTCAACCAGCTCATCGCCATCCTCGCTCAGCAGCTTGTGGTCTTTGGTGTTGATCTTCAGAACTGTGCCTGTGGCGACCGAATACTTTTCTTCCAAGATCGGGTTGCCATCGTTGTTCAGGATCGCGTTGCCGTCTTCGTCCACCTTCTTGACCCAATTTTTCAGGTCAAGACCGATGCCGCCGGTCACACCGACGGTGGTCAGGAAGATCGGAGAGATGCCGTTTGTACCCGCAACAATTGGGGCAAAATTGACAAAGGGCACATATGGGCTGGCCTGCTTACCCGTCCACAACGCCACATTGTTCACGCCGGACATACGCGAGGAACCTACACCCATGGTACCCTTTTCAGCAATCAGCATGACGCGTTTGCCGGGGTGCTGAAGCTTTAGATCCTGGATTTCCTGCTGCGCCTTTTCCGAGATCAGGCACTTGCCGTGCAATTCGCGGTCAGCACGCGAATGCGCCTGGTTGCCTGGTGACAGAAGGTCCGTAGAAATGTCGCCCTCGGCAGCCACATATGTGACGATTTCAATTTCTTCGTCGATGTCAGGCAGCTTGGTAAAAAACTCAGCCTTGGCGTAGCTTTCCAGAATGTCCCGCGCGATTGTGTTGCCGGCCTCAAGCGCGGCCTTCAGACGGTTTGTGTCCGCATCATAAAGGAAGACCTGCGTTTTCAATACCTCGGCTGCCTTGCCTGCGATTGCAGCATCATCACCCAGCGCAAGATCCAGAAGAACCTCGACCGAGGGGCCACCTTTCATGTGCGACAGCAGTTCGAACGCAAAGTCCTGCGAGATTTCTTCGACGTCAGCTTCGCCCAGAATGATCTCTTTCAGAAAGCTAGCCTTTTCGCCGGCCGCGCTGGTTGTGCCGGGCAGCGTGTTGTAGATGAAATAGTTCAGCGAGTCTGCGCGATGGTCGTTCTGGGGATCACGGATCTGATCAATGATTTCCTTCGCCAAAGCCCCGTCATCGATGGGTTTAGGGCTCAGGCCCTGCTCTTTGCGGGTTTCGATTTCATTCAGGTAATCAGTATAGAGGCTCATGACGGGTCCGACCATTTAGCTGGGTGTACCGGCAGTCAAAAGGCCGGCACTTTCAATTTGTATGCGGCGGTATACTAAAACTGCGCCGCATGCAAGCCCCAGACCTGCGACCCGGTGTCCTGAGCCGGTTGCAGCCTGCCAAGGTCGTTACCATCGCAAGCGCGGGATGAAGAGGTCTGTTAAGACGAATCGTCCCCAAAGGCTGTAATCAACGCCTGCGCCAACGGCAAGGAAGAGTAGCCAAACCGGGATGGCGTCAGACCCATCCGTAGAACAACCATGTCATGCGAGGGGAAAACGCCGATGAACTGACCATCGTGCCCCTGCAGCCAATAGGCATCTTCGAACGGTGGAAAATCTCCGGGGGCTTCCAACCAAAGGTGCCCTTTGGCATAGCGCCCGTCCGAGGCATCAACAGGCTCGACCATCCAGTCCACAAAACCTTCGGGCAAGATCCGGGCGCCGTCCCAAACTCCCTTTTGCAACAAAAGCTGACCAAACCGGGCCCAGTCACGGGCCGTGGCATACATATAGCTGGACCCGATAAACGTATCGTTGGCATCTGTCTCAAGGATCGCCGAGGCCATACCCAGTGGCGTAAACAGAGCCGTTTGCGGATATGTCAGCCCACCGTCAGGCAGCTTATCCTGCCACACCCGCGAAAGAACCGTGGTTGTTCCCGAGGAATAATTGAAGTCTGTGCCGGGTTTGGCTTCGGGCACTCGTTCCGCTGCAAAGGCAGCCATATCATTACCGAGATACAGCATCCGCGTGACGTCCGAAACGTCGCCATATTCCTCGTCCCATTGCAAGCCGCCGGTCATGGACAACATATCGGCCACAGTAATGCCCCGGCGCGCATCCACGGCCCAGTCCGGAAAACTGTCGACCAGATTGTCCGCAAGGCTCATCCGACCGGTTTCAACTAAAGTGCCGATCAATCCAGCCGTTATCGTTTTGGTCATGGACCAACCCAGCAGTGGGGTTTGCGCGTCGAACCCATCGGCATACGTCTCGGTCACAATGCGCCCATTTCGAACTACCACGACAGCGCGATATCCTTCGCCAAGCAAAGCCTCGTCAGACATGATGCTTTGAATCTGCGGGTCCTGCGACAGCGCAACATCATCGCCTGCTGGCCAAAGGCCTTGTGCGGGGCGATTGGGGGGAACCAACGACTGATCACTCAGGACCGCATCATGAACATTGGTGCAGCCCAGCCCTTCGCGGAACTGCGATGTCGCCGGGGCAAAGAACCGAAACAGCCGCGCTTGCACCGATTGCGCCTCTTGATCAACGTCGATCGAGACCTGCTTGAGCAGCGGATGCCCCGGTGCCTGCACATCAACGGCCAGCACCTCATCAGGGTCTCGTCCGGCAATGAAAACGTTCGAACAGACGATTTTGGCAGAGTAATTTGTGCCAACCTTCAACAGATCCGGTGGCGCGACAAGCAGGTACCCAATCAAGCCTGCTCCACCCACAAACGTCAAAACGCCAAGTGTTTTCACTATTTTCCCGAACATCCGACAGTGCCGCCCATATTGTCTTCCTGCCACGCGACGTTAGAGGCAACCGAGCAACGGTTTCTAGACTTCCGTTACGTATAAACCTGATGTCATCGGGCCAGGCTTGAAACGAAATACCTGTTTTGATCTGGCGCACTCTCCCAAACCCAAACTGGCACCAACACTGCATGGAATGCGAGCTACGACCACAGAGGGTCGCAAAGTGACGTGACCCGTTAGATGGCCCGTGTTAGTGGCCATTTGAAAGGACGCTCCATGACCGAAGGCCAAAAGTTGCAAAACCCGACAGCTGGTATTGTTTTCATTCTGATCGGAATTTTGGCAATTTCTGTCAACGACATGGTGATCAAGTTTCTGTCGGGTGGTTACCCTTTGCATCAAATGGTATTCACGAGATCGCTGATCGGAATCGGGTTCAGTTTGGCCCTGGTGCAGATGGAAGGCGGTTGGAAAATCTTGAAAACAGATCAGCCGGGGCTCCACCTTTTGCGAGGAGCGCTCATCGTCGTTGCCAATCTGACGTTCTTTACAGCCTTGGCTGTTATGCCTCTGGCCGAAGCGACTGCGGTGTTCTTTGTCGCGCCCTTGATGATAACGCTGCTCAGCATCCCATTACTCGGGGAAAAAGTTGGCCCCATGCGAATTGGTGCCGTAATTGTAGGTTTCGTAGGCGTTATAATAATGACTCGCCCGTGGGAGGCCGGTGGCACACGTGACGTTGGCCTGGTGATGTACGCCCTTCCGGTTGTCGCGGCTTTTACCTACGCGCTTAACAACGTGCTTACCCGCTTACTTGGCGCAAAATCCAAAGCCTCGGCTATGGCTGTCTACATTCAAACGTGTTTCATCGTCGTCAGCTTGTTATTCTGGTCGGTGGCGGGAGATGGACGTTTCGCCTCAGCGTTCGAGAACGAAAGCCTGGTTTTTCTACTTCGAGCCTGGGTCTGGCCAGAAGGTACCGATCGGTGGTTGTTTGTCGGGCTTGGGTTTAATTCCGCGATCATCGGCTATTGCCTGGGCCAGGCTTACCGTTTGGCAGATGCTGCCACGGTGGCTCCATTTGAATATGTCGGCCTTCCAATGGCGATTTTTTGGGGATGGGCAATCTGGGGCGAATTGCCAAACCTGCCGGTCGCAATTGGTATCACGCTGATCTTGGGATCGGGATTGTTTGTCTTCTTGCGTGAGCGCCAAAAGAAAAGAAACGTGGTTTCACAAAAGCGCGTGCACCGCCGCTATTAACGGCCCAAGCTGGTTGATCGGCCGGGTCGCACATGGCCGCGACGCGAAATCGGATTGGCTTACTCGGCCCCGCCAGGATAAATAAACCCATTCACCGGGTAGAAACTACCGTACTGGCCCGGCTGGCTTTCGACCCGGACCATCGTCCAGTCGTTGTTTTTTGACACATCCCTGACGCCCATTTTCAAGGATACCTTGTTACGGTGCCAATTGGCGTGATTCACGATGACTTCCCGTTCGGTGACAATGTCAGACACCACGGCCACATGGCCAAGTGGCATACCGCGCGTTGCCCGAAAGGACATAACCGCACCAACAACCGGCTCATTGCCTCGTGCAAAACTATTGCGTGCTTTCCCCCACCAATCCTTTGCATTACCTCGGATTTCGATTCCGCTCAGGGTACGTGCGTAGGGCACACACCAAACTCTTTGCCCCCGAGCGTGTTTTTTCGAGACCTCTTGAAGCGCCACTAGCTGACGTTCCGGATCGAGATCCGCGTCGCTCGGGCTTTGCGCGCAGGCCGAGACAAACGCAAAAAATCCCATCGCAATCACAGCGCGGGATGTGCCGGTCAGCAGCGGCCAAATCGTCGTTTTGCTGGTCCTGTTTAGCAAGAAACTTCGGTGTAGGTTTGAGTGGTGAAGAAGTTTTAAGGCGATAATGCGCGTTATGAAAAGAGCCCTGTTAAGCTCCGGCAGAAATTCGCCGGTTTCCCATTACACTTTTGCACTGGAGTTACACACATGTCCGACTGTTGGCGGCTCACCCCGGACATGGCCGTTCTGTGGGTATGTGCAAAACACATCGCAAATCTACAACCCAATGCAGGTATGCTCATAACGCTGCATGGCACCACTGACTTCCTTGCAGAAAGCCTTTGAATCTGGCCCACAAGTTTGGGCATTCACCATTTCGGTGTCGACTTACACGTGATCAACCCCACACGAGGGGTCCAATTTGATTGCTAGTGAACAACCGGCCTTTAGTGCAGCTGGACAGTGTTTTCCGGGGCCGACGAACGAATGACCTTAAAACATTTAGACATCAGAATATCAGCAATGCATGATAGTTTCGGTCACCGAGTTGCGTCTTTTGGCGTAAATTTTCAGATCCCGGAATCCTGTTTTGGTTCCAAAAAATAGCTACGAGGTGAATAATGAACCTTGCACATTCTGAGGGTCGAACATGAGTGGCCCTGCGCAGCCCTTGATCCGGTTGTCGTCAGCGCGACCGTTCTTGAGCACGTTGAATACTGCCTGTCCGGACGCCGATGAATTGCTAACACGCTTGGGAATTTCTCGATCCTCGTGCGATGAGCCCGAAGCACATAGCCACCCAATAGTTACGTATCATCTGTTTGAAGAGGTGGAAGCCGCCACAAACGACATTGATCTACCGGGGAAGCTTGGCGCTTTTCTAACGCCATTCGAAATTGCCGCGACTGAGCATTCCGGTTCAACTGAGCACCACCTGAACATCTATGGCAGACCCGCCGTTATGTCTGAGAAACGGTGTTTCGAGACACCTTTCGTTCCGGTGCAATTAGTGGCGTTTTTTGCCTGCTTGTTTTCAGAGATTGCTGCAAGAGTTGCCGGGAGTAGTTGGTCTGCCGACAATACGTTGGTAAACGTAAGCGATCCCAACGCATTACTAGATGACTTCAAAGGTTCCAAACCAATCCTGGCACAACTGACCAAATTGACTTGCGTGGACGAGGGCACAAAACACAATGGAATTGCTTGATCCTATAGAAATCGACAGCTTTGGCGCCGTTACAATTGGGATATTGGTCTATTTCCTCGGTGCACGGCTGACCCGTCGCTATGCCGTCCTGTCCAAGTACAGCATCCCAGAACCCGTCAGCGGAGGCCTCTTGGCCGCCGTTCTGGCTCTGCTTGTAGTTTTGGCCACGGGCCGGGCGATAAGTTACGAACTAAGCGCCAGAGATTTCTTGCTGGTCTACTTTTTCACAACAGTTGGTCTCAACGCCCGTTTCGCTGACCTGCTCAAAGGTGGGCCCCTTCTTGTGCTCATGCTAGGGCTCACGATTGCCTTTATGCTCGTGCAGAATGTGGTTGGCATGGTTGGTGCGCTCGTGTTCGGTTTGCCGTCACAAGCAGGTGTGCTGTTGGGCACCGCATCTTTGATTGGTGGTCACGGCACAGCCATTGCCTGGGGCCCAACCATAGAAAACAGCTATCAAGTCACTGGCGCTTCAGAACTGGGAATAGCCACTGCCACAGTTGGTCTGATTTTAGCCAGCGTTCTGGGCGGTCCCATCGCCCGATTTCTCATCCAAAAGAACGATCTGACAAGTGCCCCGGACGTTGAAGAGGAGGTCGCGACGGTTGCGGAACCAGCCACCGACCAACCATCGACCCTGACCCATGTTGACCTGATGAATTGCGTGCTCTGGATTCACGTCGCCATTGGAATTGGATATTCAGCCTTCGAAGCACTTGAGGCGGCGGGGATCAAACTGCCTTTATTCGTACCCTGCCTTTTAACTGGTATCCTGCTATCGAACTTGTTGCCGCCGCTGCTTCCAAAGCTCTCATGGCCGGCGCGAACCCCTGCGATGAACGTGATTTCCGAATTCAGCCTGTCCGTGTTCTTGGCAATGTCGCTGATGAGCATGGAGTTATGGACCCTTGCCAGCAGCGCTGGCGTGCTGATCACAACCATGCTCTTGCAATCCATTGCGGCTGTAGCGTTCATCATTTTCATCGTCTTCCGTCTGATGGGGAAAAACTATTTCGCAGCTGTGATATCGGCAGGGTTCGCTGGTTTCTCTTTGGGCGCAACGCCAACCGCCATCGCAAACATGACTGCGGTCACACAACGCTATGGTCCTTCGCCAGTCGCGTTCATAGTGTTGCCGTTAGTCTCAGCGTTTTTTGTGGATTTGGCCAACGCGTTCATCATTCAGTGGTTCCTTGGATTTGGGTAGAGCACTGTGTTGCGCCAACGGGCTTGAAGTAAGCTCTGCAAACAAATGCCTGTTTTCCTCTCAGAACGTCCAGCCAGTTACCCCAGACCAGAGCTGCTTGGATTGCCAGATGACCAACCATCGGCTTAAGCGCGTTGAATTCTGTCCACAAAGAAACTCTGTGACTTCTATCGTATGCCCTTTAAACTGCGATCTTGTGTGTTTCATTGGTTTGCGCGGGAGCTCGAACGCAGGTGGATGGGAAGAGGACATCGGAAGAAGCCGGAAGTTCAGCGTCGTCATCTGCGCACAGTGTGGGGCTCAGCGCGGATGATCAGCAGGCGCGGTTCGAAGCAACCGCACGGGTTATGCAAGCGATCTCCGAGACCAAGGATGATGTACAGCCGGTATGCGACCTGATTGTAACACTGGCAAAAGATCTCTGTGATGCCTTTTTTGCTGGTCTGGTTCTTGGACGCGAAGGGGATGCGCGTCAGAAACTGGTTGCCAGCGTCAATCTACACCCGGATATCCAACAGCTCTGGCGCGACGGCAAGTATACGATGGAGCCGGGCAACTCGATCGTAACTGACACTATTCTCAGCGGTGAGACCAGACGCGTTGTCGACATGGGCGACACCGATTTCCATAGATCAGGAGATGAGCGCTTTAAGCTCATTGTCGACACGCATGGGTGCCGGAGCAATCTGTTTGTCCCGTTAAAGGTAGGTGGCAGCGCAATCGGTTGCCTGATGCTGGCACGGAACGAAGTGAGACCATACTCTGACGATCAGGTGCAGCTGGTTGAAACTTTCGCCGCTCAGGCGGTCATCGCGATAGAAAATGTTCGCCAGTTCAGCGAGTTGCAGGCCCAATTGGCTCGCGAAGGTGCCACGCGCGACGTTTTGGAGACGATCACCCGGTCTCGGGATGATGAAGCACCGGTATTTCAGACGATCTTGGAAAATACGGCCCGGCTTTGCGAAACGGACGTAGCTACATTGAGCCTCGTAAATGAGGCGGGAACCCATCTGGAATATGCGGCCCATTTTGGCGATCAATTGGCCACATATAAAGTCGGCGTGGATCGTTGGTCTTTGGATTCGAATTTACAGATTGCCGAAGCCGTGCGGGAAGCGCGGGTCATTCACAATGTCGATTTGCGCCAGACAGACCACTACATCAACGGGGATCGTTGGCGCCGCCAATTGGTTGATGAAGAAGGCGTCCGATCGTTTCTGACGGTTCCTTTGATGTCTGCGGATGGTGATCCTGTAGGCGTCATCGGGATTTACCGTCGGGAAGTGCGGCCCTTTACAGACAGCGAGATTTCTTTGGTCGAAGGCTTTGCGGCGCAGGCTGTGATCGCAATCGACAATACCCGCCAAATGAAAGAGCTGCGCTCTCAATTGGAACGGCAAACGGCGACACAGGAGGTACTGAGTGTCATCAGCAAAAGCCGTGACAATGACGCACGAGTCTTTGAAGCCGTGCTTCAGCAGGCCACGGAAATCTGTGACGCGGATCAGGCGGCGCTGGTTTTGGTCAACGCTGCGGGAACCCACATTCAATTGGCCGGTGCATGGGGGCACGATAGAACCGACGTTGAATTAGGAGAGGAGTGGCCTCTTGATGGTTCGGTCACGGCAGCGGCGGCGATACGAAATTGCAAGGTTGTACGTGTCGAGGACATCGCCGACACCGAGTTCTACCGCTCGGGTGATCCTACGGCTGTTACAATGGTCGAAATCGAAGGCATCAGGTCACGGGTTGTTGTGCCCTTGATGCAGGGGGAACAGGCGATCGGTGCTATTGCGGTTAGCCGCCGCGAGGTCCGCCCGTTTTCTGATCCCGACGTGCAATTCATCGAAGAGTTCGCCAAACACGCAGTCATAGCGATAGAAAATACGCGCCAATTTCGAGAGGTTCAGGAACGGCTAGAGCGCGAAAAAGCATCGCGAGAAATCCTCGAAGTCATAAGCCGCAGCCGCGATGACGAAAGACCTGTATTCCAAAGCATTCTCGAAAACTCCAGCCGTTTGTGCAAAGCGCCGTTGGCCTTTTTATGTGTCGCTGATCACGAACGCGGTCTCGCAACGATCCCGGCCAATATTGGCGCAAGAACCGATTTTGACGAAGCGCTCAAAAACTTTGTAGAGCCGCTAACGCGCACTGAATTAATTGCGATCAAACCAATGATCGATGGCGAGGTCATTCGCCAGGACGACATCGCGGACGATCCTCTTTACTTTAGGGATCGTGACCCAAAACGGGTTCAGATGGTTGAGATTGAAGGAGCCCGCTCGGTTCTGGCGGTTCCGTTGATGAAGAACGGCACCGGTCTCGGGGTGATCGTGCTCTATCGTCGTGAAGTTGCACCTTTCTCAGACGACGATGTGGCTCTGGTCCAAACCTTTGCAGCTCAAGCCGTAATCGCAATGGAAAACGTCCGCCAGTTCCGGGAAGTGCAGGATCGGACAGCCGAAGTAACGCAAGCCTTGGAATACCAGACCGCCACCTCTGACGTGTTGTCGGTCATCTCGCGATCTCCAGACGAGCTGAGACCGGTGCTCGAAGAAATCCTGAGGGTCGCAAGCCGAATCTGCGAACCAAAATACGCCGCTATTTCCTTCCTGAATCCCGAAGACGGCCTTTATCACACTGACATCATGCTCGATTTTGACAGCGAATTCATGAAATTCATGAAAGCTAACCCGGTGCCAGCAGGACACGGGAGCGGCATTGGTCAAACAGCTGCACGAGGCGAAACAGTCTATTACAAGGATACCGAGGCGGACGAGTACAAATGGAAAGAGGCCGCGCGCATCGGGAATTACCGTTCGCTCCTGGGCGTACCACTGATCAAGGGCAAAGCTGTGGTCGGAGTGATAGTCTTGTGCCACGACAAAGTCGCACCGTTTGATGCAAAGCAAATCGCCCTTTTAGAAACTTTTGCGGCTCAGGCCGTAATCGCGATCAACAATACTCAGCTGTTCGAAGAAGTTCAGGCCCGTACAGCCGAAGTTGAAGAGACACTGAAGTACCAGACAGCCACATCTGAGGTGCTTGATGTCATCTCCCGGTCACCCAACGATCTACCGCCTGTGTTGGATGCAATCCTGGAGGTATCGTCGCGCATCTGCTCGCCAGAGTATGCGTTCTTTGCCATGCGAGATGCCGACGATGGGCTTTATCGCGTGGTTGTGTCCCATAATGTAAGCGACGCGTTCCTGGATTTCTTGTCAAACAACCCAATAGCTCCTGACGAAGGTTCATGTATAGGGCGAACCGCGTTGCATGGAGAAACGGTCTATATCGAGGATACTCGGAACGATGCCTCTTACACGTGGAAAGAAGCCGCGGAGATAGGAGATTACCTTACTACATTGGGGGTCCCACTTGTCAAAAATGGTCGCACGCTTGGTGTTATTGTTATGGCACACAGGCAGGCGTCGGCATTTAGCGGCAAACAGATCAACCTTCTGGAAACATTCGCGTCCCAGGCCCTGATTGCTATCAACAACACGCAGCTCTTCGAGGAAGTGCAAAGGCGCACGGCAGAAGTTGAAGAATCGCTGGAGTATCAAAAGGCCACGAGTGAAGTACTCGAAGTTATTTCCCGATCTCCGGACGCCTTAGAGCCGGTATTGGAAGCGTTGCTTGCCGTTTCGTCCCGTATTTGCCGCCTTCAAGATGCTTTCGTGGCGCTGAAGAAACCTGAAGATGGCAAGTACCATTTCTTTGCTGGCCACAACGTGTCAGACGCATTCACCGACTTTATCAAAATGCACCCATTTGAACCGGGGGAAACATCTGCAACTGCACGGGCGCTGTTGTATGGGCGCGCCGATTACGTCGAAGATACTCAGGCCGATCCCAATTATGATCCAGTTCTGAAGTCGAACCTCGACGGTTATCGATCCGTCCTTTCGGTACCGTTGATACGTGACGGCGACACAATTGGTGTCATCAGCATGGGGAGCAGAACCCCCGCGGCTTTTGACGAGAAGCAAATCAAGCAGATGGAAACTTTTGCGTCGCAAGCGATAATCGCCATTCAAAACTCGCAGCTTTTCAATGACACGCAAACTGCACTTGCCCGCCAAACAGCAAGTGCGGACGTTCTCAGAGCTATTTCTGAATCCCCAACCGATACCAAACCAGTATTCGAGAAGATTGTCGGACTGGCAACGACGCTGATAGACTGCGACCTGGCTATTGCCATTCAAGCCAATAGAACTGAGATTTGGCAAGTCGCTGTCGCAACTCCTCAAGGTGTGGAAGAAGTCAAGTGGACGGATCGGCTGCCGATTGATCCCGAGGACAATTTACCTTCCTGGTCGATCAAAAGTGGTAAGACGCTAAACATGCCAAAGTGGCGCTACGACGAATTACCGCGGCGCGACAAAAAAATCTTTCGCGAAAAGGGATTTAAATCGTCTTTGATGGTGCCCTTGATGCGCGGGAAAGACTGTTTCGGCAACTTGGTATTTATTCGAAAGACGTCAAAGGTTTTTACGGACGACGAAGTGTCGATTGCCGAGTCTTTTGCAGATCAGGCCATCATCGCGCTGGAAAACGTGCGCTTGTTTAACGAGACTCAAGCTTCTTTGGCGCGTCAGACTGCGAGTGCGGACATTCTACGGGTGATCAGCCAATCTCCTGACGACATCAAACCTGTCTTCGAGGCCATTGCAGAGGCGGGCGTACGGCTGGTTTCCTGTGACATGGTAGCCGCCATGACGGCGCAAGATAATACGTTCGAGGTTCTGGCAAGGGTCAGTGCAGAAGGAGTTGCCACCCTTGAAGGCAACCAAAGTTTTCCGATCGACCCGGATCCGATGTCCAGCTTTCCTGCTCAGGTTCTTCATCACAAGAAGATGCTTCATCTGCCCGATTGGGACACGATCGAGCTCTCGCCATTCGAACAGATTACGTATGATCGGCATGGCGTTCGCGCCGCTTTGTTGCTGCCCCTGATGAAAGGCAAAGCGTGTCTGGGCGTGTTGGTGTTCGCTCGGAAAACAGCCGGGGCTTTCACCAAAGATGAAATCGACCTCGCGTACTCGTTTGCGGATCAGGCGGTAATTGCCATCGAGAACGTGCGCCTATTCCGTGAGGCCGAAGAGGCGCGAAAGGCCGCTGAGGAAGCAAACGAAGCAAAAAGTGCTTTCTTGGCGACAATGTCCCACGAAATTCGAACTCCCATGAATGCCGTAATCGGGATGAGCGGGCTGTTGATGGACACAGAGCTGGATGCCGAGCAAAGTGACTATGCGAATACGATCCGCGATAGTGGCGATGCGCTTTTGGGTATCATTAACGAAATCCTCGATTTTTCGAAAATTGAAGCTGGACAGATGGATATCGAGAACCATCCGTTCGACCTGCGCGAATGTATAGAAAGCGCGCTCGATTTAGTCAGCGGCAAGGCTGCCGAGAAACAACTCGATTTGGCCTATGAGTTCGATGACTCACTCCCCCAGGCGATCAGCGCGGACCTGACCAGATTGCGGCAAATTTTGCTGAATCTTCTCTCTAACGCTGTGAAATTCACCGAAAGCGGAGAAGTGGTTCTGTCAGTTGAGCAATCTGCCGAGGTAAACGGATCACTGGAGCTGACGTTTAGAGTCCGAGACACAGGTATCGGCCTATCTAAAAAGGGTATGAGCCGCCTATTTCAGTCTTTCAGCCAGGCAGACAGTTCAACGACCCGCAAATATGGCGGCACTGGTCTGGGTCTTGCGATCTCGAAACGCCTCGCCGAACTTATGGGAGGGACCATGTGGGCTGAAAGCGAAGGAGAGGGAAACGGTTCCACCTTTGTTTTCAAGATTCAGGCAAAACCTGCAAAACCAGTTAAGCCGTCCTCCCGCAATCTTGTCGGCCCTCAGCCTGAACTTGAAGGCAAACGCATTTTGATGGTCGACGATAATGCCACCAATCGCAAAATCCTGTCTCTTCAAACCGAGAAATGGGGCACCCGGACCACGACGTGTGCATCTCCGTCAGAAGCGCTGAGTATACTTGGAGAAGGCATCGAGTTCGATTTAGCAGTTCTAGACATGCATATGCCTGAAATGGATGGGGTAGAGCTTGCCAAACAGATACGCGCCAAGAAGCCTGGGTTGCCACTAATCCTTTTCAGTTCACTTGGCCCGCGCGAAATAGATTTGGAGGATGGGCTTTTTGCTGCCAACCTTGCCAAACCTTTGCGCCAATCCCACCTGTTCGATACCCTGGTCACACTGTTCGCGACTGAAAAGCTGCGCGTAAAGCCGTCAAAACCACAGGACAAACCCCAAACCGATCCGGACATGGCAACGCGCCATCCACTGCGAATTTTGCTGGCAGAGGATAATTTGGTGAACCAGAAACTTGCACTCCGCCTGCTGGAACAGATGGGCTATCGCGCTGATTTGGCCAGCAACGGTGCCGAGGCTGTCGAAAGCGTCAACCGGCAGACATACGATGTCGTTTTCATGGATGTGCAAATGCCCGAGATGGATGGGCTTGAAGCGTCTCGCCGTATCAACAAAGCGCATCCGGATGGAAGCCGTCCTCGCATAGTCGCGATGACCGCCAACGCCATGCAGGGCGACCGTGAGATGTGTCTGGAAGCAGGGATGGACGACTATATCACCAAACCGATCCGCGTGCCTGTCCTCATCGAAGCCCTATTAAATTGCCCCAGAACAAGAAGGTGATCCATGACAGACAGCCCGATTGATCATGAAATCTTCATGGAGCTAAAGGACGCCACAGGCGAAGAGTTTGCAGCAGAGCTTGTGAACACCTTTCTCGACGAAGCGCCAAGTATGATTGGCGAATTGAAAGCGGCCGCGAACGAAGCCGATGCCGACCGATACCGCCGTGCTGCACATTCTATCAAGTCGAACGCCAACACGTTCGGTGCAACGGCTCTTGCCGAACTGGCCAGGAAAGTCGAACTGGGAGAACTGCCCGAAGCCGGAGACTTAACAGAAGCTGCCGCTTTAGAGACCGCCCTCGCCACTGCAGCTACTGCCCTACGGAGCCTGATTGATGTCTGACGCCCCCGGTCATTTGCTCATCGTCGACGACAACAAGGTCAATCGCTTGCTTTTGTCTCGCAGTGTAGAACTCTTGGGCCATCAAGCATCGGTCGCGGAAAACGGCCGAGTGGCGATGGAGATGTTGTCTGGTCAGCCATTTGACTTGCTTTTGCTGGATATCGAGATGCCGGAAATGGACGGTTTCCAGGTTCTTGAAGCTGTCAAATCGGACACCGAACTGCGGGATTTGCCAGTGATCGTGACGTCGTCTGTTGAGGGAC
This sequence comes from Ruegeria sp. HKCCA4633, assembly GCF_013034605.1. Taxonomy (NCBI): domain Bacteria; kingdom Pseudomonadati; phylum Pseudomonadota; class Alphaproteobacteria; order Rhodobacterales; family Roseobacteraceae; genus Ruegeria; species Ruegeria sp. HKCCA4633. The sequence goes on from NZ_WQGJ01000016.1 coordinate 30,272, forward strand.
TCGACAATGTCGTACGCTGCATTGAATTGGGTGCCGAAGACTACCTGCCGAAACCAGTCAACAAGACACTTCTCAGTGCGCGCGTCTCCAGCGGCCTTGAAAAGAAAAGACTCAGGGACGAACAAAAGCGACTGCTAGAGCGTTTTGCAACAACTGAGGTGGCCCAAGACCTACAGGAATCTGGCTTTGCCATAGGTGGTAAGCGCGCCAATGCTTCGGTTCTATTTTGTGATATTCGCGGCTTTACGACCTTGTCGGAAAACCTCGCTCCTGAGGATACGATTGACCTGCTCAACACCTTTTACACCTTGATGTTTGAGGCAGTTACCAGCAATGGCGGGATTGTCAGCCTGATGCTGGGTGACGGGTTGATGGCTCTTTTCGGAGTTCCGCAGCCCCTGCCCAACTCGGCGCAAAGTGCAGTGGCGGCAGGACATGAAATGCACAACATGATCGAGATGTTAAATCTCGAACGGCGCGCAGAAGAGAAAAGCGACCTAAAGATCGGTATCGGAATAGCGACTGGCGAAGTCGTCGCTGGCTATGCCGGGACAGACAACCGGGCGACGTATACTTGTATCGGATCGACCGTAAACCTTGCTGCGCGCCTGGAAGCAGAAACGCAGAAAACCGGAAGCCGGATGTTGATTGATCAAGAAACCTTCGATCTTTTGGAAGGGGCTGACGTGTTGCAGACATTTGGTGGCACCAGGATCAAAGGTTTCTCTGATCCGATCGATATTCATGCGCTTTGACCATTCGCGCAGCGCAGTGGGTGAACTCCGTTATTCAATGAACTCAAAATTTATGAAGCAACGCCATGAGCACACCGGCACGGGTTTAGCAGACAGGTAACTATCGAGACCTGTCCAAGCGTCATCAGCTAGGACTTCGTGCAATTCGAAAACTTGGGCGTTACTTCGGCTCAAGAAGCTTTTCCAGTTCGACACCTTGGTTTGCGGCGCTCGAAAGTACGGCTTCGCGCAACGCCTTACTGCGCTTAACAAGCCTCCGGAATTTTTCTTCATCCAAAACCAATAAGGTCGTGGGTACAATCGCTTGGACGGAGGCGCGGCGTTTTTGGCGGAGCAATAATTCAGCTTGCCCAAAAATTTCACCCCTACCCAACCGCCAACTCTGGCCGCCCATCTCCAATTCAACTGCTCCTGACGCAATGAAGTACACGCTTCGCGCCGGAGCGTTTTTTTGGATGACAACTTCGCCTGCCTCAACATAGCGCGTCTTCAAAGCGCGGACGAGCTTTCTAAGCCTCGCGGGATCCACGTCTGAGAATACGGGCAATTGTTTTACAAGCTCGGTGGCCCGCGGTGCAATGTCGATCCTTGGGCGTTCTTCTTCCTTTGCACGTTTCGCGGAAACATCATTCAAGAGTACGGAATAGAGTTCTGCACCTATGAGCCCTTCATCGAACATTTCGGTGTACTCTCGTTCTTCCAGCCGCAGAGCAATTCGGCGAATGAAACGACGCTGAACTTCTTCTGCAAAACCCGGGTACTGAAGCTGAAGGCCGTCAAGAGCTGTATCGACATATTCTGCGCGCCGATCAACAAGCTCCCTTAGAATGTCCGTCACCCTTCGCCCATGTATTCGGCGAATGCGTCGTTCTAAAAACCGATAAACGTCCCGCAGAACGAGGCGTTGTGCAAGCAAGACTTCAAAACGGTGCGCGGTCACACGGGCAAGTGGTGTTTGCAGCCGGAGCTTGTTGTTTAAAAAAGCGGCAATGCGAAACAAACGTCCGTAGTCCACAGTGCGACGTGCCGCTCGCAAGTATCCCGTGCGGCCCTGCAAGCGTGTTGCTTCAATAAGCCGGTCAATATCCAGAAGCGCCTTTTCGGCCAGTCGAATAGAAAGTGATCTGTCGCGCATGTGGCTAAGAACAAAATTTCGTTCCGCTCCTGCCAGGGCAAGGAGGCCCAGGGTTACGCGGTCCCGGTCAAGAATGTCTTTGCGCTCTTCGGCCGAGCGAACCTCTGTTTCCAGTCTTTGCCCGAACTGAACAGCTTCAGACCTGATGATTTCCGGATTCAGTTCGTAGCTCGCAGTTGTTTTTTCCACATCTTCCCGAACTGTCTGGAGCGACACAGCAACAACCTGGCGGGACAAGGCTTCGTCTACTGATGAAAGCTTATCGAGCCCAAGGCGACGTATGAAGGGCCTGAGAGTCGGCCCTTGAACGATCAGGGTAAATAGGGTGAAACCCGTCGCGAGGATACCAACGGCGCGTTGCGTCTCGGCGGCGACTTGATTGTTCTCGGTGACAGCAAGCGCCAATGCCAGCGTCACCGCACCTCGCATACCGCCCCAGAGTATTGCGTAACGAAACGGACGTTCCACAAGTGGTGAAACACGTACGAGTGACAAAAATGGCAGAAAACCAAACAGAATGAAGACCCGCGCGGCAACTGCGGCAACAATCACAACCAAGATCAGCACAAAGTCTGTCCACTGAACACCGCTTAACAGTTTGGGGATTAAAAGCGCCGCTAAAATGAAGATCAAAGCTCCGGCCCAATGCGCAAGAACGTCCCATACATCTGTGAGGCTTGTCCAAGCTTGGGGGGTCAGTCGGCCGGGCGCAGATAGGTTCAATGTGATCCCAGACACAACAACCGCGATTACACCCGACGCGCCGACACTCTGCTCTGCAATGACATATGTCAGATAAGGTAAGGCAATGGAGATCGAGATTTGAGCGAGCTCGAAACCTTCAATCAAGTTCATCAACCATAAGCTGGAACGCGCGAGAACCCATCCTGTCACAGCCCCCCCAACCAAAAGTAACGGAAACTGAACCAAAGCATCTTGCGGTCGCGGGTCGGGCGCGCCGACCATGACGAATCCTATGAACAGTCCAAATAGGGCGATTGCGGCTGCATCGTTCAAAAGGCTCTCGCCTTCGATTATTCGCGCCAGTCTTTGCGGGGCGGCAATCGAGCGAAAGATGCTAACAACCGCCGATGGGTCCGTCGTTGAAATGATGGCGCCCAGCAGCAGGCAAGCAACGGTAGGAAGGGAACTAACTGCCGCAAGAGCAAACCCAACGGTGAATGTCGCCACAAATACCGCGACAATAGCCAGAACGAGTATCGGCACCCAGTCGTCCAGCATACGTCGCAAGTTCATACCCAACGTCGCCTGAAAGAGTAGCGTGGGCAAAAAAATGTAAAGAAACACATTCGCGCGGATTGGAAACCCGAGGATTGCTTCCGCCACCGGGTTCATCACTTCCGTCAGATCAGTCTGAAGGAAAAAGGTCGCGGCAACACCAATTATGATGCCTAGAACCGCAAGAACGACGCTGTATGGAATTTGAAGGCGTGCCGCAACTGGCTCGGCAAGGCCGATAACCACGAAAAGCGAAGCAACCACTGTTGTTACAAGAACAATGTCCATCAAACGTCGCCTGTTATGATGTCACGAGGCACGCTTTCATTCGCGCTCACGCGGATCACCCCCGTAAGATTCATCAGTCCTTGGGGAGCTGGCATTACGTGGAATGTTTCATTCCATACAGACTTTATCCTTAAGAACATGGGGTTCTTGTAGGATACAGGTTCTGAAAATTCGATTGCCTGAGCGGATAGAGCAAAGCGCCACCTTTCGTTTTTGGCTTCGACATCTTGCCGATGACTCTCGCCAGCTTCACCAGCATAGTGGTTGAAATCCTTCACGGTAAAACCTTTTCAAGTGCAGCCGCTTCCCCAATTACGTCGGCAAGCCGTCAGAGTATCTATCAAAAAAACTAAAGCTGAGACCCGATTGGTAAAATACTTAGAAATCCGGCGACTATATGATCCCAGGCCGACCCCGTCGGCTCTGATCGATATTCGAGAACGTTGCCATCCTCTCCTCTTGTCGTCCATTTTAGTTGACCAGCTTGCTCTAGCGTCACGTTATAAGTGTATGCGGGTAGCGCCTCGTCCAAAACACCCATGGTTTGCGTGGTCAAGGTCGGCGAATCTATCAGAATTCCCATTTCCGTGTTTATGTTGACAGAACGCGGATCCCAGTTGAACGATCCCACAAACAAGTAACGGTCATCAACTGCGAATGCCTTGGAATGTAAGCCCGACCTGGACTGAGCCCAGTTGATACCGCGGCGTTGGACCTGATAGGCGTCAGGCCGTAGCTCGTAGAGTTCTACTCCACCGCGTAATAGTGCTCGGCGTTTTTTGGCATAGTGCGCATAAACGGGTGCGACATCGTTAGATGCCAGGGAATTGGTTACAACCTTTACGTCGACACCGCGGCTTTCTAGTTCGGTCAGCCATTTTACACCATTGTTGCGCGGCACGAAATAGGCGGACACGATATTCACTTCACTGCTGGCATTCTCGAAATACGGAAGCAATTGAGACGCAAGAATTGGATCTGAGTTCTCGAGACCTGCGGCTTTTGAAGGCGGATCAGCATACAGTTTTGCGGGCAACCAATCCAATGATAGGGCTCCGTCCGCAAAATTCTCTTTTGCTGACTTTCTGAGGGCCGCGCCGTACTGCGTTTGCTTCGCTTTCTCGACCAGTTCATTCAACATGCGGCGCGCATCACCAAGATCAAATTCTTCAGGTTCACCAACGACCACACGCGCAGAAACGGCGAACTCGCTGTTCCAATACGCATCGAAACTGCGGGAGACCTCACTTACAACAGGACCTGCTGCCAATACGTCCAAATCTGCGTAGTTCATTTCCTTCCGTGCCAGAAAATACTCGGCACCGATGTTTCTGCCACCCACTATTGTAAACACGTTGTCAGCCGTCATGGACTTGTTGTGCATTCTGCGATTGATGCGTTTGAAATCTGTCAGCCCTGCAATCAGCAGGCTTTGATCCCTCCAAAACGGGTTGAACAGCCTGATCTCTATGTTCTTGTGGTTGTCCAAAGCGGCGGTCATCGCGTCATAGCTGGACGTATCCATGTCATCCAGCAGAAGCCGGACACGAACACCCCGATCTGCTGCCTGCAACAGACTGGCTGCGAATAGGTGGCCCGTGGGGTCGTCGTGCAGAAGGTAATATTGTGCGTCAATTGTTCGCTCGGCTGCAGCGGCCATCAACAGCCGAGAGACAAGCGCTTCTTCCCCATCACTGATTAGCTTGACACCCGACCGACCGTCTTTGGGGTCGCCAAGCCGGTTGGCTGCCTGTCCCAAAGTTGTATTTGCACTCGCTGGCAGCGAAGCCGTCACTGTCTTTTCATATGTACGTGTTTTGGGGGCACAAGCGACCAGTGCAACCGTGCAGAATAGATAAACCACGAATTTCCACGGCGCCATCGACATCCTCCAAAACCCATGCCCTAGGTGACTACGACGGGGCACGCGATTGCAAGTTTGTTCTTTGAAGCCATTGGTTGTTTCTTTTGCCGGTGTTGTATTCGCAGGAGTTTTGTCGCTGACCTCTGGAGTCGCGATTTTGACTCTATCCCATTTCAAACGCACTCTGACATCAGCCAAGTGGGGACGGGAGCAATGCCTCACCAAGAGAACAGAAATGACCCCACCCCGGATTCTGCGCCGCAAGCCGCGGTATGTGGCTCTGTTCCCTGTGGGTTTCCTGCCCACCACAAGGTCCCGTTCGAATTTGTTTGATAAATTCTAATTCAACACAGGTGGTTGAGCCAAGCTCACCTATGGAGCGCACGTGCTGCCCGATCTAAAAGGCCTCTCTTATCTGGGCGCGCTGGTCTATTTCCACGACGCCGCTGAAAGCCTGAGCTTTTTGCGCGCCACCCAGGCGCTGAACGCGGCGCCATCGGATAACCGCGCTGGAAGACGCCAAGCCGCTGTTTGACACCAAGGCCAACCCGGTCGCTGCGCTTGGCGCCCAGATCGGCGAGGCGTTCTGGAAAGAGGCGCTTCCGCACATCCATTAACGCGACCGCTCGACCTGGCGTCACTGGCTGAACGCGGTCGGCGCTCCGACCGACTTTGCCGAGCGAGGCTAAGTGCTGACAAACCCCATATGGTTCGGGAGGCGGCGGGTTACAGACGGGGCATCGCCATCGGCTTTTTCCCTTTATTGACAAGTTCCTTGACCAGTGGCGGCTTGACGGCGTCGGAACGCAATCGATCAGTTCGAACCGGGGCTATTTCTGCAGGTGAATTCTGGCGCCAGACTGCAGGCCGAGGCCTTCGTCGACTGAGTTGCGGGTCAGGCGGAAGAGTTGATGGTTCGGCCTTAGGCTCAGGACCTGAACCGCTCCAACACGTTCCGGGTGATCTGTTCGACCTGCCAGTCCCGCCGGGTGAGGCCCATGACCCATTCACAGGTGGCGGCGTTGAAAATCTCTCCCTCGCCGCGCGCCCAATGCAGGATCACGCCGTTACCGCGGGTGCTACGGTCCAAAGAGTCCTGTGTGATCTCGCCAAAAACGGTCTGCGCTTTGAACTGCGCGTCGTCGTCGCCGATATAGACTGTTTCGCCCCACACCCCATGCGCGGGTTCCACATTGGTGGCGAGCCCAAGGGCCAGTATCTGGATTGCCGGGTCCGCCCCGTCGCTGCCGGTGGGAAAGGGCAAGCCGTCCTCCATCCGGTAGTCCACCCCGTCGACTTCGTAGCCAAAGATGCGAGAGGCCGCGCCCAGCTGATCGCCATAACCCAACTGCGTGTCCTGGAACGCCCAATGTTCGGGCCGGTAGACCGTGAAACCACCACTGCCCTGGCCGACGCAGCGGCCCAGGCCGGCATAGACGCCTTTCAGCCCGTTTGCGCCGAAAGTCTGGGCTCCCGGCCAGTTCACCGGGTCCACCTCCCACGCCGCCGTGACCAGATGCGCCTGATCGGTTCCGATCAGAGGATCGCGTTCGGCGTTGTATTTGTAGCAAATCTGGGTGCGGCCTTCGTCCTCGATCCGGGTTTGCCACAGGAAGTTGCCACCAAACCGCGCGACCCGCCCGCCTGCATCAACATAGGCGTCGACCGCATGACGCATATTGGCGGACCAGTATTCGTCGTGACCCACGAAAATCACGCATTTGTAGCGGCTGAGTAGCTCTGGATCAGCGTCGAGGTCATGTTGGGTCGCATAGTCCAGTTCGAAACCCTGCGCCTCGGCCCAGCGCGCGAAATGGCGTTCGTAACTGGCCCAGCCGGCGGAAGCGTATTTCTTGGAATAGCCATAGGCATAGGCCCATTCCATGTAGGGATATCGCACCATGCCGCCGGGCACATGCGGAGCCTCGGGCACCGCGCGGGGGGCGCCTTCGGGCAGTTTGCAGAACCCCCGCGTCCACGGGCGCTGGGTGGAAACGACCGGTGAGAATTCATTGCCTTCGGGTCCGTGGATTCCTTCGTAATGGTTCGAGCCACCCCAGCAGTTATAGGCCAGCCAAGTGCCTGTTGCGCAGACCAGCAGGTACGGCGCCGGGGGTCTTTCGGCCGCGCGGCGCAGCAGGAACAGGTGATGTTCTTCAACCCGGTCTCCATCGCGTTCTGCGCTGAGTGTGACCAGATAGCCGCCCTCGCGCCAGCCTTCCGGAATGGTGAAGTAATAGGAACCTTTCCACCCGCAACCGCTGACGGAACACTCGACGGGCGTGTCCTGATGCACGCCGGTTAGCCCGGTTTCGGACAGCAGCGGTTCATAACGCAGTCCGTCGCGTCCCATCTCCACGTTCCACTGCGCCGCGGTGGTCGACACCCGCAACGTCACTGTGTCACCTGGGGCATAGGTCATCCGGTCGGTATACCCCCAGATCTCAAGCACTGCGTCGTCGCGCGCCGGACCGATATAATAGTTGTCCAGGATATGCCGCGCCTTGGCCCGCGTGCGGGGCGTCGTGGCAGGGCCTGGCCTTTCCGAGCGTGTCATCTCACCATCCTATTCCGGCAGATATTTTTCGGACCAGCTTTCGCTTACTGTTCCAGCAGTGATCATTGCCTTGATCTGGTCGCCAGAGAAGCCGATTTCGTTCAGAATCCGACGTGTGTCGGATCCGTATTTGGGCATTGGCCCAGGGATCCCGATCGCCGCGCGCGCAGGACGAACCGCATTTGGCGCCACCAGATCACACCAGCGGCCCATCGGATGCTGGTTGTGTCGGATCACGCTAAAGGTATTCCCCGCCAGGTCGATTTGCCCCTCACTCTCAGGCTGCAAAACCGCATCGCGGGTTTCATGCAGCGATCGCAACGGCATTGCTGTGGCAGAACTTCCGGCAAAAGCCTGCGCCCAGTGAGCCGCGTCGTGAATTGCGAACCGGTCTGAAAGTGCTGCAACCATTTCTTCTTCAGGTATCTTGGCCAGGTCAGCCAGTTCCGGCACGCGCATCAGCGCGCCTCGTTCCTCGGTGGGGGCCGCAAAAAACATCCAATCATCTGCAGCCCGGTAGCAGTGATAAAACGGACCCCAGCCCAAGGCCTCGCGTCCTGAAGGTTCATCAAAAGGGGCACGGCCGTCAAAATCGTACATCAATTGCGCCTGTATTAGATTTCCCGCACCGGCCAGCGCAGCACGGGCAATGCCGCCTTTGCCGGTCTTTTCAAGCCGCAGAAGTGCCGCCCCCAGAGCTACGCAGGCACAGAACCCGGTCAATACGTCGATGGTTCCGAAGTGCGCGTGTTCTTCAGGCGTTTGCATACCACCGCCAAAACGCACCATGACCCCGGTCGCGGCCTGAGCCAGGTCATCGTAGCCCAGGTGATCAGATTTCGGACCGCGTGCTGGACCGCCAAAGGCGTCAAGCTGTACCAGAATCAGGCGCGGGTTGATGGCTGCAAGCTGCGTTTCACCCAAACCCAAGGCATCGCGCTGTTCGTCAGTGCCGTTCATGGTGATCACGTCTGATCTCTTGATCAGTTTGCGCAAGGCCACCTGCCCATCCTCTGAGCGCAGGTTCAACAGGACACTTTCCTTGCCGCGATGCGCATGCAAACCGAAAACGACAGTGTTCCAGGGATCAACCGAAGGTTCCACCGGCTGCACGGACGTCACTTGCGCTCCGAAGCGGGCCAGGGTCGATCCGATGGTCGGACCGGCGATTACGTTGGTCAGGTCCAGCACCTTCAACCCGTCGAGCCAGCCTCCCGCGCTGTCGCCGCCTTTTCCCGTCCGGGGAGCCTCAGCCAGGATGTCGGTCAAAGGGGCGCTATCTGAATCCGGCCCCGGACGTTTGACCAAGGCACCCTCATCTCCGGCCAACCACGCTACGTTCCCCATCTGCCGCATGGCACCATGGCGCGGGTCGTCGACCTCCAGCACCAAACCTGAGGCCAGCGCATGAGGATCCGCCAGCCATTCCCTGGTAAATCGTTGCGCCGTGGCTGGCGCCTTGGCCGCGCCAAACAGGACCTCCCATTCTTGCGAGGGCTTGGTCAGAAACGCAGCCTTCATGGCTGCTGACACGCGCGCCCGGTCCCGGTCGCCAACGGGGTAGTTGCGCAGGGACCAGTCATCCGGCCAGTCCACCGTATCCAGATAAGCATCGAAATCAGGCAACTCATCCGCCAGTTCTTTCAGGCCCAGCGTCTCCAACACCCGACGTGGATGTGTTTTGACGCTGCCCGCCACGACATAGAACCCACGCCCGTCCGCGCAGGTATAAGTGCGGTAGAACGGATCCAGGAACTCTTCCAGCTCACCAAAGCTGAGGTCCATGGACAGACCTTCGGCCGCACGCCGGTCAAGCTCTAACTCACGCGGGGATTTGTAACGTTCGGGGTAATCCTCGATCTGTTCACAGTTATAGACCAACCCCTCCAGCAGCGAAGAGGCCAGCGGAACCTCAATGTGCTCTCCTCCATTGCGGTTCCGGGCAAGCAGCGCAAATTGAACCGCCATTGCGCCGAATGCCGCCCCATAAGCCGAAGCAAGCGTCAGCGGAGTAAAGGACGGGTTGATCCCCATCAATCGCCGGTTCAGGCCCATATCAGTGAACTGCCCAGTACGCGCAGCGATTACGGCCTCCCAGGCTGGCAGATCTGCCAGAGCCGGGTCTGTCGAGGCGAAGCCTGGCAAGGACAGCGACACGATGCGCGGGTTGATTTCGCGCAGTGCCTCAGGCTCCAGACCCAACCGCTCCATCACACCGGGTCGGAAGTTTTCGATCACCACATCAGCGCGCGCGACCAGTTCGCGTGCCGTCCTCAGGTCCGCCTCGGTTTTCAGATCCAAAGTCACCGCAGTTTTCCCCCGCGACAGCATGTCGGTGGCGGGGTCCTTCAGCCGCGGCCCACCGGGCGGGTCGATGCGGATCACGTCAGCCCCCATATCGGCCAACATCATGCCGACCAAGGGACCAGCCAGATATTGGCCAAAATCAAGCACACGGATGTGGTCAAGGGGCCGTGTCGTCATATCAACCTATCTCCTTGTCGGGCTTCTAGCACTGAACTGACGTTACGATTGCGTTTCCGAAGCCGCCGAACCAATATTGCCAAAAAACGCGCGGATTCTGCCAAGATGGCTCCACTCACCATCACAGTTCTTTTGTCGGAGCGGTTCTCTAACATCGTCCTCGCCTGCCTGCTGGAACCTCTGCGTGTTGTGCGCGACAGCGGTGGGGCAGACATCCGGTGGACAATTCTGACGGTGAATGACGCGCCTGTGACCAGCTCAAGCGGCATTCGGGTTGCGCCAGACGACTGCCTTAAACACATGGAAGCGGCCAACCTGACGCTAATCGTAGGCGGGGATGACTTCCGCAAAGAGGCCGCAGAAAAACAACTCTCACGGCAGCTGCGCCCTCTGCTGCGGTCAGGAGTGGTGATCGGAGCAGACACTGGCGCATGGCTGATGGCAACCTTGGGGTTGCTTAACGGTCGACGGGCAACCATTCACTGGCAGCTCTTTGACGAGTTTTCTGAAAGCTTTCTGGCCACTGCGGTATCACCTGACCGGTTTGTGCAAGATGGGCGGTTTTGGACCTGTGGCAGTGCGGCAACCGCGCTTGATCTGATTCTGGAATTTATTACTGGCCACTTCGGGGCCGCCGCTGCGCAAGAGGCGCCGGCCATGTTCCTGCAGGACAACACAACTGCGCAACTTTCCGGCTCCGCGCTGCATGGGCTCCGCGCCTTCGGCTCCGAGAAGCTGCGTATGCTGTCCGCCAGGATGGCTGACACGCTGGAAAAACCCCTGCCTCTGGCCGAGCTTGCGGCCTGCGCCAACATGTCTGAACGCAGTCTGGCGCGCCTGTTCCACCAAGAACTCGGAGTGTCCCCTGGACGGCACTACCAGGCCATGCGCCTGACACGTGCGCGTGATCTGAGCACACACACCCGGCTGAGCATCGAGGAAATCGCCCTGCGCTGCGGCTTTTCTTCAGGCTCGGGGCTGCGCAGGGCATTTCAAAAGCAATATGGCCAGCCGATCCGAAGGAGAACCGGCAGCCCCCCGTAGCGGGCGTCCACGGCAGAGTCATTTCTGTGTTCAGGATCAGACATGGTCCTCGTTTGCGCTTGGCTGCTGGTAGAGTACGTTTGAATTGAGGTTGCGTCAAAACCACCAGCCTTGATTGGATGGCCGAGGTTTTCGCGAAATCAACGTCCTGAGACAAGACAACCTCAAGTTTCACAATGGCTGGCATCCGAGGTGAAACTAGGAACCTGACCTTCAGTAGAAACCAATCTCGCTGACATCTACGCGGGCCTCGTGATCGTGCCCGTAGGCTACAACTCCAACTGAAGTGATTTCGTCAGCAATGGGAGTAGCACGCAACATGGCACCTGAAGCCTTGAAACCTGACAGAGGTAAATGAACTTCGGTCCAATCGTCAGAAGTTGCGAACTCGGCCTGATAGTATTGCCACGGTAGCACTGTGCCACGCGTTCTGAGGTGAACAAAGTAATGTTCGCCGTTCCCCCGCACCAATAACCTGACACCTGATACACCATCATCCGGTCGATCAGACAACTTGCGTCGGAACTGGATGAAGCCCCCGTTATTTTCTGTACTCACGGTTCCGGTCAACCGTGCGAATGCAACATCACCTTCCGAACGAAACTGCACGTGCCCTGAAGAAACTCCTCCCATCACCGTGTCGGCAACGTAGTCCCAACGCGTCTCCGGAGACTTGGAGAAGTCTTCAGTCAGTTTTCCATCAGCCTGAGCCATTGTGCATCCGATGATAACAAGACCTGAAACAAGTCCAATGAAGTTGGCTCGCATATTGTTCCTTCTCAGTTCAGTAGCGCAATTGAAAGGTTCAGCGCCGTGGCAAATGCAACCCATGCGAAGTACGGCAGGAAGGCCAGCGCGGAGACACGATCAGAGTGCCTGACCCGAGCAATGAACGTGGCGATGACAGCCAACAACGCAACAATAACCACAAGGGCAAACCACGGCAGCTGCAGAACGAAAAAGGTTGGAGACCACAAAAAGTTAAGACCCATCTGCGCCCACCAAAGATTCATTGCGGTCGAGCTTCGGTCTGTTTCGAACTGACGCCAACCGACCATGGCAATCAATACATAAAGCACAGTCCAGACCAGGCCAAATATCCAATTTGGTGGATTGAAAGCCGGTTTAGAAAGCTGCGCGTACCATTCGTCAGGTGCAGTCAGTGTCCCAATCAGGATGCCGCCGCCCACCACAAGCGCAAGGAATGCTATGCGGATCAACCAGTTCGACATTGTAGGATAGCTTTCAGCAGTCCTTGGTCGTCACTTTAACAAATGCTTCGGAAGAGAAGATCGCAGTACTGGTCTCACCCTCATCGGTAAATGACACCGTGGCGCCTTCGATCTCTGACCCTGTTACGGTGATTTCGCGTTGCCCGATAGTGTCATCGACATCAATGGTAAAGGAGAGTTTGTCCCCGGCTGCGAGGGAGGCGATCTCAAGTTCAATTGCATCTTGCCCGTCCACGACCGCGGGAATTTGTCGCAAGGCATCCGCACCCTCAACGAATTCAAGCGGTTGGAAGACCTCTACACCCGCACCCTTTTCGGTAACGTCGAAAATCAAACGTCCGGCAGATTGCGACAAGTCAATTTTGACGGTCGAGGCTTCTACTTCGCAAGCTCCGACGTTTGTCAGAACAAAACGGTCTTTGGGTGCGCCTTCTATAAAGCGAATTTGTACACCAGCCTGAAGCGAAGTGGCTGCAAATAATCCAAAGGTCGCCGCAAGAATACTCTTCGGGAGCATATTTATCTCCTTGCTTAAAGGTTCTTGATAGATACGCTTCGACGGGTTTCTTGGATCAGACTTATGCCCTTAAGCTTTCGTGGTTCAGCCGACAAGACCTTTCGAAGTTCCATGCACCGCTGTCCTAAGGATTACGTCAAAACATGCCATTGTCATTCTCACTGTTTGCTGGAACTTCCTGAAGAACATCCCAGTGCTCGACAACCTTTCCTTCAGCATCCAGGCGAATGATATCGATCCCTGCGTACTCGAGACCATCGGGCCAGATTCGATGGCAATGCAGAATAAGCGCGCCGATTGACTTGGGACGGAGCATTGTTTCCAAGGTTATTGCCGAATTCACCCAAGAGAACCCTGCCATCTCAATCGAACTGTCCCTCTCAGACGGCTACGTCGACCTTGTAGGCCAGGGTTTTGACCTCGCCGTTCGCTTCGGCAACATCACAGACAGCTCGTTCAGATTGCGAAATCTAGGAAGCTACCAACGGTTCGTATGTGCATCCCCTAGTTACCTAACCTCATTTGGAACGCCTGAAAAACCAGAAGATCTATTAAACTACAACTGCTTGGTCATGAGGTTTGGCGACATGATCGACAACGTTTGGGAGTTTGGATCAGGACCAAATGCCCAGCGCGTATCAGTAAAAGGAAATCGAATAGTCAATGATGGTTCACTCATCCGCGATTGGGCGATTGCAGGCCATGGGGTCGTATTGAAGTCGGAGCTGGATGTCGGCGACGATGTTCGATCTGGCATGTCAATCGGCATTGAACATTGACCCCCTATCGGCATCCAATATTGACCCCGGTT
>NZ_WQGJ01000017.1:0-15381 GCF_013034605.1 Ruegeria sp. HKCCA4633
ACAACGGAGGTAAAATGAAAGTTGCGTCGAATTCGCATGTTTGAATCTAATTTTTTATAAATCAACATTTTTTCCGCGCGCAAATTTCGCTACCTTTTCATAGAATAGTTTTTTGGCGTTCAAACACAAAATGAAGGTGGGAAAACCCAGAAGGGCAAGTCTGTTCTATTAGCTAGCGAGACGTTCTGAGGCCGCACAGAAACTTAGAAAGGGTTGAAAATGGGGTTTGGTGAAGCAGTTAAAACGTGTTTCTCGAAATACTTCCAGTTCTCCGGTCGGGCTATACGCTCAGAATACTGGTGGTTCTTCTTGTTTGTGGTTCTCGTGAGTGCTGCTTTGGCTGTGCTGGATACTATCATATTCGGGACCGACCCTGAAACAGGGCAGGGATCTCGCGTCATTTCCTCTGTTTTCCAACTGGCTGTTCTCATACCTATGCTGGCCGCCGGTTGGCGGAGACTGCATGATACAGGACGACCTGGCTGGTATTTGCTGCTGCCGATGGCGCTCAGCATTACAACGCTTTTTGTTATGCTGGGTGGGGTAGCGTTCTTTTCGGCATTGGAGCAAGGGACGGAAAACCCCGATGCATTGCGAGGACCCGCGGCAGTTTTGGGCGCGACCGGTATTGTTGTTGTCTCAATTCTTCAATTGGTTCTGTCCATCCTGATGATCTGGTGGCTGACGCGACCTTCCCAAGAAGGCGCAAACGAATACGGCGAACCTGTTTCCTGACCAGGTTGTCCGGACAACAGGCTGGAATCTCTGCTGAATGACTGCGCGAAACGTAACACCATGGAGAGAAAAATGAGGTTCAAAACGATTTCCATTGGAGCCTTGATGATGGCAATTGCGACCTCAGCATCGGCGGAGTGGTCGGTCAGCTCCGGGCCCACCCCCAATGCATTTATTCAAACCGGAAACATGACGCTGGAACTTCAGTGTGACCGTATCCGCTTTGCTCCGGCTGGATATGAGGACAGCCAGGACATTGTGGAGAAGCAGGGGTTTTCCATTCGTTTTTTGAAGAACGGCACCACCGAAGTTGGGGCATTTCAGGTTGGCGCAGAAAACGCTGCCGTGCAGATCGTCGACAACTATCCCGTCGAGGTCAGTTTCAATAGTCAAGAGGACTATGGTTTTGTTCTGGATCAGCTTGCGGCCAATGCATCCGTTAATCTGTCCATGATTGATCAAGATGTCAGCTATGGGATCTTTGACTTGAAAGGTTCCAGCGCAGCAATTCGGTCCCTTCGTTCTGCGTGCGATTCAGGTGCTAGCCAAGAGACCTCCTACGAAGCGCCCGAAGGTATCGTCTATTGTGGTGGCGGAGCGATAGAGCGCGTGATCGAACCTGTAATTTTGGACAATCCGGAAGGAGAGTGGGACGCGCGAGTAACGGTCAACGGCGAGTCGATCAGAGCCATGACAGCCTACAGCTTTTTCGGAAACTCTGAGCCGCCGACCGGATTTGTTGTCGCCCTGCTTGGCGAAGACAGGTCCGAGTTTCTAATTTTTAGCGAAGGTTCGGCAAACTGGCTGGAATACGGGGACTACAGGTATGATCAGTGCAATTGATGCCACCCTCCAACCGGCTTCCCAATTAGTGGGCCTGTTGAAAGGGTTGGTTTCCGGGATTGTGCTGGTTTCGAGCCCAGTATGGACCTCACCAGCTGTCGCGGCTGATGTTTCGCAACTTCCAACTGGTTTGCAGGCGAAGGTTGATCTGGCAGAACAAGCCTGCGCAGAGTTCAACGACGGTCAGTTTGACTTAGATTGGGGTGCGGTTGAGAGGGTCGATCTCGACGGAGACCTACAACGCGACTGGGTTCTGAATGAGTCTGGTTTTGCGTGTTCAAGCGCCGCATCTCTATATTGCGGAACTGGCGGATGCGTCTCGCACTTCTTGATTGAAGAGGAGGTGCACTCGTTGCTCAACCAAGGCTGGACGGTCATTGATTTTGGGCGTCAACGCGTTGTCGTCGCAGATATACATGGCTCTAATTGCGACGGAATAAACCCAACGCCTTGCTTCAGCGCCAGTACTTGGGATGCGGACGCTAAAACGTGGCGCTCGTCTGCTGGCGATTGGGAGTAAGCTGCATTTGAGCATTGCAGATAAGTCATTGGAGCTGTTTTGTTCGATGGGCTTTCTTTAGCACGCAATCTTATGGGCAAATCATGCACTCCGACTCGAAAGCACTCTGGCTTCTGTCGTTAGGTGCTCTCAAAACTGAGCCAAAGCCAGTGCCTTACAGCTATAAGTATATATAAGCTCGCATGTCTCAATACTTGATTGCAGAAATTTTCCAAAGGTTGTCCGCAATGAACCTGAAACGACGTCCTTCTTAAGACACCAGGGAACTAAAAAGGCGGTATGGTTTTGATGAAACTCCATACACACAGCCTCAACCCGCAATGTTAGGTTCTAGTCGTCCCAATAATCCTCTTCTTGCCGCCGCCGTTCTTCCGCGCAAGAGGAACAAAATCCAGTAGCATCCAGATAATCTGTTTTTCTGTCATCATCCACAAACGATGTAGGGACGCGCGTAACGCTGCATTCCTATCATTGATTTTATTCAGAAAATCTGGGTGTCGTCGCCCATAAGTTTGCACGATTCGCCCAAAAGTTTGCACGGTTCACTATACGCGCTCAATTGTCGATTGACTTAGCGTAGCTCGATCAACTTGAACGCACCAAAACTCAATCAAAAGTGCATTCTAGTTGGCAAAACTCAACCCAAACCACGCTTGGGCAGCAAAAACTCCAAAATGAAGTGGACAAGAGTGGCATGGCAGACCCCGTCATTCCGATAAGCTTACAAGCAGAAAAGGCGACCTAGGCGCTATTCACCGCCTACGGTTTGGAAGGTATTATCAAGCTGAAGACTAACGTTGCCGACGCCGCCTAATATCACCAGGCCGGTCTGGATTTTCCGGACCTTTCGATCCAACACGGGCTTAGGAGGAGCTTAGCCGATGACACACCCCGCATTTACCTCAGACTCTGTGGCCGTGATTACCGGGGGTGCTTCCGGCATTGGCCTCGCCACCGCAGTGAAGTTCGCGCAAATGGGAATGCGCATTGTTATTGTTGATCGAGACACCGAGAAACTGGCGGCCGCGGCAAACATAGTGTCTGCCGCTGGCGCGGCCGATGTAATGACGTCTGAGACAGATGTCCGTGATCGTGCGCAGTTAGAGGCGTTGGAGCGGATGGTGGCAGACCGCTACGGAGGGACAGATATTCTGATGAACAATGCCGGTGTCGGAGGCAATTCATCGACAGTTGGCGACGCCGCGGCTTGGGACAATATGCTGGGTGTAAACCTATGGGGTCCGATCCACGGCACCCAGGTCTTCGCGCCAAACATGATCGCTCGTGGCAGACCAGGCGCAATCATCAATACAGGGTCCAAACAAGGCATCACGACACCGCCAGGTAACCCGGCTTACAATGTCTCCAAGGCGGCTCTCAAAGCCTTTACCGAGGCACTGTCCCACGAGCTTAGAACGGGCCCAGGTCATCAGATTACCGCGCATCTTCTGGTCCCAGGATTCGTCTATACCGGCATGATCTCCGCGCCCGAGAAGCCTGCCTCCGCCTGGACCGCTGAGCAGGCGGTCGACTTCTTTGTTGAAAGCGTGAACCGAGGGGATTTCTACATCCTTTGCCCCGACAATGACGTTTCACGCGATATCGATGAGAAACGCATTGCTTGGAGCGTGGGAGACATCATCGAAAATCGCCCACCTCTCAGCCGATGGCATCCAGACTATAAGAAAGCGTTCGCGGACTTCATGGCGAAGCCTGGCTGATCATCGCCATAGCCCAACAATCACGACAAGTTAGCGATTGAAGAATGCCGCCAGCTTTACAGTTGCCGACAGCCTGTCGCCTGTCACCATAATTGAACCTCATTAACAGTCTCATCTGGCCTGTCCAATTCTATTGTGTGTACCCGTTGTGGCGTAAAAAAACTTCGGTTCAGAAACGGGCGGAGAATTTTGTCGCTTGAACGCCTTGGACTTGCCCATTTGATTCAGAAGGTTTCGACACTTTCAGTGCAAACCTTTGAGTTTGCGACTATGGCCTTTCAAAACCTCGATTGCATCGCAATCCAGCCGTCGGCCCACATAATGCCGATATGACTAGAGACATTGAAGCTAGCGCTCCAATCTGTCACAGCCAACAAGTTGGATTGCTAGCTGATCTGCGCAAGAGAACGCCGAAAAAGCCGTAGGCTCATTAGTAACAAAGCAATTCCCAACAACGTCATCCAAACGAATTCCGGCCAGACAGTCTCAATACCAGCGCCTTTGAAAACAATAGCCTGACTTGCTGACATGTAATGGCGTGACGGCAGAACCAAAGTACCTGCCTGCAACCACGCCGGCTGACCTTCAATTGGGGTTTCGCCACCTGACAGCATTAGCATTGGCAGCACAATCAACATGACCAGAAGCGCGAACTGCGCCATAGAGCGTGCAATGGTTGCCAGAAACACCCCAAGCGCCGTCGCAGTAAAAAGAAACAACGCCGTGCCAACCAAAAACAACATCTTGGATCCAGCGATACTAATACCCAAAGAACCCTGCATCACAAATGTTAGTGAAAGACCAGCCGCTACCAAAACCACTGCTGCATTCGCCCAAATTTTAGCAATAGCTATGTCAAATGGGGCAAGCGGCATGGCAAGGAGATGTTCAATAGTCCCGTGCTCTCGCTCTCTAATCATTGCCGCTCCGGTCAATATAGTTGTGAGCCACATGATCTGGCCGATCAAAGCAACGATACCAGCAAAACGTACAGTATCTCTATTTGGGTTGAAGGCGCTTCTAAGGATGACACTGATTGAGGGAGCATCCACTAGATCGATACCAATTGCATAGCGATGTATTTCAGCGCTCAAGATACTGGTGATGTAGTTTGCACCAATACCGGCCTGTTCCATAGCGGTTGCGTCAATAAGAACTTGAATCTCCGGACTGCGCCCTGCGCGCAGATCCTTTTCGAATCCGGGGGGCACAGCCACAACGAAAATAAAGCGCCCAGCATCCATGTACGCTGGTCCTTTTCCGGGTTCGATTAGGACGACCGGTTGGAACTCTGGTGGGAAAAACGCTGTGGCAAGTGATCGAGAAAGAGGCGAGTCGTCTTCATCCGCAAACGCTATCGAGGCGTTGTTTACAGAACTTGCCACTCCCGTTGCTTCCATGATCGGGGCCAGCGTGAACGACCAGACCAACAATGCCATCATCACCCAATCACGGCGCAGGCTCATCACTTCTTTCAAGCCTAGCCAGAATATGCAGTAGAAGCGCTGCATTCACTTCTCCTGCGCCCGAAGACATAGGGCTGCGATCAGTGTCAGAACTGGTCCGAAGCAGGCGAGGGCCAGAATGTCTGGCGCAAGGGCCTCCCACCCCAAACCTTTAGTGAAGGCTCCAACGTTTAGGTGTAGGAAATATGAGGAAGGCCAAAGAGAGCCAACCACTTGTGCGCCTCCTTCAAGCGTTGAAACAGGTTGCAACAGACCTGAGAACTGGATTGTTGGGACAACTGAGGCGATGGCAGTTGCAAACGTGGCGGCCACCTGACTGGATGTCATTGTGGCGATCAACAACCCGTAGGATGTTGTTGCCCAAACGTAAAGAAGGGCGCCAACAGCCAAAGGGAAAGGGTTTCCTTTTAACGGTACCCCGAAAAGAAAAACTGTCATTCCGGCCAAAAGCAGAAAATTTGCGTAGGCGATCAAAATGTATGGAATTTGTTTGCCGACTAGAAATTCAAGCCGCGTGGTTGGTGTCACGTAGAAATTGACAACTGACCCCAGCTCTCGTTCCCTTGCTACGCTTACAGCAGTCAAAACAGCTGGCAACATAATCAGTAAGATAGCAGGCATTGCCGGAGCCATCGCGGCGATGCTTTCAAAGCTCTGATTGTAGCGAAACCGGGGTTCGATCCGGGCAATATCTATCTGGGTTTTGCCATTGCTATGGGCATATTCCGAGAGAAATGATTGGTGCAATCCGGAAACATAACCTTCAACCGTCTCACCTTTAAATGGGATAGCGCCGTCTACAGTTGCAAGTATCTGGGTCGGTTCACCCGTACTCATCTTTCGGTCAAAGTCAGGTGGCAACTCAACAACCAGAGAGACCTCACCTGCCACTAGACGGTCGCGCCCTTCGCTGGCGCTTTGCAGCGGCGATGTGGCTTTAAAGTAGGACGATCCGGCGAATTCAGCCGAATAAGCACGACTCTCCGGCCCCTGAGAAAGGTCAAGTACCGCGAATTCAAGTTCATCTATATCCAGCGTAATTCCAAAGCAAAAAACTAACATTAGAATAGCAGAACCCAGAAACGCGAAAGCCAGACGCACCGGGTCACGAGCTACTTCAACGGTTTCGCGCCGCGCATATGCCAATACACGAGAGAAATCCCTTCGACTGGCTTGGGATTTAGTCCCAAATTCTACTTCTGGCGCGACAACAGAGACTGGTTTTTCTGCTGCTTCCAATATCGAAATGAAAGCGTCTTCAAGGCTTTCCACCCCTTCAATAGCGATCAGTTCAGCCGGAGTACCTTCCGCTAGAACTCTACCAGCATGCATAAAAGAAACGCGATCACAGCGTTCCGCCTCGCCCATGAAATGAGTGGACACAAAGATTGTAACCGACTCATTTCGAGAGAGCTCAATCAGCAAATCCCAGAAGGAATCGCGCGCCTCTGGATCCACACCGGATGTTGGTTCGTCGAGAATTAGCACCCGCGGGCGGTGGATCACTGCTACGGCTAGCGACAGTCGCTGTTTGATCCCAAGGGGCAGTGCCGTCGCCAACGTATGCCGGTGTTCCTCGAGCCCAAAGCGCTCAGTGAGTTCCGAAACACGTTGTTCTCGGTCGGCAATTGCAAATATCCGCGCATGCAATTGTAGGTTCTGATGGACCGACAACTCGCCATACAAGGAAAAGGCCTGGCTCATGTAGCCGATTTCACGCCTCATTTTTCGATCATATGCATCGACAGGGTTGCCAAACAGCAGTGCTTCACCTGAGCTGGAAGGTAACAAGCCAGTCAACATCTTCATTGTCGTGGACTTGCCGCAACCGTTTGATCCTAGAAACCCGAATATCTCTCCTTGATTGATTGTGAAGTCGACGTTGTCTACGGCCGTGAAATCACCAAAGCGTCGTGTCAGTCCACGCGCAACTATCACTGGGCTTGCTTCGATCTGCACATTCGTTTTGTTTTTCCCCTCCGATTCGACGGGCAACTCCTGTGATCTCAGACGCCGATATGCAATTTCGAGGTCGACATCACTCCCTTTCAATTCGGCGGGCTTCCCCTGAAAGATGACTTGACCCGCGTCCATCGCGACAATCCGGTCAAAACCGTCGGCTTCTTCCATGTACGCCGTTGAAACCAATACCGACAGTTCAGGGCTTTTTGCTCGGATTGCATCAATCAAAGCCCAGAACTGCCGACGCGACAACGGGTCGACCCCGGTCGTTGGCTCATCCAAAACCAAAAGTTTGGGGTCATGGATTAAAGCACAGCAAAGGCCTAGTTTTTGCTTCATCCCACCCGAGAGCTTGCCCATCAGACGGTCTTCAAACTGCGCAAGCCCTGTCGCAGCCAATAGCGCTGCGATACGGTCATCCCGCTCTGAATGCCCTTGAGCAAAGAGACCTGAGAAGAACTCGAGGTTCTCGCGTACAGACAGCTCCGGATACAGGTTTCGACCCAGCCCTTGCGGCATGAAAGCGATGGCTGGGCAAATCCTGTGTCGATGGCCAGAATTGCCAATCGGGCCGCCTAGAACGTCGATATTGCCGGATTGCAGTTTCTTTGCGCCGGTGATCAAACCAAGCAGTGTAGACTTTCCCACCCCATCCGGCCCGATAAAGCCCACAAGCTGGCCGCCTGGCAGTTCCAACGAAATAGAATCCAGTGCAACATGCTTCCGATAGCGGTGCGTAACACCTGAAATTCGAATATCGCTGGTTTCACCCTCTACTCTCATTCGAAAAGCTCTGCTGGGATGCGTTGTTCCAGCGTCTCAGGCCAAGCAACGGCTGGGTTAAGCCGGATCACCGCGACACCGCGCAGACCGGTTTTGACGTGCTCGATCCGACTTTCAACCAAGTCTATTGGGATACGGACGCGAACGCGAAAAACCAGTTGCTCCCGTTCATCCAGGGTCTCGACCTGTTTGGGAGTGAATTGTGCCTCGGGAGAAACAAAGCTCACGAATGCAGGTATCGCATATTCCGGCAAAGCGTCGAGCACGATGCGAGCCTCAGCTCCAATGGGCAAAAGTCCGGCTTCACGCGCCGGAAGAAAAACTTCCATGTAAACATTCTCAAGGCCAAGAATAGTCAGGATTGGTTCGCCCGCGCCAACGACCTCTCCGGGTTCTGCAAGCCGGTAAAGCACGCGTCCGGGCAAAGGTGCCACTAGAGCGCTGTCTTCAATCTGTGCTTCGATCCTGCGCACTTCTGCCTCAGCGGCTGCAATACGGCTTTCTGCGGTTGCAACTCGGGCTTTGGCGGCGCCCAATACTGCTGTAGCAACTTTATGAGTGGTATCGCGATCTTCAAAAATAGTTTTGGAGATATTTTGTCCTGCCAGCAACGCCGTGGCACGATCAAGCTCTTGCTCAGCCCTGCGCTGTTCGCTTTCGCGTTGCACAACGAGCGCTTCTGCTTCGGCCTTTGTTTGATTTGCCAATGCTACTTCGGCTCTAGCCCGATCCAGGGCCGCAGATAGCTCGTCTATGTCCATTTCGGCCAGGATTTGACCGGCTGCAACCATACTGCCCTCTGTTGCCGTTACCTTCGCAACCCGACCTGCATTAGTTGGTGCTATTTCGACTTGTTCCGCTTCAACCCGCCCGTTTCCTTGAACAAACCCAACCGGCAATTCATCGCCATCCTCGGCAACAACGACATACAGCAACGCACCAGCAATTACTAAACCAGCCAAAATAAGAAAAACCGATAGGCTTTTGGTCATAGCGTTTCACCTGAAACAGGGTTTCTGGCGCAGAGTTTAGTGTCTTAAAAGACTCAAAGCCTTGTTTTGGATCAAAACCGACCCGGACACCTCAGTGCCAAGCAATTGTTTGTATGAACACCGGTTTGGGTGTTGCAGGCTCTTTCGCGATAGGTGGGAAGAAGTAGACTTGAAGCGTTTTTGTTATCAGTTTGGTATTGAAACGGGTTGTTCTAACGCGCAATTGCGGTCGCCGCTAACCAGCTGCGCAATACAGCGAAAGGAAACACTATGACCAAAACACTAAGAGCTTGTTTGTCTTTGTGGTTGGTTGCAGTCGCTCCTGCGTATGCACAAGAACCTCCTCGTCTCGTTTTGCAGCTGACCGTTGACGCGTTTCGGGGCGATCTACCGACACGCTACTTTGAGAATCTTGGGGAGGGTGGCCTTAAGTATTTACTTGAAAACGGTGTACACTATGTGGACGCCCATCATTGCCATGCCAATACAGAGACTGTTGTCGGGCACGCCACATTGGCCACCGGGGCAACACCGGCAGTGCACGGGATGATCGGAAACATTTGGTTCGACACAACCCTAGACCGCCTTGTTTACAACGTTGAAGACAGCACCGCTCCGCTCCTTGGAGATGGCGCTGGCGTCAATGACGACATTGAAATTGACCCAACACAGGCGGCAGCTGGCACAGATGGGCGGTCACCACGCGCTATGCTTGTTACAACTCTTTCGGACGAATTAAGCGCTTCCACTGCTGGTGCGGCCAAGGTCTTTGGAGTTTCAATCAAAGACCGTGGGGCTATTACAATGGCGGGACAAAGCGGCAAAGCCTTCTGGTTCTCAAAAGCCGCAAACCGTTTTGTCACAAGCTCGTATTATTACGACAAATACCCGGATTGGGTTTCCGCCTGGAATGACGCATCGCCAAGCGCCTCCTTTGAAGGAACCTCTTGGGAATTGATGCACCCAAAGGAAGCCTATCTCTTTGGCGACCGTGACAACCAACCATGGGAGACGGATGTCGCCGGGTTCGGCACAACCTTTCCTCATCGCTATTCTTCGGCGCAAAATGGGTTTGACCCGCTGGAAGATCCCTACTTTACGACCTTTTTAACGCTTAGTCCCGCTGGTGACGATCTGACGGCGCAATTTGCCAAACGATTGATTGATGCCGAGGATATCGGGCAAGACGCGGTAGCGGATTATCTGGCGATTAGCTTCTCGTCCGTGGATTACGTCAACCATGTGTTTGGCCCCTCCAGTCTTGAAGCCGAGGACACGATATACCGCCTCGATCAGACTCTCATGAATCTCTTCGCGTTTATTGACGAACGGATTGGGCTGGAAAACGTTTTGATCGTTCTATCGGCGGACCACGGCACCACCGATGCGCCGGGCTATTTAGAGAGTGTTGGCATCCGAACTGGCCTTGTTGCTCCGGACACATGGGACCCGACGGAACAGATAGCCAGGCTTAAGGAGCGGTTTGGGATCACCGGGAAATTGCTTGAGGGTTATAATCACCCCTATCTCAATATCGCCCCCGAAGTATTGGCTCGCAGTGATATTGACTTACCCACGCTGGAGTCAGCCATTGCAGAAGAGCTTCTATCCTTTCCCGATGTGGCATTCGCCGTCCCCAGTACGGCTATCGAAGCAAACCTCCTGCCCGATACCGACATCATGCGCTTGGTCCGCAACAACTACCACCCCACCCGATCCGGGAACATATACGTAATCTTCAAACCCGGCTGGTTCATCGCGGACTTCGATGGTCTGTCTGTCACATCCACCCACGGGTCACCGTGGCGCGGTGACACACATGTGCCGATTATCTTTGCTGGACCGAACTTAAAACCGCAACGGGTCGCACGCCGTGTTTGCACGACTGCTCTCGCATCCACACTGTCAGCATATTGAGCACGGCACGTCCTAATGGTGCGAGCGGTGAGGTACTACAAGAAGTCTTGGATTAGACCGCTGTGAAGCGCGAGACCTGATACTGAAGCACGCTAGGCCAGACCGCGACGACATCGTCCACAAAGCGATCCTCATATTCGTTGCTTCTTGGCGACTACGGAAACCGCCCAACGTAGCATTCTTTAGCATACATAAATGCGGAGCAGAACATCACGGAACATATCGTTCCGGCTTCGGAGACTGAATACTCTCCAAATACTCAGCAACTTCGATTAGTCTGGAAGGAATACGCGTAACCAAACCATTCCCCGTATCGAATTCGACAGTAGGGCCGTCGTTCAACTCGTTGATTATTGGCATGTCATCGCGAGGTTCTTGAACTTTCAAATAACCGTCCAAGATCGACATGACCTCCAACATGGGCCACACGCCTCCCCTACGGTCGGAAATCTTTGTTAAATCAGCAGGATCAGTTTTCAAACCAGCTGCGTCAGGCCCTTTTCCAGATGCATCGATTCCGTGACATCTGGCGCAATGCTCAACAAAGAAGTCTTTGCCAAGGTCCGAAAACTCATCGGCCGCAGACGTCGTTGCAACCGAACTAATGCCCATGCTTGCAACGATCATAAAGTGCCTCATAAGCCGGAGGTCCTTTGCAACACGAGAGTTTACTACAACAGAAATGGACCGACATCTTCCCCCGGTCAACGTCGGTCCTCTACCATATAACATTTGCTATCCTGTGGCCCAAAACCGATTGATGGGGACAGGCAGCAACGAGCTCAGAACAGCTTCACTATTTAACATTCGAAATTTAGCATGTGAAGGCGCTCGACTCTTTGACATAAATCATATTTCAACTCGCAGTCTGCCAGAATTGGACTCGACACGCCAATTCGGCCAAATGATTTTGAGTGACTGCTTACGCCTAGCAGAACACGGCGCTTCACAATGCTGGGCCTGCAATTGTCACCGGGTCAAAAAAGGTGCAAGTCCAGAACACCGGCAAACGATCAATTACTGACCTAACGCCAAGAACACCAATCTACTGTTGGATGCCTTCTAAGAAAAACAATAACCCTGCTAACTCGCGCGGGGTGGGCGTCAAGACACCCTCGATTTCAACCGGAACCAGGTCTTCCGCCACCCAAACTGGAACTCGGAGGGGAAAGCCCGGCAAATCGCATTCAGACCGGAGATGATTGCATAGTCGGTATCGCAGGCGATGCTGGTGGTCTGATGGCAGCTTAGTGTTAGCTTTTGGTCAGTCATACGTCGTACAGCATCTGGCAAATTCATGTCTCCCCTGCTTTTTCTGCCTCCGGCAAGAATAGCGAGATCAGGGCACTTAAATGTCCATTCTCTTCTGAGAATTCAGAGACAATACCAAGCAGCCCATCCAAAATACGAATGGCCAAGAGCGTACTGAAATACGGGTACTAACTAGGTCTTTGAATATCGATACCCGTTGGAGAAAATCCCACCGACAAGTACAACTGCTCTGCAAATCTGCCGCTACGCGTAGCGGAAACTCAACAAACTCGGTTTCTGCATATTTCTGTCAAACAGACTTCACCGCTCAAATACAGCCATCATCTGCCTGCGCAATCGCGCCAGATCCTCATCCACACTAGCGGTAGGATCGCACGTAAATGTTGGCAAAGCCTCCACACGGATCGTCCCGCTGCGCGGTAAATGTTTGCCGCGTGGAAGTAGACTATCGCTGTCGTGGATGACAATAGGGGTGATCGTGCGGCCGGTTTCTCGGGCGACTAATACAGCACCCGCCTTAAAGTCCCCTAGCGATTCTGTTTTGGCCCGGGTGCCTTCTGGGAATAGCACAATGGAACAACGGGCAGGCATTTCCCTGACAGCCTTTGTCAGCGTATCCATGGCCGTTGAACCGGAATCCCGGTTGATAGGGACGAGACCCGCTCCATCAAAACCAGTACGCAGGAGTTTGCTGTTCCAGAACTCTGATTTCGCCGCGAAAGTGAACCATTTGGTGTCGGGCACCACATGCATGAGACTGAAGCCATCGAGATGGCTACGGTGGTTAACCACGATGATGCTGTTGGTGTCGGCAGCGAGGACATTCTTTTCCTCAGGACGCATCTCGACGCGGATGCTGAGGAGCCACAGCAGGCGGGAACATGACCGTTTCACCAGGCGCCAATACCAACCCCGAAACCCTCTGCGCCGAACGCAAAGAAGAGGGGCAAAGGCCACGAAGAGGAAATAAAACAGGCCGATAAGAACCAGTATAGCGCGCTTGATAAGGCGTATTGGCAATGGGTCAATGGCGCGAGTAGCGCGGTCTTGACCATTAGGTGAAAAGGGCATGACGTCCTCTGATAGGGCCTGTGGCTGGTGCGTAAGCCATGAATAAAGGCCACCGGAGGTCCTCCGGCAGCGCTTTGACATGCGCCACTTGCGAAGGAAGACAGCCACCGCACACCTCTCTATCTGTCGAAGTCAGTACCAGATCAATGAGAAAAGACGACGTAGCGGAATGTATCTTGGTGCTTCAGTCTGACTTGAGTAACAACTGACCGGCCTTGGCATAGAATATCGGTAAGAGCCCAAAGTTACATCATCGGTCGAGAGCATCCGCAATTAGTTTGGCAAAGGTTCGGAGCTCGTTGTTCCCCGGATTCGGGATTGGTTTGAAGGTGATTACTTCTTGCTCGATGTAGCGTCGCGAGGTGACATCGTACTTGTCGAGAAGCGGTATCAGATGCGCATGAGCATGGGCGACATCACCACCCGAGAATTGAAATGCCACACGCTTCCTAGACCCGAAACCAGCACCATACCGGAAGCCAAACATTTCATCTGACGCACTACTTTGGCAGCTGGTTGGAAGGAGATATCAATTGCACTGATCATACCTGTAGTCCCCGTATTCCAGCCAGTTTGCCGAGCCTTCGCTAAAAATCAGAAACTCGGACCTGTCTTCGCCAAGTAGGGCGACGACAAATCCGGCGGGCGGCTCAGAGTTTCCGAAAAAGCTGTAGGCTGTCATGGCTCTGATCGACTCGCCGTTGACCGTTACTCGCGCGTCCCACTCTCCTTCCGGATTGTCCAAAATTACAGGTTCGATGACTCGCTCCACCGCTCCGCCACCACAATAGACGATGCCTTCGGGGGGTTCGTAGGAGGCCCCCTGGCTAGCACCTGAATCGCAGGCGGAACGAAGGGACTGAATTGCCGCGCTGGAACCTTTCAAGTCAAAGATTCCGTAGCTAACATCTTGATCAATCATGGACAGATTAACGGATGCATTGGCTGCAAGCTGGTCCTGTACAAAACCATAGTCCTCTTGACTATTGAAACTGACCTCGACGGGATAGTTGTCGACGATCTGCACGGCAGCGTTTTCTGCGCCAACCTGAAATGCCCCAACTTCGGTGGTGCCGTTCTTCAAAAAACGAATGGAAAACCCCTGCTTCTCCACAATGTCCTGGCTGTCCTCGAATCCAGCCGGAGCAAAGCGAATACGGTCACACTGAAGTTCCAGCGTCATGTTTCCTGTCTGAATAAACGCATTGGGGGTGGGCCCGGAGCTGAACGACCACTCCGCTGATGCTGTGGTCGCCACTGCCATCAGGAGCATTCCAATGGAAATGGTTTTGCAGCTCATTTTTTTCTCTCCATTGAGTTACGGTTCGCACTGTCGTTCAGCAGAGATTCCAGCCAATTGCACCGGCAACCAGATCAGGACACAGGTTCGCCGTATTCGTTTGCGCCTTCTTGGGAAGGTCGTGTCAGCCACCAGATCATCAGGATAGACAGAACCAATTGAAGAATTGAGACAACAACAATACCGGTCACGCCCAGTACTGCCGCGGGTCCTCGCAATGCATCGGGGTTTTCGGTCCCCTGCTCCAATACCGAAAAGAACGCTACCCCACCCAGCATAACAAATAGCGTTGTAATGCTGAGCGCCATCGGCAGCAGCAAATACCAGCCAGGTCGTCCTGTATCATGCAGCCTTCGCCAACCGGCGGCCAGCATAGGTATGAGAACAGCCAGCTGGAAAACAGAGGACAGGACCCGAGATCCCTGGCCTGTTTCGGGGTTGGTCCCGAAAATAATCGTATCCAGCACAGCTAAGGCAGCACTCACGACAACCACAAACAAGAAGAACCACCAGTATTCTGAGCGTATAGCCCGACCGGAGAACTGGAAGTATTTCGAGAAACACGTCTTAACGGCTTCACCAAATCCCATCTTTCAATCCCTTCATTGTTTTTGTGCGGCCTCAAATCGCTTCGCCGCTCAGGGGAACACACTCGTAGCTCCCACTTACTTTTTTGTTTGAACGCAGAGGCCTATCGTACGAGAGCGTAGAGAAATTTACACGCGGAAAAAATATTGATTTTTGAAAAATTAGATTCAAACATGCGAATTCGACGCAACTTTCATTTTACCTCCGTTGT
>NZ_WQGJ01000018.1:2500-6079 GCF_013034605.1 Ruegeria sp. HKCCA4633
GAACAGAGTTGTCCAAGTCAAGTACACTAACCCGCATAACTTAACGGTTATGCATTGTCTTCTATCCTCTGCGTGGGGCCGACCGACATCGGCAGCGCGGGTTCCAGGATGGAAGGCGGGAAAGTATGCTTTTGGTTCAGAAGAAAGATCATCTTTAGTTACTAGCTGGATGATCGCGATGGACATACTTGTGCTCAAATAGCCGAATAGGCGGTAGCGCAAAATGTTATGTCTTTCTTTTTCTGGATCAAATCAAGCGCGAGAAGGGCGTTTGGTGAATGCCTTGGCAGCAAGAGGCGATGAAAGACGTGATACTCTGCGATAAGCCATGGGGAGCTGAGAATAAGCTTTGATCCATGGATTTCTGAATGGGGCAACCCACCTGAAAGCTTCATATTGTTATCCCCTCACAACCTGGTTGTGAGTAGATACTCAATATGGGGTTTAAACAGGTACTTAAGACCTGAATACATAGGGTTTTAAGAGCAAACCCGGGGAACTGAAACATCTAAGTACCCGGAGGAAAGGAAATCAATTGATACTCCCCTAGTAGCGGCGAGCGAACGGGGACCAGCCGAGCCAGATAAGTGACTAGAACACGTTGGGAAGCGTGGCCATAGCGGGTGACAGCCCCGTATAGGAAGCTTTGATGGACGTATTAAGTAGGGCGGAACACGTGAAATTCTGTCTGAAGATCGGAGGACCACCTTCGAAGGCTAAGTACTCCTTGCTGACCGATAGCGAACCAGTACCGTGAGGGAAAGGTGAAAAGCACCCCGACGAGGGGAGTGAAACAGTACCTGAAACCGAACGCCTACAATCAGTCGGAGGATCCTCGAGATCTGACGGCGTACCTTTTGTATAATGGGTCATCGACTTGGTCTCACGAGCAAGCTTAAGCCGTTAGGTGTAGGCGTAGCGAAAGCGAGTCTTAATAGGGCGCATGAGTTCGTGGGATCAGACCCGAAACCGAGTGATCTAGGCATGGCCAGGTTGAAGGTAAGGTAACACTTACTGGAGGACCGAACCCACATCCGTTGAAAAGGATCGGGATGAGCTGTGCCTAGGGGTGAAAGGCCAATCAAACTCGGAGATAGCTGGTTCTCTGCGAAATCTATTTAGGTAGAGCGTCATCCGAATACCCCGGGGGGTAGAGCACTGGATGGGTAATGGGGCCCCACAGGCTTACTGATCCTAACCAAACTCCGAATACCCGGGAGTACTAGATGGCAGACACACTGCGGATGCTAACGTCCGTAGTGGAGAGGGAAACAACCCTGACCTACGACTAAGGCCCCCAATTCATGGCTAAGTGGGAAAGCAGGTGGGACGACCAAAACAACCAGGAGGTTGGCTTAGAAGCAGCCATCCTTTAAAGATAGCGTAACAGCTCACTGGTCTAAATAAGTTGTCCTGCGGCGAAGATGTAACGGGGCTCAAGCCATGAGCCGAAGTCTAGGGATGCGTAAGCATCGGTAGCAGAGCGTAGTGTGACATAGAACCTTGCCTTTTTTACCGCCGGTCATTTGGTGCGCGCAATCGCGCTCAAGTAGCCGAATAGGCGGTAGCGCAGGCATAGGTTCTTTCGATGAAGCCGGGGCGTGAGCCATCCGGTGGAGAGATCACTAGTGAGAATGATGACATGAGTAGCGACAAAGAGTGTGAGAGACACTCTCGCCGAAAGTCCAAGGGTTCCTGCTTAAAGCTAATCTGAGCAGGGTAAGCCGGCCCCTAAGCCGAGGCCGAAAGGCGTAGGCGATGGGAACTAGGTTAATATTCCTAGGCCAGGAGGATGTGACGGATTGCAGGTGTAGTTCAACCTTATCGGATTGGTTGGGCTGCTGAGCAGTTCCTGGAAATAGCCCTCCATCAGACCGTACCCTAAACCGACACAGGTGGACTGGTAGAGCATACCAAGGCGCTTGAGAGAACGATGTTGAAGGAACTCGGCAAAATACCTCCGTAAGTTCGCGAGAAGGAGGCCCGGTTCCTAGGCAACTAGGGGCTGGGGGCACAAACCAGGGGGTGGCGACTGTTTATTAAAAACACAGGGCTCTGCGAAGTCGCAAGACGACGTATAGGGTCTGACGCCTGCCCGGTGCCTGAAGGTTAAAAGGAGAGGTGAGAGCCTTGAATTGAAGCCCAGGTAAACGGCGGCCGTAACTATAACGGTCCTAAGGTAGCGAAATTCCTTGTCGGGTAAGTTCCGACCTGCACGAATGGCGTAACGACTTCCCCGCTGTCTCCAACATCGACTCAGCGAAATTGAATTGCCTGTCAAGATGCAGGCTTCCCGCGGTTAGACGGAAAGACCCCGTGCACCTTTACTACAGCTTCGCACTGGCATCAGGATTGTGATGTGCAGGATAGGTGGTAGGCTTTGAAGCGGAAACGCAAGTATCCGTGGAGCCTCCCTTGAGATACCACCCTTCGCACTCTTGATGTCTAACCGCGGTCCGTTATCCGGATCCGGGACCCTGCGTGGCGGGTAGTTTGACTGGGGCGGTCGCCTCCTAAAGCGTAACGGAGGCGCGCGAAGGTTGGCTCAGAGCGGTCGGAAATCGCTCGTTGAGTGCAATGGCAGAAGCCAGCCTGACTGCAAGACTGACAAGTCGAGCAGAGTCGAAAGACGGCCATAGTGATCCGGTGGTCCCGAGTGGAAGGGCCATCGCTCAACGGATAAAAGGTACGCCGGGGATAACAGGCTGATACTGCCCAAGAGTCCATATCGACGGCAGTGTTTGGCACCTCGATGTCGGCTCATCTCATCCTGGGGCTGGAGCAGGTCCCAAGGGTACGGCTGTTCGCCGTTTAAAGAGGTACGTGAGCTGGGTTTAGAACGTCGTGAGACAGTTCGGTCCCTATCTGCCGTGGGTGTAGGAGACTTGAGAGGAGTTGCCCCTAGTACGAGAGGACCGGGGTGAACGATCCACTGGTGGACCAGTTGTCGTGCCAACGGCAGTGCTGGGTAGCTATGATCGGACAGGATAACCGCTGAAGGCATCTAAGCGGGAAGCCCCCCTCAAAACAAGGTCTCCCTGAGGGCCGTGGAAGACCACCACGTCAATAGGCCGGAGATGTAAGCGCAGTAATGCGTTCAGTTGACCGGTACTAATCGCCCGATAGGCTTGATTTGATCCAGTAATGGAAAGACAAGACCAAAGCATACACCAACCTTGAGTTGGACAACGCTGATTGATTAACACAACCGTGCAGGACCGCGCATTCGCAAGCGAATACGCTGCCTCCTGCATAGTCGCTTTCTTGAACAGCAAGAAAGTCGACCGAGGGCTTTTCCTCGGTTTGGTGGTCATAGCGCAAGTGAAACACCCGGTCCCATACCGAACCCGGAAGTTAAGCACTGCCGCGCCAATGGTACTTGGGCTTAAGCCCCGGGAGAGTAGGTCACCGCCAAACCTAGTAAAAGCCCAAAATCTCTCTAAACGATGAAAATAATACCTGGCCTCAAGTAGCCGAATAGGCAATAGGCACACCAAAGCGTCGCGGGGTGGAGCAGTCCGGTAGCTCGTCAGGCTCATAACCTGAAGGTCAGAGGTTCAAATCCTCTCCCCGCAACCA
>NZ_WQGJ01000019.1:0-4526 GCF_013034605.1 Ruegeria sp. HKCCA4633
AGTTTCCGATTGGCGAAAACCCCGCCTATGTTTTGGCGGGGTTTTGTTATGGGATTATTCTGCGGCGTCTGCGTATGCGTCCATTGGGGGGCATGTGCAGACGAGGTTTCTGTCGCCATATGCGTTGTCGACGCGGTTGACGGGGGACCAGTATTTGTCGACGCCCATGGAGCCCGGAGGGAAGCAGGCCTGTTCACGGGTGTAGGGGCGGTCCCATTCGCCGACCAGATCGCGCACGGTGTGGGGGGCGTTTTTCAGCGGGTTGTTGTCCGCGTCGATCTTGCCGTCGATGATGTCCTGCGCTTCCGAGCGGATGGACAGCATGGCGTCGCAGAAACGATCCAGCTCGGCCATGGGCTCAGACTCGGTCGGCTCCACCATCAGGGTTCCGGCCACCGGCCAGCTCATGGTCGGCGCGTGGAAGCCTGAATCGACCAGGCGCTTGGCCACGTCGTCGACGGTGACATGCGCCTCGGCATCCAGCGGACGGGTGTCGAGGATGCATTCATGCGCCACCCGGCCCGTTTCCGAGGTGTAGAGGATCGGATAGGCATCCTTGAGCCGCGCCGCGATGTAGTTGGCGTTCAGGATCGCCACTTTCGTGGCCTGCGTCAGACCCGCGCCGCCCATCAGCAGCACATAAGCCCAGCTGACCGGCAGGATCGAAGGCGAGCCGAAGGGCGCTGCCGAGACCGGGCCCACGGCGGTGCCGTATTCCGGGTGACCGGGCAGGTGCTCTTCCAGATGCGCCTTGACGCCAATCGGACCCATGCCGGGGCCGCCGCCACCATGCGGGATGCAGAAGGTCTTGTGCAGGTTCAGGTGGCTGACGTCACCGCCAATATCCCCCGGACGCGACAGACCCACCATGGCGTTCATGTTGGCCCCGTCGATATAGACCTGACCTCCATGGTCATGGGTGATCTGGCAGACCTCCTGCACGGTGGTCTCGAACACGCCATGGGTCGAGGGATAGGTGATCATGCAGGCGGCCAGATGATCGCTGTGCTTCTCAGCTTTGGCGCGGAAGTCGTTCAGATCAATGTTGCCATTCTCATCCGCCAGCACCGGCACAACCTGCCAGCCCACCATCTGGGCCGAGGCCGGGTTGGTCCCGTGCGCCGAGGTTGGGATCAGGCAGACATTGCGCTGCCCTTCGCCGCGGGCGAAGTGGTAGTTGCGGATGGTCAGAAGGCCCGCGTACTCGCCCTGCGCGCCCGAGTTGGGCTGCTGGGAGATCGCGTCATAACCGGTGATCTGGCACAGCTTGTCGTTCAGATCGGCGATCATCTCGTGATAGCCCTGCGCCTGATCTTCGGGGCAGAACGGGTGCAGATTGCCAAACTCGGGCCAGGTGACCGGGATCATCTCGATCGTGGCGTTCAGCTTCATGGTGCAGGAGCCCAGCGGGATCATCGCCCGGTCCAGCGCCAGATCGCGGTCGGCCAGACGGCGCATATAGCGGGTGATCTCGGCCTCGGCCCGGTTCTGGTGGAAGATCGGGTGGGTCAGATAGGCACTTTCGCGCAGCGCATAGTCCGGCAGGCGGTACTGCTTGTTCGAGCTGTCATCGGTGCGGTCGATGCCGAAAGCACCCCAGACGGCCTCGATGGTCTCAGGCCGGGTCTGTTCGTCCAGACTGATGCCCACTTTCGTATCGCCGACCTTGCGCAGGTTGACGCCACGGGCCACGGCAGCTTCCATGACGGTCTTCTGCAGATGGCCGACCTCGACCGTGATGGTGTCGAAGAACACTTCCGGCTCAACGGCAAAACCCGCCTCTTCCAGGCCAGCGGCCAGGCGCGAGGTCTTGCGGTGCACCGATTGCGCGATGGCCTTGATGCCGTCGGGGCCGTGATAGACCGCATACATCGAGGCAATGACCGCCAGCAGCGCCTGCGCGGTGCAAACGTTCGAGTTGGCTTTCTCGCGACGAATGTGCTGTTCGCGGGTTTGCAGCGACAGGCGGTAGGCCTTGTTGCCACGGCTGTCGATGGACACACCGATGATCCGGCCCGGCATCGAGCGCTTCAGCTTGTCGGTGGTTGCCATGTAAGCGGCGTGCGGGCCGCCATAGCCCATCGGCACGCCAAAGCGCTGGGTCGAGCCGATGGCGATATCCGCGCCCATCTCGCCCGGTGACTTCAGCAGCGCCAGCGACAGGATGTCGGCGGCAACAATGGCGATGGCTTTGTGTTCATGCAGTGCCGCGATCTCGGCGGTGAAGTCGCGCACATGGCCATGGGTGCCGGGGTATTGGAAGATCGCGCCAAAGACCGCGCCCGCATCCAGGCTGTCGGGATCACCCACCTGCACGTCGATGCCCAAAGGCTCGGCACGCGTCTTAATGACCGCGATGGTCTGCGGGTGGCAGTTCTTGTCGACAAAGAAGGCTGCATTGTTCGCCTTGGACCGCCCGCCGCGCTTGGCCATGGCCATGGCTTCGGCAGCCGCCGTGGCTTCGTCCAGCAAGGACGCGTTGGCCACGTCCAGCCCGGTCAGGTCGCTGACCATGGTCTGGAAGTTCAGCAGCGCCTCAAGACGACCCTGGCTGATCTCGGGCTGATAGGGCGTGTAGGCCGTGTACCAGGCCGGGTTTTCCAGAATGTTGCGCAGGATCGGTGCAGGTGTGGTGGTGCCGTAATAGCCCTGACCGATCAGCGAGGTCAGAACGGTGTTCTTGCTCGCCACCTCTTTCATGTGGAACAGAGCATCACGTTCCGTCATCGCCGGACCCCAGTCCAGCGGCTCTTTCTGCCGGATCGCGGGCGGGACGGTGACGTCGATCAGTTCGTCCAATGTCTTGAAGCCGATCACCTTGAGCATGTCGCGCATCTCGGTGGGCGACGGGCCAATGTGGCGGCGGTTGGCAAAGTCATAGGCTTCGTAGTCGGTCAGTTTGAAGGCCATTGCAGCGCTCCTATGAATAAGTCAGGTCCGGCAGAGACCGCGCAGATCTCCGGTGGAAGGCGGGCCAGTCCGGCCCGAGCGGGCGGAGCCCCAAAAGCAGAAGCTCCGGATAAAGCGGTGGAACCCCAGGCGCGGGCCCCCGGTTTGGTTTAGCCGATGAAGGCTTTGTATCCGGCCTCGTCCATCAGGTCCTCAAGCTGCGATGCGTCCGCAATCTTGATCTTGTAGATCCAGGCTTCGCCTTCGGGGTCTTCGTTCAGCGCGCCGGGGTTGTCGGCCAGCGCTTCGTTCACTTCAACGATCTCGCCATCCACCGGAGCATAAAGCTCGGACGCGGCCTTGACGGATTCGATCACGCCGATCTCGCCGTCTTTCTCGAACTCGTCTCCCGCTTCCTGCTGCTCGACAAACACCACCTCACCCAGCTGTTCAGCCGCGTGCTTGGTGATGCCAAGCGTGGCGGTATCGCCCTCAACGGTCAGCCATTCATGCTCTTCGGAATAATAGGTTGCCATCTTGTCTCTCTCCTGACTTCAACGCTTGTAATTCTGTGTGACAAAGGGCAGCGCCACGATCTGCGCCGGTTGCGCCTTGCCCCGAATGATCAGGTTCACCTTCTCGCCGGGCTCACCATGGCCCTTCGACACGTAGCCCATCGCAACCGGACCACCCACCGTGGGGCCAAA
Organism: Ruegeria sp. HKCCA4633; assembly: GCF_013034605.1. Classification (NCBI taxonomy): domain Bacteria; kingdom Pseudomonadati; phylum Pseudomonadota; class Alphaproteobacteria; order Rhodobacterales; family Roseobacteraceae; genus Ruegeria; species Ruegeria sp. HKCCA4633. Next base: position 3,597 of record NZ_WQGJ01000019.1, read on the forward strand.
GCTGCCCGAGGTGATCTGACCAATCGTGTTGCCCTCAAGGCATTGCACCTCAACGCCCTGACGCGCCGGTGCCCGGCCGTCGGGCTTGATGCCCACCAGCTTGCGCGCCGCGCCCTCGGCCAGTTCCTTTTGCACGCGATCCGCGCCTGGGAACCCGCCTTCTTCCTTGCGGCGTTTTTGAATAGCCCAGCCCAGGGATGCCTCGATGGGCGAGGTGCTCTGGTCGATGTCATTGCCATACAGGCACAGCCCCGCCTCAAGCCGCAGGCTGTCGCGCGCGCCCAGACCCGCAGGTTCGCAATCTTCATGCGCCAGGAAAGCCTTGCTGATCTCGATCGCCTTGTCCTCGGGGATCGAGATCTCGTAACCATCCTCGCCGGTATAGCCCAGACGCGAGATGCGGCATTCAACGCCGTTGATATCGGCCACGGTGGTTTCCATGAACTTCAGATCGCGGGCAGCAGGGCAAAGTTCCCCCACCACATCCTCGGCCTTGGGACCCTGCACCGCCACCAGCGCCCGGTCGAAGATCTCGGTCACTTCGACGCCTTCGAGGTGCGCGCGCATATGCGGAATGTCCTGATACCGCAGCGCCGCGTTCACAACCACAAAGAAATGATCGCCCGCATTCGACACGATCAGGTCATCCATGATCCCGCCATCCGCATTCGTAAAGAACCCGTACCGCGCCTTGCCTTCCTTCAGCGTCGCATAAGCCTGAGGGCACAAAGCTTCCAGCTTCTCACCCACATTCTCGCCGCGCAAAATCACCTGACCCATGTGAGACACATCAAACAACGCCGCCTTCTCACGACACTGCTTATGCTCCCCCATAATCCCCAGCGAATACTGAACAGGCATCTCCCAGCCAGCAAAATCAACCAACTTACCTCCCAACTCAACATGCAACGAATACAAGGGAGTGCGTTT